>JAPYUH010000255.1 GCA_029936195.1 Alphaproteobacteria bacterium
AAAGGTACACCGGTTTTCGAGACCGGCACAATCGACCACTCTGTCACCCCTCCGGAGGCTGCAAAATCAAACACTTACGTGTAGGCGTCACTTGGATCAAAAAGTGCACGGCAACAATTTGCAGCCATTTGCTACCCAGCTTGTGCGTCAGTTGTCTAACACTCCGCCCCGGAGCGCGTCTATACTTTTTGCGGCGTCCTCGTGCAGGCCGGGCATTTCGTGGCTATATGTGTCGAGGGTGATTAACACTGCTGCTTGACCTGGCCGTGGGATCAATCCGGCCCATGGCGGCATCGTCCATGGTTGCCCTCATATCAAGGTATGCCGATTGGCAAGTGCGGTCCACGGCATCAAAAGCCGCCAATTTCTCAGTCTGGATTTCCCCTGAAGTTGAACTACAATAGCCGCCCAAGGGACGGCCTTCACGGTAGTGCGAGGGCCGAAAACCGATGGCCGGCGCCGGCCACATGGCGGCGCAGCGATAAAGGGTGCCGCTTTGGCTCAATCCTGACGTCGATAATGCCTTCGGATTGGTTTTTCAGGAGGACCGATGGGCGAGCGGCCAAATTTTTTGTTCTTAATCACGGATCAGCAGCGCGCGGACTGGCTTGGGTGTTATGGCCATCCCGTCCTCAAAACACCGCATATCGACGCTATCGCCGACAGCGGCACTGTGTTCGACAACTTCTACGTTGCCTCGCCCGTCTGCATGCCGAACCGCGCCTCGCTGTTGACCGGCCGCTATCCGACAGTGCACGGCCTGCGCTACAACGGCTGCTTTTTACCACGTTCGGCGGTTACCTTTGTCGACCTGCTGGCGGCGTCGGGCTACCGCACGGCAAGCATTGGCAAGAGCCATCTGCAGCCCTTCACCGGCCGCGCGCCCCTTATGCCGGTCACGGACGAAGGTGCCTCCCATGGGGAAGCCTGGTGGCGGTCAGACGACGACTACGGCCAGGAAGAGCCCGATCACTATGGGTCGGATGGGCGTTATGTGTTCGAAACACCCTATTACGGCTTTCAGCATGTGGATATGGTCACCCGGCACGGCGACCGTTGCGGCGGTCACTACGAACAATGGTTTCGTGAGCGGGCGGAAAACTGGCGCGACCTGTACGATAGCGCCAACGAATTGCCGCACAATTATTCCAGCCCCCAGGCCTATCGCACGCCCATACCCGAGGCGCTTTATCCCACCGCCTATGTCCGCGACCGCACGATCGATTATTTGACGGCACAAAACGACAAGGACCAGCCATTCTTTGCCTTCGTCTCTTTTCCCGACCCCCATCACCCGTTTAATCCGCCAGGCCGTTATTGGGACATGTACCGGCCAGAGGATTTCCAGAACCGATTGCCCTACCAGGCCCATCGTAACCCGACACCGCCCATGCGCTGGCTGCACGAGCAGTGGCGGATCGGTGGCAGCCAGATGACGCCGGAGACGGCGATGATGGCCAGCGATGAGGATATAAGCCAGGTCATGGCCCTGACCGCCGGGATGATCACCTGCATCGACGACGCGGTCGGTGACATCATGGATTGTCTGAAGCAGCAGGGCCTGCATGACAACACCGTTGTGTGTTTCAATTCCGACCATGGCGACTATCTCGGCGACTTCAACATGCTTTTCAAGGGCGTATCACCCTTCGCCGGCATTACCCGGGTACCCTTCATTTGGTCGGACCCGGACAGCAGGCGTCCCACGCGAACCGGGGCGCTGGCATCGACCATCGATATATCGGCTTCTATTCTCTCTCGCGTCGGCCTGGAGCCCTATGCGGGCCTTGCGGGCAAAAGCTTTTTGGGGAACCTGGACGGCACGGCCGGGCTACGGGACGACCTATTGATCGAATACAACGACAATGGCGCGCGATTGGGTTTTGAAGCGCCCGCGCGGGTCCGCTCCTTGGTCGATCAGCGTTACCGCATGACGATCTATACGGGACAGGATTGGGGCGAACTGTATGATCTGGAGACGGATCCCGACGAAACCCAAAATTTGTGGGACAGTGCGGCGCATGACGAAGTGAAGGCGCGCATGTCCCTACGTTTGGCGCATCATCTGGCGGGATTGATGGATGAAAGCCCGCGGGCCCAGCGCCGCGCTTGAATGCCGCGCATGAATATGGAGTTTGGACAATCAATATGAAACCGCAAAATATCCTCTACATTATGTCCGATGAACATAACCCAAAGATGCTAGGCTGTTATGGCCATGCCCAGGTCAAGACACCAAACCTCGACCGGTTGGCCGCCCAGGGCACGCGGTTTACTTCGGCCTACACCAACTCGCCGATTTGCATTCCCTCCCGTGCCGCCTTCGCGACCGGGCGATACACCCATGAAACAAAGTATTGGGACAACGCCATGCCCTACGATGGCGCGGTTAAGGGGTGGGGTCATCGGCTGATTGACGAGGGATTGCGGGTTGAATCCATTGGCAAACTGCATTATCGCGGCGAGGAAATGCCCACCGGGTTTTCCAAACAGATCATGCCCATGCATGTCATGGATGGTATCGGCCAGATTTGGGGTTCGATCCGCGATCCATTGCCCGATGAACGGCCGTCAAAAATGCTGAACGAGATCGGGCCCGGAGAATCCAACTACAACCGGTACGACTTGACGATTGCCGATGAGGGTTGTGCCTGGCTACAGGCCACCGCGGCGGCCCGTACCGGCGGACCCGCGGATCGTCCCTGGGTGCTTTATCTGGGGTTTGTCGCACCCCATTTTCCCCTGGTCGTGCCCCAGGAATATTACGATATGTATCCCCTTGAGGATTTGCCGGCCAGAAAGCTGGATCCCGATAACGGCTATGTCCGTCACCCCTGGCTACAGCGGATGGACGATTTCCAGCAAATCGACCGTCAATTGACGCCGGAGAGGCGAAGAATGGCGGTGGCGGCCTACTTCGGTTTGTGTACATTTATCGACGCACAAATTGGCCGGGTCCTGGCAACGCTTGCAGATACTGGCCTGGCCGACAACACCAGAGTGATCTACACCTCCGACCACGGCGACAATGTCGGCACCCGCGGCATGTGGGGGAAATCCAACCTGTATGAAGAAAGCGCCGGTATTCCCTTGATCATGGCCGGCGATGGGGTGCCTGCCGGCAAAATCTGCCGAACCCCGGTATCACTATTGGATAGTTATCAAACCGTGCTGGATGGCGTTGGCCTCGACCTTATAGAGGACGAGAAAGACCTGAAGGGCGCTTCGTGGTTTGACATCGCCAATGCGGCGGACGACGACGGCAGGGTCGTTTTCAGCGAGTACCATGCCGCTTCCTCGCCGTCGGGGGCTTTCATGATCCGGAAAGGGCGCTACAAATTCGTCTACTACGCCGAATATGAGGCGGAGCTTTATGATCTCGTCGCGGATCCGGAAGAAACCGTCAATCTTGCCGGCGAAGCGGACTATGGTGACATTGTGACCGAGTACGAACGGCACCTTCGCGATATTTGCGATCCCGTCGCCACCGACCGCGCGGCGAAAAATATGCAGAATGCCTTGGTCGCCAAACACGGCGGCCGGGAGAAAGCCATCCATCTGGGCCCGAAGGCGGCGACCCCGGTGCCGGGCCAACGCGAGGAGTAAAGCGGTTCACGACGCACCGATACCTATCGATCGGGCCGGGACGGGCTGCAGGCTTCGGCGGCGCGGGCGGCCAATCCGTCGAGTTTGCTCTGTCGAGGGACAAAACGATAAACGGATGGTCTTGCCATGCAAGCGATCTCTGGCAGGGGAGTAGTTGAAGGTGAGTAAACCTTTGACGGGACCCGAGGCCGCCGAAGCAGTCGAGCGCTGCTCACATGCGCTGGCGTCACGGCCGGATTTTCCGGAGGCCGCGCGGCTGCTCGCCGGGCTATTGCAGCGCTACGAATTCGATGCGGAAACCGACATTTCGCCGCGCGGATTGGAAGCCGCGTTCGCGTTCGCGTATATCGACCGGCAGGCGCTGTGCAACGGTGCACTTGCCTTTCTGAAGTGCCGCCCGCCGCTCGCCGAGGCGCTGGCGCGCGGGCGGGCCGATGGCTGGGACGCGGCGGCGGCATTGCTGACCCGCAAGGGCGCGCGGCTGTTGCGCGACCGATTGTTCGCGGCCGCCCTGATCCATGGCATCGTCGCCGACATCGAGATCGAATTCCTGCTGACCGCGCTGCGGCGACGTCTGCTGCTGTCGCCGACCCTGCTCGTGGCCCGGCCGGTCTATGAATTCGCTTGCGTGCTGATCCGGCAATGCCTGAACAACGAGTATGTTTTCTTCGCTGATGAAGACGAAAGGGTTTGTCTCGGCGCACTGAACGTCGATATCGACTCGATGTCAAAGGGCGACCCGACGGCGGGCAGCGGGCTCCTGCTGCGGTCACTGTACGGTCCGGTTCATGAAACGCTCGGCCGTGAAGCGCGCGCCGTCGATCAGGTATCGCCCCGGGCACTACGCGCCGTGCTGCGCGACGAACTGGACGCCCGCCGGATCGAGGCCGCGCGGGCGGACAACTTGGGCCGGTTGACGGCGGTAACCGACCCTACCTCTCGCCGGGTCGCCGACCAATATACCAAAGACCCGTATCCCCGTTGGCTTAGCCTGCAGGCGCCCGAACCGGGAGGCGCCAAGGATCGCATGCGCGTCCATTTCACCGCCGACGAATTGGCGGTCATCGACGGCCGTTGCGACGTTCTGATCGCCGGCGCCGGAACCGGCCGTCAGGCGGTACAATCGGCCATTGGATACGGCTCCGGGAGCCAGGTGTTGGCCATCGACTTGAGCGCGCCAAGCCTGGCCTACGGCGCCCGCATGGCCGACGCGCTGGGGGTGGCGAACCTGCGCTTCGCGATCGGCGACATTCAGTGCCTCGACGAGATCGATAGTCGCTTCGATGTGATCGAATGCGTCGGTGTCCTGCATCACATGGTCGATCCCTATGCGGGGTGGCGCGCGCTGCTTGGCCGGCTTCGCCCGGGCGGGCTGATGTTGATCGGGCTGTACAGTGCTATTTCGCGGCGGGTCATACGGGCACAGTCCGAAAACCCCGATTGGCCGGGCCCGAACGCGGACGATGACGGGCTGCGCGCCTACCGGCGAAGGCTGATGCAAGGCGGGTTCGGCGAAGATGCTTTCGCGCTGACGAAAACAATCGATTTCTTCACCAAGAGCGGTTTTCGCGATCTCGCCTTGCATGTCAGCGAACGGACTTGCGCGATCCCGGAGATTGGCGACTTCATGACCGCCCAGGGGCTCGAATTTCACGGCTTTAGCCTGCCGGACGATACCTTGCGGGCCTATGCGGACGCCTTCCCCGGCGACGGGCCTCCCGGCACGCTCGAACATTGGTGGGCCTTCGAGCAGGCCAACCCGCGAACCTTTAGCGGCATGTACCTTTTCTGGTGCCGTTGTACCAGAGGTTATTGATATTGACCCTTTGAGATCGCGCGGACTAACAATTGGCACTTCACAATAGGCGGTGATTAGCTACTAAGAGTTGGCATACCCGAATTGCGCCATGGGCCGTACGGGCGGCTATAAGACGATGTCGGATTTCTGGTCTATTAAATGCATATGAGCCATGTCGATCGTGAAGTCCATCGGTTGGCCGACCTGGCTGACCGCCCGCGGCCGCGACCGGGTGGTGATTTCGGTCTCGCCGATATTGATGAACACCATGGTA
>JAPYUH010000492.1 GCA_029936195.1 Alphaproteobacteria bacterium
CCTGTTTCCATTTAGCAAAGAGAACATTCATGCCGGTTTTGGCCATGTTGCTGGCCGCGCTGTTGTGGGCCTCCTCGATGATCGGCGTCAAGTTGGCGGTGGCGGAACTGGCCATCGCCGAGGTGGTCGCGGGGCGCTTTCTGTTCGCCGCCGGGCTGCTGTGGGCCATTGTCTTGGTGACCCGCCAGCCGGTGCGCCTGGGGCAGGCCAAACGGCCGCTGCTGATGGGCATGCTGGATCCGGGTCTGGTGTCACTGCTCATGGTCTGGGCCCTGCAGCACACCTCCGCCGTGAATGCTTCCGTGTTCTGGGCCCTGATGCCGTTGGTCATGCCCCTTGCCGGACGGCTGGTGCTGAAGGAGGCGATCAACCCCATGGTGGTGGTGGGCGCCCTGCTGGCGGTGGCGGGCGCCATCATGCTGGTGTGGGTCAACCAGGCGGCGGGCGAGGGCAGCTTGTTCGGGGACATGTTGGCGGTCTGTGGCGTTTTGTGCGCCGTGGGTAGCGCTCTGCTGGCCCGGCGGATCGCCCAACAACAGGGCCGGCCCATGGTCACCACCGCCTGGCAGATGACCACGGCGCTGATGATTGGCGGCGTGGCGTTGTTGGTGCTTGAACAACCCGCCGAAAACACTGCGGAAATTGTTGAACGGATCAGCCAGGGGCCCCTGCTGCTGATGCTCTATCTGGGCATGATTGCCACGGCGGGGCCGTTCTTCCTGATGAACTTCGCCATGCGTCAATTACCCGTGGGCCGGATCTCCCTGTTCGCCAGTCTGGTCGGGCCCCTGTCCGTGCCCATGGCGGCTCTGGTGTTGGACGAAACCATTCAGGGCCTTGAGATCGCTGCCATTGCCATCGTCATGCTGGGCGTTTTCCTGCCGACCCTGTTCAGCCGGGACTTTCGTGCCCGGTTTCGCCGCCTCATAGGTTTAAAACCAAGGTGCACCAGGGTCGGTTGACAATCATTTTGCCGCGATGATAGCGACGGCAAGATTGAGATTAGCGGCAGTACGAAGCTACGGCGGTCCCCGCACCCGGAGCCTTCATCCTATTCGGCACAGGTCTTGTTTTGCTAGGCTTTGCGAGGCAACGGACAAACGTCCGGGGTCGCCGAGGCCCGATCACTGGTGCCCCTTCGGGCTGACGAGGTTGACTGTGAAGTCGAGGGGAGCCGGCTGATGAACGCCACGCCGCAGACTATCCAGGTCGAGCGGGAGTTGGCCCATC
>JAPYUH010000019.1:0-4846 GCA_029936195.1 Alphaproteobacteria bacterium
TAGGCGGCAAAAGTAGACGACATGGCCAATTTTTCCATTATCGTCGCCAAACGGATATTCAACGCCGCAGCGTTGATATTAGCCGTGGTCATTCTGAATTTCCTGCTGATCCACATCGCGCCCGGCGATATCGTCGATACCATCGCCGGTGAAATGGGCGGCATCAGCCAGGAATTGATCACCGAGATCCGGGCGGAATACGGTTTGGACAAGCCGCTTTATGAGCAACTGGCGCTCTATGTCTCAAAAATCCTGCAAGGCGATCTGGGCCACTCATTTTTTTATGACGTGCCGGTTGTCGACTTGATCTGGGACGCCTTGCCCCAGACCCTGTTATTGGTCATTACGGCATTGACCCTGGCGCTGGTGATCGGCACTGTTTTTGGCGTTATCGCGGCGCGCCGGCCGAACGGTGCGTTCAGCCATTTTATTACCGTGCTGGCGTTGATCGGGTTTTCGGCGCCGGTCTTTTGGACCGGGATCATGTTCCTGATCGCCTTTGCCTCCTTCATTCCCCTGTTTCCGCCCGCCGGCATGGCTGACCCCGGTTTGGAACCGGGCAGTCTGGATTACTATCTCGACGTGTTGCATCACATGGTCCTGCCGGTGGTGACCTTGGCATTGATTTATCTGGCGTTCTACAGCCGGCTGTCACGGGCGAGCATGCTGGATGTCCTTGGCTCGGACTATGTGCGCACCGCGCGCGCCAAGGGATTGAGCGACCGCGTAGTGATCTACAAGCACGCCTTGCGCAACGCATTGATCCCCATCGTCACCATCGCCGGGCTGCAGTTTGCGCAAATTTTGTCCGGCGCGGTGTTGGTGGAGGCGGTGTTTACCTGGCCGGGACTGGGCACCCTGGCGTTGGAAGCGATTCTGCGCCGGGATGGGCCGACCATCCTGGGCATTCTTTTCTTTTCCGCCGTGGTGGTGGTGATTTTTAATCTTTTGACTGACCTGACCTATAACCTGATCGACCCGCGAATTCGCCTTGGCGGCAGGGAATGATGGGCGGGGCGCAATGACATGAGCGCAACAACATGAGTGCAGCGGACAACAGCCAAAGCCAAGATGCCCCGCCAACATTCGAAGCGGCCTACGAGATCCCCGATATCGAGCATCCCCTGCGCGAGGCGGCCCGTATGTTCGCGCGCAACAAGGCGGCAGTCGGCGGTCTGATCCTGTTGGTCGGAATTCTGATTCTGACCCTATTGGTGCCGTTTTTCTATACCGTCGATCCGTTCGATCTGGTCTGGGCGCCCCTGTCACCGCCGGGGACTGAAAACGCACTCTTCGGGACCGATTATCTGGGCCGAGATATCTTGGCCGGCATCGTACATGGAGGCAGCGCCACGCTGGCGGTTGGGGCTTCGGCGGCGCTGCTGGCGGTGGTCATCGGTCTGTCGGTTGGGTCCCTGGCTGGCTATTACGGCGGTTGGGTGGACGAAGTCCTGATGCGGATTACCGAGTTTTTCCAGGTTTTGCCCACGCTGTTGTTTGCCATGGTGATCGTGGCGCTGTTCAAGCCGTCGGTCGCGACCGTCGCCTTCGCCATCGGCGTGGTCAGCTGGACGGCGGTGGCGCGGCTGGCGCGGTCCGAATTCCTGCGCATCCGTTCGCTCGACTACATCAAGGCGGCGCGGTCCATCAGCTCCAGCAACCGGCGCATTATCTGGTTTGTGATCTTGCCCAACGCCATGCCGCCCCTGGTCGTGCAAGCGACCTTGGCCGTGGGCGGCGCCATTCTTTTCGAGGCGGGCTTGAGCTTCCTTGGCCTGGCCGATCCCAATGTCATGAGTTGGGGGTTCATGATCGGATCCAGCCGTGACTATCTGATGGATGCCTGGTGGACGGTGACCATACCCGGAATATTCATTTTTTTGACCGTCCTGGCCGTCAGCCTGATCGGCGATGGCCTGAACGATGCCACCAATCCGAAGTTGCGGGAGCGATAGGCAATGGTGGAACCACTGCTGGAAATCAAGGACCTTCGGGTTGAATTCGATACCCGCGATGGCGTTGCGACGGTCATCGACGGCCTTGATATCTCCCTCTATCCCGGCGAGATACTGGGGATCGTTGGCGAAAGCGGCTGCGGCAAAAGCATGACCGCATTGTCGGTCATGCGCCTGGTTCCGGTGCCGCCCGGACGCATTGCCAAGGGCACGATCCGGCTGCAGGGCGAGGATTTGTTGCAGGCATCGGAGAAACGCATGCGCGAAGTGCGCGGCAATGCGATCTCGATGATTTTCCAGGAACCCATGACCTCCCTGAACCCGGTATTTTCGGTTGGTGATCAAATTGCCGAAACAATCTTGCTGCATGAAGGCGTCGGCAAGCGCGTGGCCTGGCAACGAGCGGTGGAAATGCTTGACGCGGTGGGCATACCGGCGCCGGAGATCCGGGCGCGTGAATATCCCCACCAAATGTCCGGCGGCATGCGCCAACGGGTAATGATCGCCATGGCGCTGGCCTGCCAGCCACGGGTTTTGATCGCGGACGAGCCGACCACCGCATTGGACGTCACCGTACAGGCCCAGATTTTTGACCTATTGAAGGATCTGCAGGAAAAGACCGGCGCCGTCATCATGCTGATCACACATGACATGGGCGCCATCGCGGAAATGGCCCAGCGGGTGGTGGTGATGTACGCCGGACGCAAGGTGGAGGACGGCCCGGTCGATGAAATACTGACCAATCCGAAACACCCCTATACCGCCGGCCTGATCGGCTGCGTCCCGCATTTGAGCGTCAATCCCACCGAGGAGAGGCTGCCCTTGACGGATATTCCCGGTGTAGTGCCGCCCCTGACAAGGCTGGGAAAGGGCTGCCCATTCGCGCCGCGCTGCGTCAAGGCCCTTGACAAGTGCGGGTGGGAAATGCCGCCCCAATCGGTCGTCGGCGAAGACCACAGGGCGTCCTGTTGGCTGATCGAAAACGACGAGATTTGATATGACTGAAGACATCCTGCTTTCGGTCGAAAATTTGAAGGTTCACTTCGCAATGAAGAGGCGCGGTCTGACCGGGCCCAAGTCTTTTGTCCATGCGGTTGACGGCGTTAATCTGAAGATCACCAAGGGCAAGACGTTTGGCATCGTGGGCGAAAGCGGTTCGGGAAAGACCACGACGGCGCTCGCGGTCATGCGTCTGGTGCCGATCACGTCGGGGACAATAACCTTGGGGGATTTTCGTCTGGACCAACTCCAGGGCGAGGAACTGCGCCGGGCCCGCCGGCACATGCAGATTATCTTCCAGGATCCGTATTCCTCTCTCAATCCCCGTGTTCGGGCCGGCGCCATTGTCCGCGAGCCCATGGATTTGATGGACGTTGGTGAAACATCCGAGCGCGAGGACCGCGTGGCGGAACTGTTCCGCCAGGTTGGCTTGCGTCCCGAACAGCAGGCGCTGTTTCCACATCAGTTCTCCGGCGGCCAGCGTCAGCGGATCGGCGTGGCGCGGGCCCTGGCCTCGCAACCGGATCTGGTGGTCTGCGACGAGCCGGTCTCGGCCCTGGACGTCGCCATTCAGGCTCAAATCATTAATTTGCTGCGTAAGCTGCAGGACGATTTGGGGCTGACCTATCTGTTCATTTCCCATGATCTGGGCGTGGTGCAATATATCTGCGACGAAATCGCCGTAATGTATCTGGGCAAGGTGGTGGAGCAGGGCGACCGCATCTCCTTGTTCACGGAGCCATTACATCCCTATACCTGGGCGCTTTTATCAGCCGTACCCTCCGCCGACCCCGCGCTGCGGGACCAAAAGAATCGCATCCGCCTGCAAGGTGATCCACCCAACCCCATAGACCCGCCGCCCGGCTGCCGCTTCGCCTCCCGCTGTCCGTTCAGCCAAGACCTCTGCACCCGGGAAACCCCGCCCCTGCGGCCTATCAAGGATGGCCATTTGGTGGCTTGCCACCTGGTTAGCGACGACGGCGTGCCGCCCCAACACGCAGATTAAACGAACCGTTTGCCAAGGAGTCCGCAATGAAGCTCGTCCTGGCCCTGATGCGGCACGAGACCAATACATTTTCCCCCCTGGCCACGCCTCTATCGTCTTTTCGCCCCAAATCCGGGCAAGGGGCGGCCGAACTATATCGCGGCACCAACAATCCCATCGCGGCCTTCATGGATATCGCCGAGCGGAATGGGGCCGAATATACCGTCCCCATGATTGCCAATGCCAATCCATCGGGCGCCGTGGACCGGGCCGCCTTCGACGAGATGGCGGACAGTATTTGCCAGGCCGTGGGGCTGGGCTGCGACGGCGTCATGCTGGATCTGCATGGTGCCATGGTGACCCAGGATCACGACGACGGCGAGGGCGAGTTGCTGCGCCGTATCCGTGCCATCGCACCTGGGATACCCATCGCCGTGGCCCTGGATTTTCATACCAACCTGACGGCGGTCATGGTCAACAACGCCACCGTTATCACCGGCTATTGCACTTACCCCCACATCGATATGGGCGAGACCGGGCGCCGCGCCGGCGAAACCCTGATCCGTGCCATGGGGGGAGAAGTCAATCCCGTGATGCTGTGGCACTCCCTGCCCATGCTGACCCACATGTTGCGCCAGACGCCCAATGACCAGCCCATGAAGGACATCATGAACCGCGCCATGCGGGGGGAGGCGGCGGGCGAGGTCTTGAACGCCACGGTGTTTGGCGGCTTCCCCCTGGCCGACATCCCCCACGTGGGGTTAAGCGCCGTGGTGGTGGCGGACGGCGATGCGGCGGGGGCGGGGCGGCTGCTGGATGAACTGATGGAGCAGGCCTGGCGGCGGCGCGCCGATTTTGTATTTGAGATCGAGCCGGTGGAAACCTCCCTGGCGCGCGCTCGTGATCT
>JAPYUH010000019.1:4946-18247 GCA_029936195.1 Alphaproteobacteria bacterium
CGTGATCTAGATGAGGGACCCATCATCCTGGTGGACCATGGCGACAATTGCGGTGCCGGCGGCCCCCAGGACAATATGGAGGTGTTGGAAGAGGTACTGCGCCTAGGCCTTGAAGATGTCGCCGCCGGACCGATCTGGGATCCGGGCAGCGTCGGCCAGATGCTGGACGCGGGCGTCGGGGCGGAGGTGACCTTGCAACTGGGCGGCAAGACCGACAGCCCGGCCATGGATCTGGCGGGCCGGCCCATGGAGATCACCGGTACCGTGCGCTGCATCACCGACGGCCGCTTCGTGGTGACCGGGCCCATGGCCACGGGCAGCCGCATGAACATGGGCCGCACGGCGGTGCTGCGGTCGGGCGGCGTCGATATCGTCGTCTCGGAACAGCGGCACGAGCCATTTGATACGGGCTGTTTCACCCATGCCGGCATTGATCCCGCCGCCAAGCGCTATGTGTTGATCAAATCCCGGCAGCATTTCCGCGCCGGCTTCGGTCCTATTGCCAAACATGTGGTTCTGCTGGCCGGTCCCGGTGTGTGCAGTTCGGACTATGCCGCGTTCGGGTTCAAAAACCTGCGCCGGCCGATCTATCCACTAGACCTGGATGCCTCGCGCAATGCCTGACGGCATCAGATGACAATGGCCAAATGATGATGGCCGGATGACGATGGCGGGGCCGTCACCGCCCAATAATCCCGCCCTGGGGATCATCTGCATTGTCCTTGGCATGACCGCGATTACCGTCAACGACATGCTGATAAAGTTGTTGTCGGACGGCTATCCCCTGCATCAAATGGTTTTCCTGCGCTCCATCATCGCCGTCGCCTTCAGTCTTGGCATGGTGCAATTGGAAGGCGGTTGGAAAATTCTGCGTACCGACAAGCCGTTTTGGCATCTGGCGCGGGGCTTGCTGCTTGTGGTCTCTAATCTGTCGTTTTTCGCCGCCCTGGCGGTTCTGCCCCTGGCCGATGCCACCGCGCTATTCTTTGTGGCGCCGTTGTTCATCACCCTGTTGTCGATCCCCGTTTTGGGCGAGAAAGTGGGTATC
This sequence comes from Alphaproteobacteria bacterium, assembly GCA_029936195.1. Classification (GTDB taxonomy): domain Bacteria; phylum Pseudomonadota; class Alphaproteobacteria. The sequence goes on from JAPYUH010000019.1 coordinate 5,995, forward strand.
CGCCGAATATCGGCCGTCCTCGTGGGCTTCGCCGGCGTACTTGTCATGCAACGGCCCTGGGAGTCGGGTGGTTCGGACAAGCTGGTCATGCTTTTGCCCGTGCTGGCCGCTTTCACCTATGCCCTGTGCCAGATTTTGGCCCGCCGCCTTGGCGCCTCGGCCAAGGCCTCCGCCATGGCGGCCTATATCCAAGGCATCTTTATCGTCGTCAGTATCGGCTTTTATGTCGTCGCGGGGGACGGTCGGTTTGCCGCCGGGGTCGAAAACGAGAGCCTGCGCTTCCTGCTCAAGCCATGGCGTTGGCCCGACGGCAACGACGGGCTTTTGTTTCTGTTTCTGGGGCTGTTATCCGCCGTGATCGGTTATTCCATATCCCAGGCCTACCGGCTGGCGCCCCCCGCCACCGTGGCGCCGTTTGAATATGTCGCCATGCCCCTGGCCGTCCTCTGGGGCTGGCTGGTATGGGACTATCTGCCGTCGATGCAAATTCTAGGCGGCATTGTCTTGATTATGGGTGCGGGCCTGTATGTTTTCGTCCGAGAACGAAAACGCGGCCGGGAACAAGGACACCAATAACTGCGTTGGATTTCTTTTTCGACCAGAGCTAAACTTTCGTCTTTGGGAAGCAATGACGATGGCCGACGAGGCGTATCACAAGTTTCGCACGGATCGCGCGCCGGCGCCCCGTGGCTGTCCGGTCGATCACGACTTTTCGCCGTTCTCCGAAACCTATGTGAACAACCCCTACGCGGTGTTGGCGCGGCTGCGGGACCGGAATGCGGTGTTTTATGCTGAGGATCTGGGCTATCTGGTGCTGACCCGCATGGAGGACGTGGCGGAGGTGTTTCGCAAGGCGGAGGTCTTTGCCGCCACCAACGTACAGGATCCTGTCTTGCCCATATGCCAAGCTGCGGCGGACATTCTGTCGGCAATCGACTACAACCCCATCGCCGTGCTGTCCAACCGCGCCCGGCCCGACCACACCCGCATCCGCAAGCATGCCCAGGCCGGTTTCTCCGCCCGCCGCATGAAGATCCTGGAACCCTTCATCCGCCGCCGTTGCCAGGCCCTGGTGGCGGCGATGCGGGCAAATGGCAGCCTGGCGGAGTTCGTCGCCGCATTTGGCCATCCCTTGCCGGGCGAAACCATCTTCCGCTTCATCGGCTTCCCCGAGGCGGACGATGCCGCCCTGAAGGATTGGACCACCAACCGACTGGCCTTCACATGGGGCAATGCGCCGGAGGCGGAACAGATCGACATTGCAGAAAAAATGCTGGCCTATTGGCGCTATTGCGTCGCATTCGTCGCCGACCGCCACGCCACGCCGGGGGACGATTTCACTTCCGAACTGCTGGCCGCCCATGACGCCGACCCCGGCGATCTCGGCTACAAGGAAATTGAATCCGTGGTCTACGGCCTGTCCTTCGCCGGTCACGAAATTGTCAGCAATTTGTTGGGCAACGGCCTGATTAATCTACTCTCCACCCCGGGCCTGTGGGCCGATATCCGTGCCGACCCCGGCCTGATCCCCAATGCAGTGGAGGAGATCCTGCGCTTCAACTCGCCGCAGACCTCCTGGCGCCGGGTGGCGGTTGAGGATTCGGAGCTGGCCGGCTATCAAATTCCCGCCGGCACGCAAATTTTCCTCTCCCTCGGCTCCGCCAATCATGACGAGGCCTTGTTCGACCACCCCGGTATCTTTGATATTCACCGCGCCAATGCGCGCGCCCACATCGCCTTTGGCCGGGGCATCCATTTCTGCCTGGGCAACCGCCTGGCCATCGCCGAGGCACAGATCGCCTTCGAGACCCTGGCGGTCGAGATGCCCGGACTGTCCCTGGTGGCGGGCCAAAGTTTCGAATTCGTGCCCAATTTCACCTTCCGCGGCCCAAAAGAATTGTGGCTGACCTGGTAGGCGGTGAAACTATTTTCTGGAGATATCCTAATGTCCGAAATTAAGCTGCAATGCAAATGTGGTCAGGTACAGGGTTTGGTGCGTAATTTTTCCGTTGGGCGCAGTACGCGGGCGGTCTGCCATTGCGCCGATTGCCAGACCTATGCCCGGCATCTGGACGAACGCTCGGACAATAGCGGCGGCACCCTGGATGAATTTGGCGGCACGGACGTCCTGCAAATGACCCCGGCCCAGGTCACATTTCACCAGGGCGCCGGGCAGCTTCGTTGCCTGCGCCTGACCGCCAAGGGGCTGTACCGCTGGTATGCGGATTGCTGCAAAACACCGATCGCCAACACCATCGCGCCCGGCCTGCCCTTCGTCGGCGTGGTCCGCACCGCCCTGGCCGTTGACGGCCCCTTGGATGCCGCCATCGGGCCCGTGCAGTTCTACATGCAGGGCAAGGCGGCGATTGCACCCCGTCCGGGGCAAAAAATTCACAATGGGTTTCCCGTTGGCTGGTTCGTGGCAACATTCCCTTGGTTCCTATTGGGCAAAATTAGCCGCAAACATAAACCCTCGCCCTTCTTCGATCGTAGCGGACGGCCTTCCGTCAAGCCTGAAGTGTTGGCGTGATCGGGGTCACGGGGGACACAACAACGCTCCGGATCGCCTTACCCACTTTGCATTTGCTGAATTTTCCGTCTCCGCTGTCGCCTGGAAACATGCCGCGCTGGGGACGGACAAGCCGAAAGCGCCAGTTTTCACCCTTCAACGCCGCATAAGTTGTAAATGGAATCCCGCCACTCTTCTCGCTAAACTCCCGTGTATGAACGAGAGGGCGCAACGCAGACTGATGACGATCGTGGCCGCGGATATTGCTGGATTTTCCCGCCTTGTAGGGACTGACGAATAAGGGACCCTTACTGTCCAGCGCCGTTACCGTGCCGAATTGATCGAACCAATGCCTGCCAAATATCACGGCCGTATTGCCAATACCGCCGGAGATAGCTTTCTCCTTGAATTTCCCAGTGCGGTCGAAGCCGTGCGATTTGCGGTTGCCGTGCAAGAGGGAATGTCCGAACGCAATCGTAATTTCCCTGTTGATCGGCGGATAGAGTACCGCATCGGTGCCAACGTGGGCGATGTGATGGCCGACGGCGACGATTTACTGGGCGACGGCGTCAATATCGCTGCACGTTTGGAGGGTCTAGCCGAACCTGGCGGCATCTGCATCTCCCGCACCACCCGCGATCAAGTGCGCGACCGAATGGAAATTGGCCTGCGAGACATGGGCGAAGTCGAGGTCAAGAATTTGGCCCGGCCTGTCCGGGCGTTTCAGGTCATCATCGGTGCTGACGAGACCGACGGTACAATGGGGCAGATACCGAACCTGCTACACAAACCGTCCATGGCTGTCATGCCGTTGGAGAATATGTCTCGCGACCCGGAACAGGCGTTTTTCGCCGACGGCATCACGGAAGACATTATTACAGCCCTATCGCGGCTGCGCTGGTTGTTCGTCATCGACCGAAACACATCCTTTTCATACAAAGGCCAAACCTATGACACAGCCCAAGTCGGCCGCGCGCTTGGCATACGTTATGTTCTGGAAGGCAGCGTAAGGCAGGCGGGCGGGCGGATCAGGGTAACGGCCCAAATCGTCGACGCCCCTAAAGCTGAACAAATTTGGGCGGAACGGTTTGACCGGGTATTGGATGATATCTTCGATCTGCAAGACGAGTTGACGTTGGCCATAGTCGCCAACATCGACGCTGAACTAACCGATAGTGAGCGGCAACTGGCCTTGGCAAGACCGACGGAGAGCCTTGATGCCTGGGGCCTTTACCAACGGGGCATGAGCTTCTTCTATTGGCAAAAAAAACAGGATGTCGAAGAGGCACTCCGCCTGTTTGACAGGGCCATTCAGGCCGATCCAAAATTCGCGACACCCTATAGCGCGCGGTCGTTCGCGCTGGCGCAGATGTTTATTCAAGGCAACGCGGACGATCTTGATGCCTGCGGCACCCAGGCAATGGCGGACGCGGAGAAGGCCTTGACCCTCGATGATCGGGACGGGTTCTGCCACTATGCTCTCGGTCGGGCCTGCACACTGGCCGGCCAGGTTGACCGGGCTATTCCAGCCCATGAAAAAGAAGTCGAGTTGCAGCCGAATTCAGCCATGTTCGAATATGGCCTTGGTTTTGCGTTGACGTGGTTCAAACGTCCATTGGAGGCGATCCCGCACCTGGATGCCGCCGTGCGTCTTGGCCCGCACGATCCATTACTCTGGGCTTTCTATAATCTCCGGGGTAATTGCCGGCTGTTCCTGAAGCAATTTGGCCAAGCCATTACTGACTACAATCTTGCGATCCAGTTTCAAGGCCACCAATTTTACCCGCATCTCTATTTGGCGGCGACATTCGGCTATTTGGGTCAGCGCTCGGAGGCGAAAGAAGCCTATGATCGGGCCTATCAACTAAGGCCCGATCTTCGGGGTGTCAGCGTCCGGGATTTGCTGCCCCACGCGGAACTGGCGGAATTGGAGGAGGGACTTCGCAAGGCCGGTCTGCAATTTTGATGCCGGGTAGCATCCCCGCGCAATATCCTAAATCACCGGCCGGTTCCTGATTGCCTCGTCGACCTTGCGTTTGAGCAGCTTGCCGTCCTTGCGGTCGCCGAGGAATTCGCCATTCCGCATCATCACCTTGCCGCGCAGCACCGTCAGCGTGGGCCAGACCTCCGCCTCGTAACCTTCCCACGGCGTGTAATCGGTTTCGTGCAGGCGGGCCGCCGTGACCACTCGTTTCTCGGCCGGATCCAGCACCGTGATGTCGGCATCGCTGCCTGGCGCCAATGCGCCTTTTTTCGGGTACATGCCCATGATCTTAGCGGCGTTGGTGGAGACCAGATCGGTGAATTTGGCCAGGGTGTAGCCGCGTTTCTTCACCATCTCCGTATACATCACGGATACCCGCGGCTCGCAGCCGGCGTTGCCGCCCGTGGTGTCGTCGATCTTGCTGCCCTGGACCTTGGTCGAAAGGGTGCAGCAAATCTCGTCCGTGGCGATGGATGAGATCGAGCCGTTGAGCTGGCCCTCCCAAAGGGCATCCTGGTCCGAGGTTTCCTTCAGGGAGGGATAGGTGTGATAGATCTGCCCGTTGGGCCGTTTGTAATGTTCGTGGGTGAACATCAGATACTGATGCAGGGTCTCGCCATAGATGGGGAAACCCTTGGCCCGCGCCGCCTCGATCGCGGCGACCCCGGTGGCGGCGGAGACGTGCATCATGTAAAGCGGCGTGCCGTCAACATGTTCGGCCAGGCGGATGATGCGGCGAAACGACAGATCCTCCGACATGGTGTTGTGCACCTCCGCCAGGTTTTCGAAGCCGGTGCGACCCTCGCGCTGGAGGACGTCGTACATATGCATGACGATCTCATCATCCTCCGCATGGATGGCGCCGATGCCGCCTTCCTTTTTCAACACCTTGAAGATTTCCCAGATATGGCCGTGGGTGATCTTCCGCCCCCGGCGCGAGGGCGTGATGTCCGTGGTGAAGATCTTGATGGAAGGGTAGCCGTCCTGAATGGCCTCGCCGATCTGGGGCAGGATCTCGGGCGGCACGGCGCCCTGCAACATGATGTGATAGCCGTAGTCGGTATAGCAGTTGTCCGTCCAATCCTGTTTGCGGACGTTGATCACTTCCTCGATGGTGCCGCTCTGCTGCCAGTTGGCGAAATCCAGCAGGGTGGTGGTGCCGCCGTGGATGGCGGCCTTGGAGACCACGTCGGGGCCGTCGGTCCAGCTGACCTCGCCTCCCTCTTCCATGGCCGGGATATGCCATTTGCTGTGGATGTGCGGGTCGATGCCGCCCGGTATGACGATCTTGCCCGTGACATCGATAACCTGGCCCGCCTGGTTGTCATCGAAGGTGCCCGGCGCGGCAATGGCGGCGATGGTCTCTCCCGTGATGCAAATATCCCAGGCGCCCGTGCCCTGGGGCGTGACCACCTGGTCGCCGCGGATTATCAAATCAAACATGACGTCCCCTCCCGTGCGTGATGTATTGTCTTGACCGAAGTCTAGCAGCATAAGCCTGTTGGACGGAAATCCCCGAAGCCGCGCAGGACCGGTATTTACCGACAGCGGCCGGAACTCAAACACGCCTTGCGAGCCGGCTGCTCCCTTTGATTGGGGAGACATCCCGTCTGTCGACACGATAGGCGGGATATCTCCTTGGCGCGGCTTATTTCAAGGCCGGCAGAGCCGCAACATCAAGCACGCCATCTGTTCCAATGCGCCATCGCGGGTGATCGCCGGCAATGGCGGCGACCAGTTCGTGATTGTACAAGGTCAGCCAGGGCGGATCATTGCGCAGGATGGTTAGAATCTCGCGATAGAGCCGGGTCCGGGCGTCCAGGTCGGTCGTTTTTCTCGCCGTGTCGAGCAGAGCCTCGACAGCCTCGTTTTGATAACCTTGCCACCAGGCACCCATGCTCCGGCTGTCAATTTTTTCGTACAGCACACGAAACGTGCTCAAGGGGCTGGAATCGAATACGCACATATCGTGGATTTTTTTGTCGTGCACGGTCTCGGCATAGGCGGTTCGATCCGCAATTGTTCGAACTTCGAGCCTGAACCCGGCCGCCGCGACTTGCCGGGACAGGGCGGCCGTGAGCGCCTGCGCCTCGTCCGGCAAACTTGTTGGGCAATCGACCACAATCGGGACACCGTTCGGGTAGCCGGCCTCACCAAGCAGTTGGCGCGCCTCTTGCCGGTTGCTCTCCAATGCGCGGCTGACAGCCGGATCGTGCGGCGGATCACCCGCCATATGAACCTCGCTGACCAAGGATCCGAGCGGGCGTGCGGCGCCGGCCAGCACGGCTTGGATCAATGCATTCCGGTCGGTGGCGAGATTGATCGCGCGGCGCACCCGTTGAACACGAAAGGGTCGGCCCGCGCCATTCAGCAAAAAGATGATTGCGGTCGGGTCCATATACCTGGTTGCAGTGACCCGCGCATCGTCAAGGGATTGCGCATCGGTCGGCGGCAGACGGGTCGCAATCGCGGCCTCGCCCTCCGCCAGAGCCTGGGCCCGGTCCGCCGGGCGAGGGACTTCGCGCCAAACCAAACCCGGGTTCTCGGGTACGCCGCCCCAATACGAGGGATTGGCGGTCATGCGGATACGGCCCGGCGTGGCGGGGCCCTCGACGCGATAGGCGCCAGTTCCGATAGGGTGCAGGGCGAAATCTTCCAGGTCGGCCAAATGGGGCGGCAGCGCATAACCGTGGACCAGGATGTCAAGGAGATCGGCGATGGGCTCGGCAAGACGGATGATCAATGTAGCGTCATCAGGGGTTTCGACCGACGCGGTGCCGAGATACTGCCGCCAGACCGCCGGCGCACCCAAGGTGGCGCCGATATCCGGGCGCATCATGCGTTCGATGGAATACCGCATGACGCCGGCGTTGAACGGCGTGCCGTCGTGAAATGAAACCCCCCGACGCAGTTTGAAGGTCCAGTCGCGCGCATCCGGCGTGGTTGCCCATGATGACGCCAATGCCGAAACATAACCCCCGTCCGCGCGGCGGCGCACCAGCGCATCGAATACCGCTGCCAAAAGGGCTCGCGCGTCGGCGCTGTCGGTGCAGTCATGGGGGTCGCGGAACTCTACCCGCGCTTGTACGATTTCAATTGGGGATGTCATTTAGTGCCCTGGTCATGGCGTTGGCTTCATCTTGAAAACTTAGTGGAAATTTTCTGCATTCCGTGTTGATCATGTACGCGAAGTTCGAGGCAAAGTGGTCTCCTCCGGCACAAAGTTCAAAACAACGACAGATACTCCCGTTCCTCCCACTCGGACACGGCGGCAAGGTACCGGTCCCATTCGGCCCGCTTGATCCGGGTAATATAGTCCACGAATGGGTCGCCCAATTGGGCGCGATGGAAGGCGCTGCCGCTCAGGCTCTCTATGGCTTCCAGCAGGGTCTTGGGCAGGGCGGGGGCATCGCTGTCATAGGGGCGTTCCACCGGGTCGGGCGCCCTCAATTGCCTCTCGATGCCGTCCAGGCCCGCGAGGACCTGCGAGGCGATATACAAATAGGGATTGGCCGCGGGCTCGCCGATCCTGTTTTCGACACGGCTGTTCCGGTTGCCCGGCGCGGCCAAGGCGCGGATCATGGCGCCCTTGTTGTCAACGCCCCATTGGATGCGGTCGGGTGCAAGGGCGTGCGGCCGGTAGCGTTTGTAGCCATTTATGGTGGGCGTGGCGAACAGACAGCTTGCCGCCGCGTGCTCCAGCAAGCCGGCGATCCAATGCCGGCCCAACTCGGATATCGCCTCGCCCGGACCCGGCTCGAACAGGTTTCGGCCGCTGTCCCCGTCAACCAGGGATTGGTGCAGATGCCAGCCGCTGGCCATGGCGGCGTCAAAGCGGGGCCGGCACATGAAGGTGGCGTGCCAGCCTTGCCGGCGGCACACGGCTTTCACCATTGATCGGAACAGTACCATGTTGTCGGCGTTCGCAAGGGCCCCGGCCGGCTGGAACGTCGCCTCGATCTGGCTGGGCCCAAATTCCACCTCCAGCGTAGCCAGCGGCAGGCCAAGGCCGAGACAGTTTTTCCGGATTACATCGAACACCGGTTCCAATTCGTCATAGCGCTGTTCGGTCAGATATTGATAGCCCTGGGCCATTAGCGCCGTCTCGGGCGGCGTGCCCGGCTGTCCGGCGTCTTCGAGGCTTAGATGAGGGTCGAGCAGGCGCAGGACGTGGAATTCCACCTCCAGCCCCGTGACGATTTCATAGCCCTTGTCGTGCAGGCGGGCAAGGGCCTGGCGCAAAATGGCGCGGGAGCAGACCGGCACCGCTTGGCCGTCGGGATAATACAGATCCGCCAGCAGCCAGCCGTTCTGGGGCGACCAGGGCAGGATCCGGAAGGTTGCGGGATCGGGCACCATGATCACGTCCCCGGCCCCGGTCAAACGGCCGGGACCAAAGCCGGCGTCCGCTTGCCAGACCGGAAACACCGTTCGGTGCGAGGTATCCTTCAACAACAAGGTGGAGGTCATGGCGACGCCGTTCTCCAAGGCCGCGGCCAAACCATCCACCATCATGGTTTTGCCGCGCGGCACGCCGTGCTGATCGACGAAGGAGATGCGCACGGCTTCGAGGCCCGCCTCCTGGACCCGGCGCAGGAGAGCGTCGATATCCTGTTCCGCCGACCGCAAGCCATGCCGCTCCACGAAACCGACCATGATTACAATCCCGCATCCCAGGGACAAGCCGCCCTGCGCGCCTGATCCACCTGCCGCCAGATCTCGTCCTGTTGGTCCGAGGCGCCGATGGCGTCCACGGCGATGGGGCCGCGCAAACCCGCCAACCCCCGCCGCGAAGCATCACCATTTTGCAGTTTCTTGATCGCCGCCATCAGCATGCGCCGGTGGGCGGTGATGGCTTTATCCGTTGAGCCCAGATGCTCTTTCGTGCGGTCCCGGATTGTCCCTGGGGACTCGCAGGCCCATTGGTCATGCACATTGATGTCCCGTCCCATGCCCGTATAGGTCAGGGTTTCCTGCTCCACCTGGTCAAAGCCATAATTATTGCCGGCATTCCGCTTCGGCGCATACAGGGGCAGACTGTGTTCGGCCAGGCGCTGGGCCCGCATGACCGACTGCTCCACCGGTGCCGTGAATGATGTGAACATGGCATACCAATAACAGCGATGGTCATCCACGGGCACGTGCCATTGGGTGATATTCATCTCGCTGGACATGGGGATGGTAACAGCGGCGGGGAAAATCTGATTGGTGATACGGACATGGGTTTGCCCGTTTTCCATGTGGCGCAGGGCGGTGATGCGCAGGCCGAAGCCGGTTTCTTCCACGCCGATCTCGGGCCGGGGATAATCCCGCAACAATTTGGTGATGGGAATATTGGTGCCGGCGGCGGTGTCGCGAAACTGTTTGCCGTACTGTTCCGATGGATCGTCGTCGGCCAGAAAACGATGCAGGAAAGAGGCATGCACCGGGTCGATACCCACTTCCAGGGCCTGCAGCCAGTTGCAGTTCCACAAACCCTTAAAGGCGAAGACGTGGCTGCCCGGCGCCCGGAAACAATCGAAGCCGGGCAAGGGCGGCGGATCGCCGTCGCCCAGATAGGCGAAGACGATGCCGTTCTTCTCCACCACCGGATAGGCCGTGGTGCGGATTTTTTGATGGGCGCGGGAACCCTCCGGTTCACCGGGTTGCTCCAAACAGCGGCCGTCCTTGGCGAATTTCCAGCCATGAAAGGGACAGCGCAGACCATCCGATTCCAATCTTGCATGGCAAAGATCGACGCCCCGGTGGGGGCAATGACGGTCGATCAGGCCTAGTTCTCCGTTCCGGCTGCGAAACAGGAGGAGGTGCTCGCCCAATAATTCCACCGGCACGATGCCGTTTCCGTCACTGATTTCCTGTGTCAGGGCGGCGGGCGTCCAATATTGCCGCAGCACCCCGCCGGCGCCGGTTCCCGGTCCCGACTGGGTCAACAACTGATTGTCCGCACGACTTAACATTCGGGCCGTTCCGATCAATTTGATATTTATCCACCCTAGGCTAACATAACCGCGAAATGAGAGGCGAGTTATCGCCCAGGTAAATGCATTGGGAGTGAGACATGAGCAACAGCGAATACGATTTCATCATTGTGGGTGCGGGGTCGGCGGGTTCGGTGCTGGCCAACCGGTTGAGCGCCAGCGGCAAGTTTTCCGTTTTGTTGCTGGAGGCCGGGCGCCCCAACCATCCCTGGACCCGGGTGCCGGTTGGATTTGCCCGTCTGATTGATAATCCCAAGGCCAACTGGCTGTATAAATCGGAGCCAGAGGAAGGCAGCGCAAACCGCCCCATAGATGTGCCGCGGGGCAAGTTGCTGGGCGGCTCTTCGGCCATCAACGGCATGGTTTTCGTGCGCGGCCAGTCCCAGGATTATGATACCTGGGCGCAACTGGGCAATCGCGGCTGGAGCTATCGTGACGTCCTGCCGCACTTCCGCAAAATGGAAACTTATGCGGGCGGCGACGATGAATTCCGCGGCCGCGACGGCCCCCTGCAGGTCACCGACCTGGACGAGAGCGGTCCCCTCTACGATGCGATCATGGCCGCCGCGCGAGAGGTGGGAATTCCCTACAACGCCGATTACAACGGCGCCGTGCAGGAAGGCATCTCCATGACACAGGCGACCATCCGCAAGGGCCGTCGCATGTCCACGGCGCGCTGCTATCTGGACCCGGCCATGGGGCGAAGCAATCTGACTATTGTCACCGGCGCCCATACGGACGGTTTGACGTTCGAGGGCACCCGCTGCACCGGCGTCCGTTACACGGTGGACGGCAGCCAGCGCACCGCGTTGGCCGGGCGCGAGGTGGTGGTCAGCGCCGGCGCCATCAATTCGCCGCAATTGTTGGAGCTGTCCGGAATTGGCCAGCCGGAATTGCTGAAACAACATGGAATAGAAGTGCGCCACGCCTTGCCCGGCGTGGGCGAAAACCTGCGCGACCATTTTGCCCCCCGCATGAAGTGGAAAATCAAGGCGCCGGGCCATACCTACAACGACAAAATGCGGGGCATCGGCACGGTCTTTCAGGCCCTGCGCTACGCGGTCACGGGGACCGGCCTGCTGGGCCTGCCGGCCTCGCCCTTGCGGGCCTATGTCCGCAGCCGCGAAGGTCTTGCCTCGCCCGATGTCAGTATCGGCTTCGTGCCGTTTCTGGTGGCGGAAGGTTTCAAGCTGGACAAACAATCCGGCATCACGGTGATTACCCATACCTTGCGTTCGGAATCCACGGGCTCCATCCATATCGGCGAGCCGAGCAGCAAGGCGCCGCCGAAAATCCGTTTTAACTTTCTCACCGCCGAGTACGACCGCGAGGTGACCCTGGCCGGCATGCGCATCGTCCGCCAGATCATGGAAGCCCCCGCCATGGACCCCATGGGCGGGCTGGAAATCGCCCCCGGCCCGGCCTTGCGGGACGACGGCGAATTGTTGCAATGGGTCAAGGACACGGCGGAGACCGCCTATCACCCCATCGGCACGTGTAAGATGGGATCGGATGAGCGCGCGGTGGTGGACGAGCAATTGCGCGTCCACGGCATTGAAGGCCTGCGCGTGGCGGACGCCTCCATCATGCCGACCCTGACCTCGGGTAACACCAACGCGCCTTCAATTATGATTGGGGAGAAGGCCGCATCGATGGTGCTGGAGAGCGCGGCTTAGAGCTCAAGTCAGGTGCTCCCCATTCATTGGACAGGTTTAGCGGCCTGGAAACGGCGCATCCTGTTCAAGGCGCGGCGATGCGGGCCGCGGTCTCCTCGCCATCAAT
>JAPYUH010000019.1:18347-32792 GCA_029936195.1 Alphaproteobacteria bacterium
CGCCGGGGCGACGTTGGGGATGCCTTCCATGAGGGAGGCAGGCACGGTTTCAATCAATTCATCCACCGTGAACATGCCGCCGTCGGTATGTTTGTAGATGGCGCGGGATTCCTCGCCAAAATGATAGGTGTGAATTTTCGAACGCTCCACATGGAATAATTGACCGTTCACGTCCCGGCTATCCTCGGTACAGAGATAGGCCACCATGGGGGCGATGAACTCCGGGCCGGGCATGGCCATGCGGTTGTCATACTGGGCCTGCGTCAACAGACCGCTGTCCAGGCGCCGCTTCCAGCCCGCGATGACGGCATCGTTCACAGTCATCCGTGTTGCCGCCAAGGGGCACATGGCATTGGCGGTGATGCCGTAGCGCCCGGCTTCCCGTGCGATGGTCCGGGTCAGGCCGATAATTCCGGCCTTGGCGGCGGCATAATTGCACTGCCCCACGGAGCCCTTAAAGGCATCGGAGGAGAAGTTGACGATGCGGCCGTAACGCTGCCCGCGCATCACCTTGACCGCATGAGTACAGATGTTCCAATGGCCCTTGAGATGGACCAGAATGACCTGGTCGAAATCTTCCTCGGTCATGTTCCAGATCATCCGCTCGCGCAGCATGCCGGCCACGTTGACCACGAAATCGATGCTGCCGAAGCTGTCCACGCATTGCCCGATCATGCGCCCGGCCTTGTCGTATTCCGCCACCGAGTCATAGTTGGCAATGGCCTTGCCCCCGGCGGCGGCAATCTCGGCCACCACTTCATCCGCCGGCCGCTCGTCCGTATCCTCGCCGCCCCGGCCGACGCCCGGATCATTGACAATGACATTGGCGCCTTCCCGGGCCAGCAACAGCGCCACATCGCGCCCGATGCCCCGGCCAGAGCCGGTGACGATGCCTGATTTTCCCTCAAGGTTCACGATGCTTCCTCCCAGTTTCCAATTCTGAGCGGATGTTGCACGTTTTCGGCCGCAAGAGCAAAATCTGGGAGTACCAGTCTCCGTCAGATCGAATTCCTAAGGCCTTTGCGGTTCATCCGCGATCTCGTAGTGAGTGCACGTCGGATCGTAGCGTGAAAGCAGGTTTTCAGCTCCGGGAAGAAGCCGGGCTGCTTCGTAATTTTCGCCGATAATTGCGAGAAGGGTGTCCATGGAATCGAATAAATGGATGACAACGAATTCCACCTCGTCCTCCAAGTCACGCCGCAGGAGGTATGCGCCCGGCCGGCCATCCACGAGATGTGCATTCGAACCTTGACTGCGAAACAGTTCGGCATAGGCATCTGCATTCGCCTTGCTGGTCCAGCCGTGCCAATGACGGGTAATCATGATGCTGCCTCCCTTTGATGGAAATCAGGGCCATTATTATGCGTATGTCTTTGCGCCTTTGACATTCTTATCGACGATATTTCGTTCTTCGCGCAGAGCCAATTACGATTCCTGTTTTTCCTTAAGGCTCATGACTTGCCTTCCCGAACTATATATTGCCCCAACGTCTGCATGGAATCCGCAGGCTGGAAAACCTTTTCAATGGCGCCGCAACTTAGCTAGCATGAATTCGATACGGCATTGCCCTTGATACGATTATGCCAGGTTCGCATTGGCAAATCGAGCGCGGCGGATGGTCATGAAGGCATATATGAAACTTTCCATTCTGCTGTTGGTTCTGGGCCTGGGTGTCATGTCCGGGCCCGTACACGCCAATGGTTACCGGGTCGCCACGGGCGATCATTATCCGCCGTTTACCGGTCGGCAGCTTCATGGCGGCGGCTTTGCGACGGAAATCATCCGCGCCGTGTACGCGCACATGGATCTGCCGTTCGAATTGTCATGGCTGCCGTGGAAAGAGGGCTACAACGATATGCTGGAAGGCTATTTTGTCGGCGTCTTTCCCTATGGCAGGAACCCCGATCGGGACAAGGCGGTGCTGTATTCCGACCCGTTATGGGTGTTCAAGGGGTCACGGTTGTTCAGCCGAACAGACAACAAGACGAATTTCAATCACCTGAACCGCGTTGGCGGCGCTTTCCTCTGCCTCGGCAGCCACCATCCCCGGCAATGGCTAAAGGACTATTTGGCGAAAGGCGCATTCATTTTATTCGAAGCGCCAAAGGTGAACGACTGCTTCAAAATGCTGGCGGCGAAGCGTGTCGATGCCGTCGCCATTGATGAATTGACCGGGATCTCGATCACTAAACAGCGGAAGCTGAAGCGGTCGAATTTCAAGATCAGCAAGAAATACTTTGGTAGGCCCTCTTCCCGGCATTTCCTGGTCGCGAAATCGGGCAGGAAATCACAAACCTTCCTTGAGCGATTCAATAAATCCCTGGCCGCCGTCCGCGCCTCGGGCGCATATGCCAAGATTCTGCGCCGCTACAAATAGAACGTGTCAGCCATGCATTTTGGCGCCCTTGATGATCTTGTCGACAGTTTTCTTCTCTTCACGCAGAGCCAGGCCGACGATGTTCATATCTTGCGGGTCGTGCCGCAATACCGCCGCGCGGTTGGCGGCGTCGTGGCCGGTCGCGAACATCTCTTCGATATAGATGGAGAGCTTCGCGTCCCGCTTCAAGGCGCGGGCGTGTATCTTGCTCAGACTTGGCCCGTCGGTGGTCAAGACCATGATCGGCTGGATCAGCAGCGGGTTGTAGGTATTGCCCGCGGCATCCTTGTAAACCTCGCCCAACAGCTCGGCCCTGGCGCCCAACAGCCCGGAGGTCAGAAAGGCCGTAACGTTCAGCTTTTGCCAAACGGCAAGATCGTCACGGACGACAATGGCGATCTTTGTATCAAACATATGGCCTATTCCGCCGGCTCCGCCGCGGCAGTATTGGCGGCGGCCTTGGCGGCGCGCTTTTCCGCCCGCATCCCGCGCCCGCGATCCAGATAGGCCGATGTCCGCGCGCCGAGGGCCAGCAGGGACGGCGTCACGAACAGGGTTAGCAGGGTGGCGAAGCTTAAACCAAAGGCGACGGCGGTGGAAAGCTGTACCCACCACTGTGTCGATGGCGCGCCGATGGCGATGTCGCGGGCGACGAAATCGATATTGGTCTGGAACACCATGGGCAGCAGGCCGAATATGGTCGTTACCGTGGTAAGCAATACCGGGCGCAGACGTTGGGTGCCCGTGCGGACCACCGCCTCCAGCGGTTCCATGCCGGATTTGACCTGACGGGCGTAGGTATCGATCAAAACGATATTGTTGTTCACGACGATACCCGCCAGGGCAATAACGCCGATACCGGTCATGACGATGCCGAACGATTGCCCGGTAATGATCAATCCGGCCATGACGCCCACGGTGGACATGATCACCGCCGTCAGGATCAATAGGGCATGGTAAAAACTGTTGAACTGGGTAATCAGGATAATCGCCATCACGAACAAGGCGATGCCGAAGGCTTTCTTCAAAAAGGCGGCCGCTTCCTTCTGGTCCCGGTCAGCGCCCTTGAAGCGGATGCCGACTTCGGGGTCGAAACTCTGCGTCGCCATCCAGGCGCGGATCTCGTTCACCTTGTCGTCGGGCAACAAGCCCGGAGCCACGCTGGCCTGAACTTTCAGCACCCGCTGTCCGTCCGTCCGCCGCAACAGGCCGGAACGCTGCCGGGGCGTACGGGTGACGAAGTTTGATATGGGCACCTGTCCGTGACTGGTTTGCACCCGCAGTTGATCCAGCTGACTGATGTTGCGATAGCCATGGGGGAAGCGGAGGCGAATTTCGACCTCTTCATCGGCGTCGTCGGGGCGGTATTCACCGACCTTGATGCCGTTGGTAACCAACTGCACCACCTTGCCCACCGTCAGGATATCGGCGTTGAAGCGGCCGGCCTGGGCCCGGTCCACCTTGACCTGCCATTCGATACCCGGCAGGGCACGGCTGTCTTCCACGTCCAGCAGACTGTCCATGTCGTCCAGGTGGCGGCGAAATTTCGCCACCAACGGATCCAGACGTTCAGGGAAACGGGAGCGAAATTCAATCTGGATATCCTTGCCCGTGGGGGGACCCACATCGGGCTCGCGCGGTTCCACCCAGACGCCGGCCAGATGGGCCGTGCGGCGGCGCACTTCGTCCATGATCACTGCGGATGTACGGCGGCGGTCCCAATTCGCAAATTCGACAAATATGGTGCCGATAACATCCTGGGCCTGATCCGCGCCACGGGCAGCCCCGCCGGTGCGGGCATAGATCGTGCGAATACCCTTGATCTGCAACAGCTCGGCCTCGACCTCGCGGACCAGCACATCCTTTTCCCGGGCGGACAAATTGCCCCGGGCATGAACGTGGATCAGGCTTTGCTCCGGCTCAACATCGGGAAAGAACTCCACCCCCTTGCCGGCCGAATAATAAGCGACATACACGCCGACCAATAAGACGATGGCGGCGAGCAGGACCAGAATGGGGCGGCGGATCAGGAATGACAGCGTGCGTGCATAGACCCCGGTCAGGCCGGGCAACTGGCGCACATCGCCACTTTCCGCCGCCGCCAACGCGGCCAGAACTTGTGGGTTGGCGGAACCGGCCTTGCCCATCAAACCGCCCAATGTGGGGACGAATATCAGCGCCATCAGCAGCGAACCGGTCAATGTAACGACCAGGGTAATGGGCAGAAACTTCATGAATTCGCCGACCACGCCGGGCCAGAACACCAACGGCATGAAGGCCGCCAACGTGGTCGCGGTGGAGGCGATAATGGGCCAGGCCATGCGCCGGGCTGCCAAGGCATAGGCTTCTTTTCGGTGCAGACCCTCGGCCAGCTTGCGGTCGGCGAATTCCGTGACCACGATGGCGCCGTCCACCAACATGCCCACGGCCAGGATCAAGGCGAACAGCACCACCATGTTGACCGTCAGCCCCATGGCATCGAGAACCAAAATGCCGAACAGGAACGAGGCGGGAATGGCCAGCCCGACCAGACCGGCGGTGCGCAATCCCAGCGCGGCAACGACAACAATCATCACCAACAGGATGGCGGACAGAACATTGTTCTGCAGATCATCAAGCATGCGGCGGATGTTCTTGGACTCGTCTTGAATAAAATTGACCTCGACCCCGGTTGGCCAGCTTTCGGCGCGTGCGGTGACCAGGGCGCGGACCTGGTCAATGATTTCGATCACGTTTTCGCCAAGGCGTTTCTTGATTTCCAGAGTTATGCCGCTCTGCCCATTGATACGGGCGAAACTGTCGGCATCCCGGAAGGTGCGCCGGACCGTTGTCACATCGTCCAGAGTGATGACGCCATCGCCCAGGGCCTTGATTGGCAGATCCAACACATCGCGGGCCGTTTCGAACAGCCCCGGTACCTTAATGGCAAAGCGGCCCTTGCCGGTGTCCATGGCGCCGGCCGCGATCAGCTGATTATTGCGGGTCACGGCGCGGATCAACTCTTCCTGGCTGATGTTGTAGCTTTCCAGGCGCACCGGATCGACCAGCACTTCCAACATCTCTTTTCGTTCACCTGCGATGTCGGCTTCCAGGACGCCGGGCAGGGCCTCCAGCTCGTCCTGCAAATCGCGGGCCAGACGCAACAGGGTGCGTTCGGGCACATCGCCGGCCAGGGTTACCACCAGCACCGGGAACAGGCCCACGTTGACCTCTCTGGCGGTGGGTTCCTCGGTGTCGCCGGGTAAATCCGGCTTGACCAAATCAATGGCCTGGCGCACGTCTCGCAAAGCCCTGTCCACGTCAAAGCCGGCGTCAAACTCTAGCAATACCGAGGCGCTTCCGGTTTGCGCCCGGCTGCGCATTTCCTTGATGCCCTCGATGGAGCGCAATTCCTGCTCCATGGGCCGCACCAGCAGACGTTCGGCATCTTCGGGCGAGATGCCGTCATGGGTCATGGACACATAGACAATGGGGATATTGATGTCGGGCGTGGATTCCTTGGGTATGGTCAGGAACGAACCCAAACCCGCGATCAGGACCAGCACCAGGATGGAGAGGACACTGCGCGCATGATGCACCGCGGCGTCAATAATTGCGTTCATGACGCGGGCGCCCGAGTTATTTCGGCCGTTTTTGCGGGCATTTTCTTGGCCCCGCCCGCGACCCTGACCCGGTCACCCTGGCGCACGAACTCCTGCCCCACGACGATCAATTCCGTCTGTTCGGGCAGACCTTCGACCCAGACGCCATTAACGCCGCTGTCGATGATGTTGACCGGATAAAAGGCCACCTTGCCCGCCGCCTCCACGCAACGCACGCCAACGGTACCGCTGTCGTTCAAGGTCAACACGGCGGGGGTGATGAAATGCGCCAGGATCTGTTCGGTCGGAAAATTCAGTTCTGCCGTGGTGCCGTGACGCAGCTTGCCATCCGGGTTGTCGACCAGCAATTCGACGCGGTAGGTGCGCGTGGCCTCTTCCGCCGTGGCGGCGATGTAATTTATGCGCCCCTCGACTGTTTGCCCGGTCACCAAGACGGCCCGCCCCTTGCCGTTGCGCCTCAGTCGACCCACATCGTTTTCGCTGACCTGGGCGACCACCAGATAGGGATCTTCATCCACCAGCAAGGCAATACCGCTGCCGTCCTTGACATAGGCGCCCAATTCAACTTCGCGGCTATCGACGATGGCATCAAAGGGCGCCCGAATGACCGTGCGCCCAAGGGCCACCTCCATCTGCTTGACCATGGCGTGAGCCGCATCCAAGCGGGCGGCGGCGGCGGAATGCTGAGTTTCCGCCCGATAGCCCTTTTTGCGTAGTTTATTCGCGGCTTGGAATTCCACCTCGCGCTGGCGCACCAGGGCCTTGGCCTCGGCCATATGGGCATCGCGGTCGGCCACGTCGATACGGACCAATTCGTCACCACGGCGGACCTTTTGACCCTTTTGCACGGAGACCTTGATAATCCGGCCCTTGATTTCGGACTTTATCATCACCTTGCGCTTGGCCTCCGTATGACCCCGCGCCGTAACCGCGCGCCAATGCTGCTTGGCGATCGAGATCTTGGTCCGCACGGCGGTCAGGGCGGCTTCGCCACGGGCTTCATTGCGTTCAGCCACGGACGGCGCCGGTCCTTGCGCCGCCTTGCCATTGGCCAGGCCGACCTTGTCGCCGAATTCACCACTCAATACCCAACCGGCTGCAACAACGGCAATTGCGATGGCGAGGAATATGGATTTCCGCATGATAAATTTTTCCTAGCGTAGGGTTATCGTTCGTTCGGTTGTCGTTTGTCCGGTGGTTCGTCCATACCTAGTCGGCGGCGCCGACCCCGTCGCTATCAACCTGGGCCAACAATGCTTCACTTTCCACCAAATGACGGTTGGTTTCCAAATAAGCCGCCGCCGCCTCATACAGGGCCCGGCCGTAGCCGGCGATAAACTGCTGCGCCGCCGACGAGCGGCTTTCGCGGCCAGCCAGTTCGGCGGCCAGTCTTTTATGCTGATTTAGGCGCTGGTCGATCATTTCACTAATCTGGCCGACCGGCAGCAAATCCGCGAAACACATGGCAACCAGAAATTCCGACCGCACCCGGTCCCGCCCCGGCATGTTGTTCAATTCCGCGACCAGGGTCAGGCGGCCCTCCACGGTCAGGCTATAGACCTTTTTATCCGGTCGCTTCGATTGCGCCTCGGTCTCGCATTGCACCAGTCCTTCTTTTTGCAGGCGGTTCAGGGCTGGGTAAATAGAACCAAAGGAGGCGTCATAGAAATGGCTGAAGGTGTCCTCCAAGCGTTTCTTGATTTCATAACCCGATGCATCGCCCAGGCTCAGCACGCCAAGGCACAACGTCCGCACATCCATCCGCCGGCAGCTCCCATCGTTTATTTCGAATTTGCATATAGCAATTCGATATATAGATGTAAAGAGTGAAGTGGATGAAATAATTGCCCTGTCAAACCGAAATGATGACCCCGGTTTAAGGTCCCGGCTTAAGTTCCCAGCTTAGGTCCCCAGTGACACCGATGAACCACCGTCGACGGGCAGCGCGGCGCCAGTGATGAAACTGGCGTCGTCGGAGCAAAGGAACAGCGCCGCATTGGCAATATCCCACCCGGTTCCCATCTTACGGCCCAAGGGCACCTTGGCGTCCCGGGCGGCGGCAATATCTTCGCGGCTTTGGCCCAGGACCTTAACCCGGGTATCCACCGCCATGGGTGTATCCATCAAACCCGGCAGGATGACATTGGCGCGAATGCCATGGCGGGCGTTTTGAATAGCCAGTTGATCCGTCAACGCGATCACGGCCGCCTTGGTCGTCTTATAAGCCACCAGGGGATAGGCCGACCAGGCCGCCAGGGACGAGATATTGACGATGGCGCCGCTGCCCTGCGCTCGCATGGAAGGCAGGGCGTGTTTACAGGTCAGGACCATGCCGCGCAGATTGACGGCCACGCAATGATCGAACGCCTCGACGGTGATCTCGGTAATCTCGGCATCACCGCCCGCAAGCGAGATGCCCACATTGTTATGCAGGATATCGATCCGGCCATGCTGACCCAGGCATTCGGCCACGGCGGCCTGGACCGCCGCCTCGTCCGTAACATCCGCCGCCAGGGCCGTGGCCCGCCCACCCTCGTCCCGGATCATCGCCACCGTTTCCTCTGCCGAACCCAAGTCCCGGTCCACGGCGACCACGTTGGCGCCATTGCGGGCAAAGACCAGTGCGGTGGCCCGGCCGTTGCCCATGGTTTCGCCCGGGCTTTGTCCCGCGCCAACCACCATGGCCACTCGATCCTGTAAACGCATCATCGCCTCCCCGGCTGCTATGAACTACACTTGCGGAAAATCAGTATAAGCCACCAGGGGAAAATGCCATGACGAAACAAACAACCGCCTTGTTGGAGGGTCTGACATTTCCCGAAGGGCCGCGATGGCACGATGGCCGGCTGTGGTTCTCGGATTTTTATGCCCATGAGGTTGTCGCCGTAGATCTCGACGGCCGGCGGGAGACCATGGCCGAGGTGCCGGGGCAACCCTCTGGCCTGGGCTGGACGCCCGATGGCCGTCTGCTGGTGGTTTCCATGACCGACCGGCGTCTGCTGCGCCAGGATCCCGACGGACTGGTGGAAGTGGCGGACCTCTCGGGGCTGGCCGGATACCATTGCAACGACATGGTGGTTGACGGCGACGGCGGCGCCTATGTGGGCAATTTCGGCTACAACAGCCATGATGGGGATGACTTCAAGCTGGCCGATCTGATCCGCGTCGAACCCGACGGCACCGCCTCCGTGGCCGCCGCCGGCCTGGCTTTTCCCAACGGTTCCGTGATCACGCCCGATGGCGGCACCCTGATCGTGGGCGAGACCCGGGGCCATATTCTCAGCGCCTGGGACCGGGCGGCGGATGGCGGCCTGTCGAACCGCCGGGTCTGGGCCGATCTGGACGGCGGCTATCCCGACGGTATTTGCCTGGATGCCGAGGGTGCGGTCTGGGTTTCCGATCCGCGTAATAAGGAGACCATCCGCGTCCTGGAAGGGGGCGAGGTGACCGAACGGATTTCGACCGGCGATTACGGCTCGTTTGCCTGCATGCTGGGCGGCGGGGACCGGCGCACCCTGTTTATTTGCACCTGCCTGCAATCGGGGCCCGGCACGGCGGAACTACGTTCCGGGCGTATCGAAACCGTCCAGGTTGAGGTCCCCGGCGCCGGCTGGCCGTAAATTACCTAGGAAGTTTCCTCGCGATCGCCGGGCGCCTCTTGCGCTTCGCCGTCAGCTTCAACCGGTTGCGATGCGGCATATCGCTGTTGCGCGCGATAGCTAAAGGGGATCGACCCTAGGTATGCCACACCCAACACCGACAACACGAACCATGGATAGCTGGCCAAAATGGCGGCAACGATGCCGACCACCACCAACAGCGGCAGCACCATTTCCCGCTTTACCCGCACCCGTTTAAAGGAATAGGTGGGGATGCGGCTGATCATCAGGAAGGCGACGGCCAACAGCCAAAAAGCCATCACGACCGGTTCGCGCACCACGGCGTCGCCAAGTTGAAAGCTGACCGCCATGGGCAGCAGCACCATGCAGGCCGCCGCCGGCGCCGCCATGCCGGTGAAGAAAAAACTGGCCCAGGCGGGCCGGTCGGGATCGTCCAGGGCGGTGTTGAAGCGGGCCAGACGCAGGGCGCAGCAGGTGGAGTAGGCCAATCCGGCAATCCACCCGATGCCGCCCAGGACTTCCGTACTCCACATATAGACCACCAAGGCGGGGGCAACGCCGAAGGCGATGAAATCGGACAGGGAGTCCAATTCAGCACCGAATTTCGTCGCGCCCTTCAACAACCGCGCCATGCGGCCGTCCAGGCCGTCCAGGATGCCGGCGACGATGATGGCGGCCACCGCCAGCTCCCATTTGTCCTGCATGGCGAAGCGGATCGCCGACATCCCAGCGCATAAGGCCAGGACGGTCAGAATATTCGGGATCAGACTATTGACCGGCAATTCCCTGAGCCGGCGGTTGCGCGGACGAATTCTCATCGTGTCTCTCCCTGCCGCCGCCCTTCATCGCTGTCGCAATCGGCCAGTACCGTTTCACCCGCCACCGCCGTTTGACCCACCGCCACCAGGGGCTGGGTGCCATCGTCCAGATAGACATCGACCCGGCTGCCAAAGCGGATCATACCAAACCGTTCGCCGGCCCGCACCCTCTGGCCCTCGTACAAACCACAAACGATGCGCCGGGCCACCAGACCGGCAATCTGCACAAAGGCGATATCCTGGCCCATGGAGGTGGTCATTCGGATCGCCTGACGCTCGTTGTCGGTCGAAGCCTTGTCCAGGGAGGCGTTGAAAAATTTGCCCGGCCGGTAGGAAACCGCCGTGATCTCGCCATTGATGGGGATACGGTTCACATGCACGTTGAAGACATTCATGAACACGGCGATCCGCTGGCGCGCTTCGCCACCCATGCCCAGTTCCTCGGGCGGCACGGCCAGTTCGATGGACTGCACCACGCCATCGGCGGGCGAGATGATCAGGCCATCACGGATCGGGGTCGTGCGCTCGGGGTCACGGAAAAAATAGACGCACCAGCAGGTCAGAATAACGCCCAGCCAGCCCAAGGGGTCGGCTATCCAAAACAAGATGATGGTCGCCAGCACGAAGATCGCGATGAAGCGGTAGCCTTCGCGGTTGATGGGCACAATGACGGCCTTCAAAGCATCCATTGGGCGTCAATTTCCTTTTCCGGCGGCGGCGCGCACGAACAAATCGGCAAATCAGGCTGCCGTTTCTTCATCCTTATCCAGACGCTGCAGCCGTTGCAAGGCCTCTGCCTGTTCTTGCTGGCGTTGCCACATATCGGCATAGGTGCCCTTGGCGCGCAAAAGGCCTTCGTGGCGGCCGCGCTCGACGATGCGCCCGGCCTCCAGCACGATGATTTCATCGGCATCGACTATGGTCGAGAGTCGATGGGCAATGACCAGGGTGGTGCGGTCGCGGGAGACCAGGCGCAGGGCGGCCTGAATTTCTTTTTCGGTCTGGGAATCCAGGGCCGAGGTCGCCTCGTCAAACAGCAGGATGGCGGGATTCTTTAAAATTGTCCGGGCGATGGCGACCCGCTGTTTTTCGCCGCCCGACAGTTTCAGGCCGCGCTCGCCCACGGCCGAGTCATAACCAGCGGGCAAACTGGAGATAAAGCCGTGGATCTGCGCCAGCCTAGCCGCCTCATCGATCTCATCGTCCGTGGCATCAACCCGGCCATATCGGATGTTGTAGCGGATGCTGTCATTAAACAAGACGGTGTCCTGGGGCACGATGCCCACATTGGCGCGCAGCGAGGCCTGCGTCACATCCCGCACGTCCTGGCCGTCGATCAGAACCCGCCCGCCCTTAACGTCGTAAAACCGGAACAGGATGCGTGAAATGGTCGATTTGCCAGCGCCCGACGGCCCGACGATCGCGACCGTGTTGCCGGCCGGCACTTTGAAGCTGACGCCATGCAGGATTTGCCGGTCATCGGCATAACCGAATTCAACATTCTCGAAGACGACTTCGCCCGCGCCGACCCGCAGCGGCTTGGCGCCGGGGCCATCCGCAACTTCCTTATGCACTTCGATCAGCTCGAACATCTTGTCCATGTCCACCAGGCTTTGCTTGATCTCGCGATAGACAAAGCCGAGGAAGCCCAGGGGTTGGTACAATTGCATCATGAAAGTATTGATCAGGACGAAGTCGCCAATGGTCAGTTTACCGTCAATGATGCCCTGGGCCGCCAGCAACAACACCGTGCACATGCCGAAGGCGATGATGATCCCCTGGCCGATGTTCAGCAGCGCCAATGATGTCTGGCTGCGCACGGCGGCCTTTTCATAGAGGGCCATGGACTGGTCGAAGCGGTTCGCCTCGTGTCCTTCGTTACCGAAATACTTCACCGTCTCGAAATTCAGCAGGCTGTCGATGGCGCGGGTGGAGGCTTCGCTGTCCGTGCGGTTCATCTCGCGCCGGTGCTTCAGGCGCCATTCCGTCACGGTCAGGGTGAAGATGATATAGACGCCGACCGCGAACAAAGTGACGGAAGAATACGACGGGCCGTAGTTGATCCACAACACACCGCAGACCATGGCCAGTTCCAGCAGCGTGGGCAGTATATTGAACAGGGAGAAACGCAACAGAAAATCGATGCCCTTGGTGCCGCGCTCGATCGCCCGGCTCAACCCGCCGGTGCGCCGGTCCAGATGAAAGGCCAGGGACAGCGCGTGCAAATGGCGAAAGACCTCCAAGGCGACGGTGCGCAGGGCGTGCTGGCCCACCTTGGCGAAAACCGCGTCGCGCAGCTCGCCAAAGGCCTGGCCCGCGACCCGGGCGGCACCGAAGGCCACGATCATTATTATCGGTATCGCCACCAGCGCGCCCACCTTGCCGTCCGGACCGGTGATATTCAGGGCGTCAATCACTTCCTTGTAGACAAAAGGAATAAAGACGATGGCCACCTTGGCGGCGGCCAGCAATGCCATGGCCAACATGACGCGAACACGCAAATCCCACCGGCCGCGCGGCCACAGGTAAGGCATCAAGATTGCCAGGGTGCGCCAATGACTGCGGCCCGTCCGATCTACCTCTTCCGGATTGTAAGTGGTGCGCATTTAATGTCCCATTTTCCCCAAACGCAGCGCCCACCCGCGACGGCGCCTGGCAGATATGTAGGTGATTTAGGCGAAAAGAAACAGGGCTGCAGCCATTAGAGCGCCAAAGTCCCCACCAAACCGTTTCCCGGAATTCAGGCTCCAGCTCCGTCCATGAGAATGGCATGGACCGCCGCCACGGCCTTGGCCCGAAAGGCCACCGCTTCCGGGTCCATGTCCGCGCGGGGCCGGGGCACGGGATCGAAATGGTTGTAGCGGTCTTCACCCCGGACCAAAAGCGCCGTGGTACGGCCGCCGATCTGCTTGCAATAAGTGGGTATGTAGCGAATGGCAAAGCCATGCCGCGGCCGTGGCGATAGATTGGCTTCCGAGCCGTGCACGATCAGCACATGGTGCAAGGACATCTCGCCCGGGTGCAATATCAGATCCACCGCCTCATCTTCTTGCACCGGGACATCCAGCACTTGGCCACGGCTCAACAGATTGTCATTGCCGAAGGTATCGGAATGGCCCAGCTGGCCCGGTTGATGGCTGCCCGGAACCACGCGCATGCAGCCGTTCTCCCGATTGCTCGGCGTAATGGCGACCCAGGCGGTCACGATATCCGCCGGCTCCAGGCCCCAATAGGTCAGATCCTGATGCCATGAAACGAAACTGGGGTCTTCGGGCGGCTTGGAGAAAAAAGACGCCGACCAGCACAAAATGTCCGGCCCAAGAATATCTTCAACGTGATCCAGGATCGCCGGATTGCATACCAAATCAAACAGATCGGGGAACAGCATATGGATATTGGACCGCAACAAGGCGCCCGCGTCTTCGCCGTGTTCTTGTTCAATTCGCGCCACAAGGTCGGCGACCCTAGCCGCCTCCGCCTCGGATATGGCCCGGATCGGGCTCAAATAGCCTTGCGATTGGTAGGCTTCGCCCCCGGATCCGTCCTTGACGTTTACATGCGGCATTCGCGAGTTCCAATTTTTGCTAATCTCTTGTCGGATTTATAATCATCTTAACTGGCGGGCGCAAATCATGGCAATTCTGTAGTATGTTCGGCGTAACCAGATCAAGAGGAATTCCGCACCATGAAATTCGGTTACTTCACCTTGTCCGACAACGCCTATCCCGACAATCCGCGCAACGCCAACCAGTTCGTCGGTGAAATTCGCGGGCAGGCGATCCTGGCCGACAAACTGTGCTATCATTCCGCTTGGATCGGCGAACATCATTTCGATTCCCTCGGCGTCAACTCCCGCCCTGGTACCCTGTTGGCCAGCATTATCCCCGAAACGGAACATATTCGCCTGGCCCCCGCCGTCAGCGTTTTGCCCCTGCACCACCCCCTGCACGTGGCGGAGGAATGGGCGACGATCGATTTGATTTCCGGCGGGCGGGTCGATTTCGCCGCCGGGCGCGGCTATGACCGCC
>JAPYUH010000493.1 GCA_029936195.1 Alphaproteobacteria bacterium
AGACTCTGGATCGCGCCAATCCCGACAAGTTGCAGGGCAGTTGGAAGAAAAACATACTCAAATCAATCGAAGAAGTTAAGGAAGCGAGACGCGGTGTGCCGAAGTAGGCAAAGCTGGCGTCGGGTTGCCTTCCTGCGTCAACTGTTGCTTGCGGGAGTAAATAGGCTTTGGCCAGGCACCCAATCCTCGCGGCCTCTTTTTATCGGATGATTATCAAGCCATCCTGATTATCGGGCTTGTACATGCCCAAGGCCTTGCCGGCAGGATCGACCACCAGCCAATAATGGCCGGAGTAGGTTCCTTGCAGGGCCTTTCCGCCCGGCTCGATTTCCTTATATTGCACGCGTTCGCCGGAGGTGTTGATCCAGTAGACGACGACCTTCGTTTTGCTTTGGTTGCGAAAGGTCAACTGTACTGCCAATCCATTTCCACCTGACCGTACGTTTTTCTCCTTTGCCGGATCGATGAGGGCCAGTTTTTTCATCCCTGACTTTTTACTGGAGGCCGGTGCCGTTTTGCGCCCTAGAATGGGGGCGGGCTCACCGCGGGCATCGGCCGCCTTCGCCTCGGCCACGGCCTTGGCCATGGGGTAATAGTTTTTGCGCTGAATGCGATTGTTGGGCAGTCGTTCAAATGACTTAGGCGGTGTCGCCTTACCTTCCGGCGGTTTGACCGGGGTGTATTGCCGAAGCAGCGACCGGTGATGGTCCAGCGTGGCCTGATGCTTGGGGAGGTAGGCCAGGTTGTCGTGTTCGCCCTGGTCCTTGCGGTGATCGTACAATTCCTCCAGCTTCGAGCCGGGA
Source organism: Alphaproteobacteria bacterium (assembly GCA_029936195.1). Taxonomy (GTDB): domain Bacteria; phylum Pseudomonadota; class Alphaproteobacteria. The sequence goes on from JAPYUH010000493.1 coordinate 804, forward strand.
TCGAAGACGTAGCGCCAATGATCCGTGCGTACCCCGTGAATCCGCCGGTAGCTGGAAATGGCCGGCTGGATGCGTTTGCCTGATTTCGGGTCCTTCAGCAACGGAACCAGGGATTCGCCTTCCAACTGTTCGGGCAAGGCCGTGCCCGCCAGTTCCGCCAAGGTGGGATAGACGTCCAGCGTGCTTACCGGCCGGTCGCAGATACTGCCTGCAGTGGTAACTCCGGGGGCCACTACGAACATCGGAATCCGGGTCGACTCCTCCCAGCAAGTGAACTTTTCCCAGTTCTCTTTCTCTCCAATATGCATGCCGTGGTCCGACCAGAGCGCGATAATGGTATCGTTGGACCGTCCGCTTTGCTCCAACCCGTCCAGCAACCGGCCGACCATGGCGTCGGCAAAGGTGATGCTCGCGAGGTATC
>JAPYUH010000256.1 GCA_029936195.1 Alphaproteobacteria bacterium
GGCCGGCCGGCTGCTGACCCATGCGCCGTCGACCTACAAAATACCCACCGCATCGGATGTGCCGGAAGATTTCCGCATTAATCTGTGGCAGTCCAAGGGCAACAAGGAGCCCACCATCTACCGCTCCAAGGCGGTGGGGGAGCCGCCGATCATGCTGGCCATATCGGTGTTCTCGGCCATTACCGACGCGGTTGCCAGCCTGCGTCCCGGCCGGGTACCGCAATTGGACGCGCCGGCGACGCCGGAAGCCATTGCCCGCGCCGTCCAATCCATGCGGGTCGATTGAGCATGGCTGTCTGGTCCACCATATGTGACAGCCTGGCGCGGGGCGACTATTGCGCCATGGTCAGCGTCGTGGCCGCCGCCGGTTCAGCCCCGCGGGAAGCGGGCGCGCGCATGGCGGTTCGACAGGACGGCGGATTCACCGGCACCATCGGCGGCGGCGCCCTGGAATGGCGGGCCATCGCCGATGCACGCGCGGCGATCGGCAAAGCCGCGGCCAACGGCGCGGTGCCGCCCGTGCGCCAGTCCCAGCAGGCCCTTGGCCCCGATCTGGGGCAATGTTGCGGCGGCTCCGTGCGTCTGCTGTTGGAGGTATTCGATCCCGCCCGCTTGACCGAATTACAGGCATTGCGGGAGGCCGAACAAAACGGCGCTTTCGCCACCGAAGGCCGGATCGGCGAGATTGAGGTCGCCCGCACCATACTCGCAGACGGCCAACCGCCCGTGCCGGGGCTGCTGTGGGAACAATTTGGCCAACCCAAACAAACCCTGGCGCTGTTCGGCGCCGGCCATGTGGGCCGGGCCCTGGTACTGGCATTGGCACCGTTGAATTTTCACGTGGTCTGGATTGATCCCCGCGCGGCCGCCTTTCCCGCCGTGGTGGCGGGGGACGTGGCCCTGACCCGGACGCCTGATCCCGCCGCCGAACTGGACCGTCTGCCCGATGACGCATTTATCCTGGTGATGACCCATAGCCATGGCCTGGATTTCGACATTGTCAGCGCCGCCCTGACGGCGAAACGATTCGCCTATGTCGGCCTCATTGGCTCAGACACCAAGCGGGCGCGCTTTCGGGGGCGTCTGGCCCAGGCCGGTCTGGGCGACCGCGAAATCGAGACATTGGCTTGTCCCATCGGCATTCCGGGCATCCGGTCCAAGGAGCCGTCCGCCATCGCCGCATCCGTGGTTGCGGACCTGCTATGCAGGATGGAACAATGCGCCGGTGCGTGGAATGGTACGTGGAACACTGATCGACAGAATGATCAACCAAATGAACATTTGGGATTGGCGCGCACGGGCGGAGGGCGGCTACCGTGAATGAAACCGGGGCGAACGAAACCAGCAAATATCTTCTCGAGGCGCGCAATATCACCAAGGTGTTCGGTGAATTGCGGGCCAATGACGATGTCACCCTGTCCCTGAAGCCCGGTGAGATCCATGCTCTGTTGGGCGAGAACGGCGCCGGCAAGTCCACTTTGGTGAAGATCATCTATGGCTCGTTGCGGGCCACCTCCGGTCATCTTTTTTGGCGGGGCCGGGCCGTGACCGTGCCCAACCCGGCCGCCGCGCGGGAGTTGGGCATCGGCATGGTGTTCCAGCATTTCTCGCTGTTTGATGCCTTGACCGTGACCCAGAATATCTCTCTGGCCCTGCCCTCCGATGTAGACATCGGCGCCCTCTCCGGACGTATTGAAACGGTTTCCAACGACTACGGCCTGCCCTTGCGGCCCGATGCCCTGGTGGCGGATTTGTCGGTTGGCGAACGGCAACGGATCGAAATCGTCCGTTGTTTGTTACAGGAACCGCGCCTGTTGATCATGGACGAGCCCACCGCCGTGCTGACGCCGCAGGAGGCCGACCAGCTATTCGTCACCCTGGCGCGGTTGGCGTCCGAGGGCTGCGGCGTGCTCTACATCTCTCACCGCCTGGAGGAGGTCCGGCGCATCTGCCACGATGCCACCATTCTGCGCCACGGCAAGCTAGCCGCCCGGGTCGACCCGCAACAGGAAACAGCCGCCTCCCTTGCCGCCCTGATGGTGGGCACGGAAGTCGCCGCGGTGAGGACGGACAAGGGCACGGCACCCGGTGCGCCGTTGCTGGAATTGTCTGGTCTGTCCTTGGCCACCGATGACCAATTTGGCGTGTCATTGAAAAATATCAACCTAGCAGTCCGGGCCGGCGAGATCGTTGCCGTCGCCGGCGTCGCGGGCAATGGACAGGGCGAATTTTTTGATGCCCTGTCCGGTGAGTTGACCAGTTCCAACAACGCTACGGTGAAAATCGCCGGCGTCGGTTGCGGGCGCGAGGGCATCACCCAGCGGCGTCGCCGCGATGCCGCCTTTGTGCCCGAGGAGCGGCTGGGCCATGGCGCGGTGCCGAATTTTCCGTTGTCGGAAAACGTTGTGCTGACCCATCACTCGGTGGAAGCGACAAGGCTCGAAACGGGGGATGGAATGGCGGGCAGCGCGGTTGTACGCAACGGCATGATCGACCGCGACGCCGCCAGGTATGTCAACCGTGTGGTCACGGAACTGTTTGATGTGCGCAAGGGCACGCCGGACCCGGAGGCGCAGTCGCTTTCGGGCGGTAATCTGCAGAAATTCGTCGTGGGCCGGGAAATGGCCCTGCAGCCAAGGGTATTGGTGGTCAACCAACCCACCTGGGGCGTCGATGCGGGTGCCGCCGCGCTGATCCGCCAGGCCCTGATCGACCTGGCGCGGGGCGGTTCGGCCGTTTTGGTGATCAGCCAGGATCTGGACGAGATTTTCGAGGTGGCGGACCGCATCGCCGTGATTTCCCGTGGTGAGATGTCTCAGGCCTATCCTTCGGAGGAACTGAGCCTGGAGCGGATCGGCCTGCTCATGGCGGGCGCGCACGAAGCCGTCGCGCGCAATGCCGGCGAGGCGGGCGCGGCATGATCCTAGTCCTGGAAAAACGCAGCCGGCGGTCCCAGGCCATGGTCTGGCTGTCCCCCGTTCTGGCCCTTGGCATTACCGTTGTGATCGGCGGTTTCATCTTCGCCAGCCTAGGGTTGGACCCCTTCAAGGCGTTGTATATCTATTTCATCGACCCCATGACCTCTCTCTGGTCCATCGAAGAATTGATCGTCAAGGCGGCGCCCTTGGTCATGATCGGCGTTGGCCTGGCGATTTGTTACACCGCCAACGTCTGGAATATTGGCGCCGAGGGGCAATTGACCATGGGCGCCCTGTTCGGGTCCGCCATCCCAATCTATTTCACCGATTGGCAGTCGCCCCTGGTGTTGGTTTTGATGTTGGTATTGGGCGCCATCGGCGGGGCCTTGTTCGCGGCCATTCCGGCGCTGTTGAAGAATCGCTTCGGCGCCAACGAGATTCTGACCTCGCTGATGCTGGTCTATGTGGCGCAGCTGATACTGGATTGGGTGATCCGGGGCCCGTGGAAAGATCCCAAGGGCTTTAACTTCCCGCAATCCGTCTCGTTCGAGGGCTGGCAGCTCCTCCCCCTGTTGGGCGAGGGGCGGGTCCATTTGGGCGCTGTATTGGCGCTGATCGCGGCCGTCTTGTTGTGGGTCATGATGGGACGCTCCCTGCGCGGCTTTGAAATCCGGGTGATCGGCAACTCCCCCCGCGCCGGTGCCTTTGCCGGTTTCGCCCAGAAGAAGGTCGTATTGTTCTGCTTCATGCTGTCGGGCGCCCTGGCCGGTTTGGCGGGGATTTGCGAAGTGGCCGGGCCCAGCGGCCAGTTGCAGCCGGTGATCTCGCCCGGCTACGGCTTCACCGCCATTATTGTCGCGTTTTTGGGCCGCTTGAATCCCATCGGCGTGATCTTCGCGGGAATACTTCTCGCCATCAGCTATCTGGGCGGCGAGGCGGCACAGGTGGAGTTGGGGATCTCCGACAAAATGGCGCAGGTCTTTCAGGGCATGTTGCTGTTCCTGATCCTGGCCTGCGAGACGCTGATCCACTACCGCATCAAACTGGCGCCGGGACGCGGCGCGGTGAAGGAGGCATAGGGTTCGAAAATGGGTGCATTGGAAGCTGTCATTCTGACCATCATCACCGCCTCGACCCCGTTGCTGTTGGCGGCCATCGGCGAACTGGTGACCGAGCGTTCCGGGGTTCTGAACCTGGGCGTCGAGGGCATGATGATCATGGGCGCGGTCTGTGGTTTCGCCGCCGCTTATACCACCCATTCGGCCCTGTTGGGGGTGGGCGCGGGACTGCTGGCGGGCGTGGGCATGTCCCTGTTGTTTGCCTTTTTGACCCAGACCCTGATGACCAGCCAAGTGGCCACGGGGCTTTCCTTGACCCTGCTGGGCCTGGGTCTGTCGGGCATGATTGGCGAAGGCTTCACCGGCCTTCCGGGCATCAAGCTCGAGGCTCTGAACATTCCCTTCCTGAGCGATATACCTTTCATCGGTCCGGTGATCTTTGGGCATGACATTCTGGTCTATGGCTCGTTGTTCATTGTCGCGGGCGTTGCCTATGTGCTGTTTCGCACCCGCCTTGGCCTGATCATCACCGCCGTTGGCGGCAACCATCATTCGGCCCATGCCCTGGGCTACAACGTACTCCGCGTGCGTTATGGCTGCATCGCCTTTGGCGGCGCCTGTTCCGGGTTGGCGGGAGCTTATCTGTCCCTGGCCTACACGCCGCAATGGATCGAGAATATGAGTTCGGGGCGCGGCTGGATCGCCTTGGCGCTGGTAGTGTTTTCCACCTGGCTGCCCAAGCGGCTGCTGGTGGGGGCCTATCTGTTTGGCACGGTTTGGATCATGGGGCTGTATGTGCAGGCGTTGGGGGTGGATATTCCTTCACAATTGCTGTCATCCCTACCCTACCTTGTTACCATCGTGGCGTTGATTATAATTTCCGGCAACAAGACCCTGACCAAGGTCAATACCCCCGCCTGCATTGGGCAGCCGTTCGCGCCCGAGAGGTAGAACCGAGAACACGACCGTAGAACGATTTTGAAACTGAGAAACTTGTGAGGCAAAAGGAGCACGTAATGAAAAAACTACTTGGTACAGTGGCATTATCCCTGGCGATGACATTCGCCGCGGGCGCCGCAACCGCCGCCGAAAAATTGAAAATCGGCTTTATCTATGTGGGACCAGTCGGCGATCACGGCTGGTCCTATCAACATGACCAGGGCCGCCAGGCAATCGAAAAGGAGCTGGGCGACAAGGTCGAAACCGTGTTCGTGGAAAAAGTCGCCGAAGGCCCCGATGCCGAACGGGCCATCACCCGTCTGGCCCGCCAGGGCGCCGGCCTGATCTTCACCACGTCGTTCGGTTACATGGACCCCACCCTGAAGGTCGCCAAGCGCTTCCCCAAGGTGAAGTTCGAGCATGCCACGGGCTACAAACGCTCCAAGAACGTTGCCACCTATAACGCACGCTTCTACGAAGGCCGTTACATCATCGGTCAAATCGCCGCAAAAATGTCCAAATCCGGCGTCGCCGGCTATATCGCCTCCTTCCCCATTCCGGAAGTGGTGATGGGCATTAATTCATTCATCCTGGGCGCCCAGACCATCAACCCAAACTTCAAGCTGAAGGTCATCTGGGTCAATTCCTGGTTCGATCCTGGCAAGGAAGCGGACGCGGCCAAGGTGCTGATCGGCCAGGGCGCCGACATCATCACCCAGCA
>JAPYUH010000494.1 GCA_029936195.1 Alphaproteobacteria bacterium
GGCACACATGACAGCAAAGAGATCCAGGCTTCCGTGGAGCGAGTTATCAATCTCGCCCGAACATACAGCCAGCTTCGGCTTATACCGAGCTGCATTGATTGGGACTCACGCAGGGCTTTCCAAGCTGGGGGATTTCTGAATCAATTGAGGTGAATCGTTTTACGGGAGGTTCACCATGGGATCAGCGATTGCACTTCGAGATGATTTTTCGGCTCAGGATTTGCGTCGGCTTGCGAAGGCTTCGAAGGATGCAGATCAGAGCCGGCGACTACTGGCGTTAACGTTGATCTATGCTGGCGGCTCGCGAACGGAGGCGGCATGGCTCGGCGCTGTTGAGCTTCAATCGGTGCGGGACTGGGTTCTGCGGTTCAATGGGAAAGGGCCTGACGGTCTGATCGACCCCAAGGCGCCCGGCAAGCCCGCAAAACTCAATGATCACCAGCGTCAGGCTCTGGCAGCGCTGGTCGAGGCGGGCCCGATCCCTGCAATCCATGACGTGGTACGCTGGCGATTATCGGACCTTCGTCAATGGATCTGGCAGACCTACGCCATCTCACTTGATGAAACGAATGTGAGCCGGGAGCTCAAGGGCTTAGGCTACGTCAAGATCACGGCCCGTCCCCGCCATCAGGCGCAAAATGAACTGGTGCTGGAGGATTTTAAAAAAACTTCCCCGCCGAAGTGGCGGAAATCCGCGCCAAGTTGCCGGCCAACACCGCGATAGAACTCTGGTGGCAGGACGAAGCGCGGATCGGTCAAAAGAACAAGATCACCCGCCGCTGGGCACTTAAGGGGAGCCGGCCCAGGGCACCGAAAGATCAACGCACCAAGTCGGCCTATATATTCGGCGCCATCTGCCCGGCGCGCGGTGTCGGCGCCGCCCTCGTTCTGCCCCGCTGCAACACCCAGGCCATGCAATGGCATCTCGACGAAATCTCAATCCACGTGAGGCCGGGCGCGCACGCTATTCTCATCGTGGACCAGGCCGGATGGCACACCACCAAAAAGCTGCATATTCCGCCCAACATTACTATGCTGCCCTTGCCCCCAAGGTCGCCGGAACTAAACCCGGTGGAAAACATCTGGCAATTCATGCGCGAAAACTGGATCTCAAACCGGGTCTTCAAATCATACGACGAGATCGTCGATATATGCTCCGAAGCGTGGAACAAGCTGACCGATCAACCATGGAGAATAATGTCAATCGGACTTAGAAAATGGG
>JAPYUH010000257.1 GCA_029936195.1 Alphaproteobacteria bacterium
CGCCGATCGCCGAAACGGATTGTCCAACGAAACCTCACGAACCTCTGGTGCTAATTGCCGAGATGTTCGGCAATTTCGACCAAGCTTGCCATATGTGCCGTGGGTTGGTGCGGCTCACCTGGCGTGCCGGGGTTGCCGCTGGCGACCTGGATTGAACGCAGGCCGGACGCCGTTGCCCCGGCGATGTCGGTGGCCGCGGTGTCGCCAACCACGGCCACCGCTTCGGCGCCGCAACTCAGACTTGCCAGTGCCTGTTGGAAAATGATTTTGTTGGGTTTGCCGACCACATAAGCGGTCTGCCCGCTGGCGGCTTCCAGGAAGGCAATGACCGCGCCGGCCTCTGCTTCTACGCCCGTGCCGACGGGCAGCATGGGATCGGGATTGGTGGCGATCAGGTGGGCCCCGTTGTGAAGGTGGGCGACCGCCTGGGACAAGGTGGAGAGTTTCATGTCCATATCAAAACCGGCCACGACGAAGGCTGGATTTTGACTTTCGACAGCGCCCACGGCCCGTATTTCCCGGGCCAGGACCTCGCTGCCGGCAATGAAAACGGTTGCCGCCGCGTCCTGATCCGACAGATACCGCGCCGTCGCCTCGGCGGCGGTGATGATGCGGTCGGCCGGCAGATCCATCCCGAGACCGGCCAGCTTGGCGCTGTATTCCATTGCCGAGGACCGGGCATTGTTGGTCAGGGCGACCAGTTCAATCCCGCTCGACTGCAACGCCGCCATCGCCGCCGCCACACCGTCGATGGGGTCATCGCCCCGGTACAGCACGCCGTCCATGTCCAGGATCAGGCCCTTGATGTTATCCAGGCCGGCCGGGATCTGACTTTGCCGGAGCAGTTCTTCAAAGGGTGGCAAGGGCGCGCGCCAATGGGCGTTCAGGCTGCGCACGGGGACGGCAAGGGAGATCGGGTCGCGGCCATGGGTACGCCAGCGGATTTCATCATCCACCTCGATACTGGCCCAAGCCCCCGACGCCGCGCCCTCGGTGGTGAAGCTTTCAGACAGGGATTGCACGGTAATATGGGGAATGCCGTCGATCAGATTGACGTCGTTCCAATGTACATGGCCCGCGACACACAGAATGACATTCCCCGCATCCCGGATCAGGGCTTGGATTTCCCGCTGGTGGGGCAGACCGCCGAACCGTTGGTTGTTGTCGAAATAGTAGTTGCCTTGCAACGAGCCGCCGTCCAGGGGCACGTGGGTGAATATGATCGACGGCAAATTCGTCGCCGCTAAATCCCCGCGCAGCCAATCCATGTCCCCCTGCCTTGGCACAAAGCCTTGGGGGCGATGGATCTCGCAATCCATTTGCCAGAACACCAGGTGCCGCCCGGCCACGTCCACGCTGTGATGCCCCATGTCCTGACCCAGAAGACGGGCATTGTCCGCGATGGAGAGATAAATCTGATCATGATTGCCCATCAGGTGCCGATGGGGTGCGGGCAGGTTATCAAAATGACCGGCGATGTCCGCCAGGGCGGCGGCATCGGTATCGGCGTCGATATCGGAAATGCGGTCGCCCAGTTCGGCAATGAAATGGGGCTGGTAGCTTTCCGTGAAGGCCTTGAATTCCCGCAAGCCGGGCAGGGCGGCTGAGCCGACCTTGGTCAGTTTGTCCGGACCATGATGAATGTCGGTGACGATGGCCAGCTTCAGGGTTTCGGGCATGGTGACTAAATTTACTCTCTGTTCAAACGGTCCAGCAGACCCTGCAGGATGTAGGCCGCGGCCAGCTTGTCAACCAGTTCGGCCCGGCGCTTGCGGGTGCTGTCCATTTCATCGACCAGCATGCGCTGTACGGCGGCGGTACTGAGGCGCTCGTCCTGAAAGGTTATGGCTATGTCCCGCTTGGCAACAACGTTGTCGGCGAAGGCGCGGGTCGATTGGCAACGGGGGCCCTCTGTCCCGTCCATGTTGATGGGCAGGCCCAGCACCAGGCCGCCCACGTCATGTTCGTCCACCACGGCGAACAGGCGCTCGGCGTCCAGGGTAAACTTCCGCCGGCGGATGGTTTCCAAGGGCGAGGCGATGGCCCAGGTGGTGTCCGAGAGGGCCAGGCCGATGGTCTTGGTTCCCAGGTCCAGGCCCAACAACCGCTTCGGGATGGCAATGGCGTTTCGCAACGCCTCGGGCTTGATCGTGGGCATGTCCAGTGATAGCTTCCGCGCGCCTCGCACGAGGCTGAATTCCAACAATTGCAGCAAGGTCGCACATGTCGGTCGATAAAGCCACGGTCGCACGCATCGCCCATCTCGCCCGCATCGGCGTCAGGGACGAGGAACTGGAACCCCTGGCGGCCGAGCTGTCGGGCATTTTGCAATGGATCGAGCAATTGAACGAGGTGGATACGGCTGAGGTTCCGCCCATGGCCTCGGTCCATGATCAAGTGCTGCGCTGGCGCGGTGACATCATCACTGACGGCGGCAAACAGGACGAGATTACGGCCAATGCCCCCGATGGCGAGAACGGCTTTTTCGCCGTGCCAAAGGTGATAGAATAATGTCCCAATTGACCAATCTGACCATTTCCCAGGCCCGCGACCTGTTGGCCAAGGGTGAATTGTCGTCTCGGCAATTGACTGAAAGCCATGTGGAGGCCATGGCCCAGGCTACTCAATTGAACGCCTTCGTCAGCCAGTTGCCCGACGTTGCCCTGGAAATGGCGGAGGCATCCGACAGCCGCCGCGCCGGTGGCTCGGCGGGGCCATTGGAAGGCATTCCCCTGGCCATCAAGGACCTATTTTGCACCAAGGGCACGCTGACCATGGCGGGCAGCCATATCCTTGATGGTTTCAAGCCGCCCTATGAAAGCACGGTCTCGGACAATCTTTGGCAGGCCGGGGCGGTGATGTTGGGCAAGACCAACATGGATGAATTCGCCATGGGGTCTTCCAATGAAACCTCCTACTTCGGACCGGTACAAAACCCATGGCGGGGACGGGGCGACAACCGGGCCCTGGTGCCGGGCGGCTCATCGGGCGGCTCGGCCGCGGCGGTGGCGGGGCGTTTCGCCATGGCGGCGACGGCGACGGATACGGGTGGCTCCATCCGCCAGCCCGCCGCCTTCACGGGCACGGTGGGTAGCAAACCCACTTATGGGCGTTGTTCCCGTTGGGGGGTGGTGGCGTTTGCTTCCTCGCTGGATCAGGCTGGGCCGATCACCCGAGATGTACGCGACAACGCCATCATGCTGGGCGCCATGGCCGGCTACGATCCCAAGGATTCCACCTCCGCCAATGTGCCCTTGCCTGATTTCGAGGCGGCGTTGACGGGCGATATTCGCGGTCTGAAGATCGGCGTGCCCAAGGAATACGTGCTGGACGGCATGCCCGGCGAGATCGAAACCCTGTGGCAGCAGGGTATCGGTTGGCTCCGGCAGGCCGGGGCGGAGATTATCGATATCTCGTTGCCCCACACCAAGTATGCCCTGCCGGCCTATTACATCGTGGCGCCCGCGGAGGCGTCATCGAATCTGGCCCGTTATGACGGCGTCCGATTTGGCCTGCGGGTGCCGGGGGGGGATCTGCGCGAGATGTACGAAAACACCCGTGCCACCGGTTTCGGGGCCGAAGTGCGGCGCCGGGTACTGATCGGAACTTACGTGTTGTCGGCGGGCTATTACGATGCCTATTATCTGAAGGCCCAGAAAATCCGCCGCCTGATCGCCCGTGATTTTACCGAAGCCTACGAAACCGTGGACGCCATTCTAACCCCGTCCGCGCCCTCGGCGGCCTTTCCCTTTGGCGACAAGGCCGATGATCCCATCGCCATGTATCTCAACGATATATTTACCGTGCCCGCCAACCTGGCCGGCCTGCCCGGCATTTCCGTGCCGGCGGGACTGTCGGCCGAGGGCTTGCCCCTGGGCCTGCAAATCCTGGCCCCGGCCTTTGACGAAGAAACCATGTTCCGGGTGGCCGGCGTGGTGGAACAGGCGGCCAACTTCACGGCCCAACCTGAACAATGGTGGAAGGTGCCCGCATGAGCAATCTGGTGGAAGGCGCCACGGGCCCTTGGGAAGTGGTGGTCGGTCTGGAAATCCATGCCCAGGTCACGGCCCAATCGAAACTGTTCTCGGGCGCGGCCACGGAATTCGGCGCCGAACCCAATAGCCAGGTCAGCTTGGTAGACGCCGGCATGCCGGGCATGCTGCCGGTGATCAATGAAAGGGCCGTGGAACAGGCGGTGCGCAGCGGTTTGGGTTTGAACGCCAAGATCAACACCTATTCGGTGTTTGACCGGAAGAACTATTTTTATGCCGATCTGCCGCAGGGGTACCAGATTTCCCAATACCTCCAACCCATCGTCGGCGAAGGAATTGTCAGCGTCGATCTTGAGGACGGCGGCAGCACCGACATCGGTATCGAACGGCTGCATCTGGAACAGGACGCCGGCAAACTGATCCACGATCAGCACCCGCGCAAATCTCACGTGGATTTGAACCGCTCCGGTCTGGCCCTGATGGAAATTGTCTCCAAGCCCGATATCCGCTCGGCGGCGGAGGCCGGCGCCTATGTGCGCAAGGTGCGGGCCATTCTGCGTTATCTGGGCACCTGCGACGGCAATATGGAGCAGGGTAGCATGCGGGCCGACGTCAATGTCTCCGTGCGCCGGCCAGGCGAGGATCTGGGTACCCGGGCGGAAGTCAAGAACGTCAATTCCATCCGTTTCATGCAACAGGCGATCCATTTTGAGACCACCCGGCAGATCGATATTCTGGAAGCGGGCGGTAGCATTGTTCAGGAAACCCGTAAGTTCGATGCTCAGACCGGCACCACCCGGCCCATGCGGGACAAGGAAGAGGCAAACGACTACCGCTATTTCCCCGATCCCGATTTGCTGCCCCTGGAATTCTCCGACGATTTCGTGGAAAAAATCCGCCTTACCCTGCCCGAACTGCCCGACGCCAAGAAACGCCGCTACATGGACGACCTGGGCCTCTCGGACCATGACGCTGCCGTTTTGGTCAGTGACCGGGATATCGCCTTGTTCTATGAGGCCGTGGCGGATGGGCGCGATGCCAAGATTGCCGCCAACTGGGTGCAAGGCGAACTATTCGCTCAATTGGCCCGTGCCGAGCGCGAGGTTGCCGACAGTCCGATCACGGCGGCGCAATTGGGCGGCCTGATCGACCTTATTGGCGATAACACAATATCGGGCAAAATTGCCAAGGACGTCCTGGAGATCATGTTCGAGACCGGCCGGGACGCCGCCGTGATTGTCGCGGATAAGGGCCTGAAACAAGTCACCGACACCGGCGCCATCGAGGCCGAGGTGGACACGGTGATCGCCGCCAACCCGGACAAGGTGGCCGAATTTCAGGGCGGCAAGGACAAAATTTTGGGCTGGTTCGTTGGTCAAATCATGCAGGCCACCAAGGGCAAGGCCAATCCGCAGTTGGTCAATCAACTGTTGCGGGACAAACTCAAACCCTGACAATCTCGAAAGGCAGCAGATAGCCGCCGGCCGCTTTCCCGACCGCCTGGCCGCGGACCAAAAAATCGCTGGCCATGAACTGTAAACCTTTCCATATGTATAAACGGGGATTGCATCCAGGCTCGAACGCGGACATTGTCAGCCATCATGCCTCATGTGAATTCACATGACGACACTCTTTCCC
>JAPYUH010000258.1 GCA_029936195.1 Alphaproteobacteria bacterium
CACCCCAGCCGATCACCTCCAGGCGCAGATAGTGATCGGCGCCGCGCGGCTTTAGGGCGAACCAGGTATGTACGCCGAAGACACCGCGCCAGCTGAACGCCCGGGCGGCATAGACTTGTATTACCGCTTCGGAGGTCTTCGCTGGGTTGGGTGCCTGATGCGAGCTGTCACGCCGCGCCGTCCGCCAATCCGCCGCCTGGGCCGGATCGGCTGCGCGGATCGCCAAGGATGCCAGCAGGGACAGCCCGATCACGGCGGGCAGCAATAGGGCCAGACACAGCCGGCGCCAGGAAAATTTTATTAACATAAGCTAATAATGCCTATTTTCGGCAAAACGGCATACTCACAAAATCAAGAGTTACTGCTTTATGCCAGCGGTGGATTGATCAGGACGTCGTCGGGCAGTTCGTATGTTTCTATAGCCACCACGCCGCCCGCCGTCCGCGCCCGGCCCTCGACGATCAGGCGTACCGCGAGGGGGTAGATGCGGTGTTCCTGCACCAAAATACGGGCGGCCAGTGTCTCCGGCGTATCGTCGGCGGCGATGGCCACGGCAGCCTGCACCAATATGGGGCCTTCGTCCATTTCGGGGCGGACGAAATGCACCGTGCAGCCGGCGATGCGCACGCCTGTTTCCAGCATGTGTTCGTGTACATGCAGCCCCTTGAAGGCCGGCAGCAGGGATGGATGGACGTTGATCAGACTGTCCCGCCAACGTTGACAAAATTCCGCGCTCAGCAAACGCATGAAACCGGCCAGGCAGATTAGGCGAACCTCCGCCGCCGCCAAGGCCGCTGTCATGGCCGCATCGAATTCTTCCCGGCTGTCAAAATCCCCATGTTCAATCACCCGGGTTGGGATATCAGCCGCCCGGGCGATTTCCAGCCCCAGCGCATCCGGCCGGTTGGAAATGACCAGGGCCACGTCCGCCGGGTAGGCGTCATCCTTGCAAGCCTCGATCAGGGCGGCCATGTTGCTGCCGCGCCCGGAAATCAGAATGGCGATCTTGTAGCGGGCCATCTCAAACCTCCCCCCTCACGCTTGAAAGCCGGTCAGTTCGACCCGCACCGGGCCGCTGGCGGCTTCGATCACGCCGACGGTCCAGACGGTTTCGCCCATCGCTTCGAACAATTCCGTTGCCGCCGCCACGTCACCGGCGCCAACCACGACGATCATGCCGATGCCGCAGTTAAACGTACGAGCCATTTCCAATGCATCGATACCGCCAATTTCGGCAAGCCATTTGAACAGGGGGGGCAGGGGCCAGGCGCCGCCGTCGATGCGGGCCAGGGTGTTGTCGGGCAAAATACGGGGCGGGTTCTCCATCAATCCGCCCCCCGTAATATGGCTCAACCCCTTGATCAAACCCGCCCGATGGGCCGCCAGACAGGCAGAGACATAAATCCTGGTTGGCCGCAGCAATGCCTCGGCCAATGACATCTCCGGCGCGAACGGGGCAGGGGCGCAATAGTCGTGGCCCAATTCGTCGATCAGGCGGCGGACCAGGGAAAAACCGTTGGCGTGCAGCCCGTTCGATGCCAGGCCCAACACCAGGTCACCAGGTTCGATGGCGGACATGTCCACAAGGCCGTCACGCTCCACCGCGCCGACGGCAAACCCGGCCAGATCGTAATCTCCGTCCCGGTACATACCCGGCATTTCCGCCGTCTCGCCGCCGATCAAGGCGCAGCCCGCTAGCCGGCAACCCTCCGCGATGCCCGCGACGATGGCCGTGCCGGCTTCCACCGACAGTTTGCCCGTGGCGTAATAGTCCAGAAACAGCAATGGTTCGGCCCCTTGGACCACCAGGTCATTGACGCACATGGCGACCAGATCAATGCCGACATAGTCATGGCAATCGGCGGCGATGGCCACTTTCAACTTGGTCCCGACGCCGTCGGTGGCGGCCAGCAGCAATGGATCGAGGTAGCCGGCGGCGCGTAAATCGAACAGGCCGGAAAACCCGCCCAGATCGGCATTGGCGCCGGCGCGCCGGGTGGAAGCGGCCAGGGGTTTTATGGCTTCGACCAGGCGGTCGCCCGCATCGATGTCAACACCGGCGCCTTTATAGGTGTAGCTGTTGATGACGCCCTCGCTAGGATATAACAATATGACTGAATTGGTGCCGTGATGGTCACGGCGAAGATACTGCATCTGGTTGATCTTGTAATGTGGCTTCGTGCTATTTGCATATTGGTCCTGTTCTGGGCCTGGAACCCAGGCCTCGTCTTGGCCCAGGGGAAGGGTGCGGCGGAACCTGGAGGGGGGGATATCTTCACCGTCTCGGGTTTGGCGGTGGACGTCACCGCCGAATCGGCCGTGGCCGCCCGTAAAAAAGCCCTGCGCGATGGCCAGCGGCAAGCTCTGAATATGGTCTTGCGCCGGATAACCCTGCGCACCGACCACCCAAGCCTGCCCCAGCCCGATGATTCCGCAATCGTGCAAATGGTGGCTGCCATGGCCGTGGCGGGGGAAAAAACTTCCACCGTCCGCTATCTCGCGGAATTAACCGTGCGCTTTCACCGTTCGGGCATCCGCGGTCTGTTGCGGGGGACCGGCTTTCGATTTTCCGAAACCATGGCCAAGCCGATCCTGGTACTGCCGGTGTTCGAAAAAGGCGCGGCGCAATCATTGTTCGAGGCCGGCAACGTCTGGCGGGATGCCTGGGGGCGCCTTGATCTGGCAACCGATGCCTTGTTGCCGCTGCGTCTGCCCTTGGGTGATCTAAAGGATATCACCACAATCGGGGCCGAGGCGGCCGTGGCGGGGCGGGATAATCAGCTAAACGCCATCGCTCGGCGTTATGGGGTCGAGAACGTACTAGTTGCCCATGCGGTGCTGAGTATCGATCTGGCGGCTGGCGGTCTGCCCCGGGTCGTGGTCATTTTGCTGCGATTCGGGCCGCGGGGCAAAAGTACCGAAGTGCTCGACTATTCCGTCGACGTGGGCAGGGATCTGGAGGCGGCGATGAATCATTTGGCCTTGCGCGTGGCCGTCGATCAGCAGGAACAATGGAAGCGGAAGACGCAGTTATCCTTTGATGCCGATACTTCGCTATCTGCCCTGGTGCCACTGTCCGGTTTGGCGGATTGGCTGGTGGTGCGCCAACGGTTACGGGCGGCGGCAATGGTCAGCGCGGTCAAGTTGCGGGGCATATCCCGCCAGGATGCTCAGGTGGTGATCGATTACCTGGGCGACACGGACAGCTTGGTCATCGCCCTGGCGCAACGGGATCTGCATTTGTCCCTGGTTGACGGCTTCTGGATTCTGCGGCTGGCCGGTCGAGATGATGGGCGAACGGACGGCATCGGGGCAGCGCAAACGGACAAGGCGGCCCCATGACCTTGCCCAACATGATATCCCTGGCCCGGCTGCTGTCGGTGCCCTTCAATGTCTGGCTGATCCTGATCGATCAATGGCGCCTGGCCCTGGTGGTGTTTTGCCTGGCTGGCCTGTCGGATGCGGTTGACGGCCTGCTGGCCAAGCGGTTCGGCATGCAATCCCGCCTGGGCCGCTACCTGGACCCCATCGCCGACAAGGTCCTGTTGATTTCCATATTCATTGCCTTGGGCGTACAGCAGCTTTTGCCCTTGTGGCTGGTGATCCTGGTGGTCAGCCGGGATATTTTGATCGCCGGCGGCTTGGGCCTGTTGTACCTCTTTGATCAGCCATTCGAGCCCAAGCCGCTCCTGTCGTCGAAGATCAACACGGCGATGCAAATCGGTTTGTCGGCCTCGGTGATCGCCACCCTGGCTTTCGCCCTGGAAGCCTTCGCGCCCTATGTTCAGATGTTGATCGTGGGCGTGGCGTTGGCCACGGTGGTGTCGGGCACGGAATATACGGTGGACTGGTGGCGCCGCATGAACAAACTGGAACAGGGCTGATGACCTCCGGACGGCAGGGCGCTTACTGGCTAGGGGCGCTGGCTGTCTTGCTGGTGTTGGTCTGGCTGTTGAGCTCAATCCTCTTGCCCTTCGTGGCCGGCATGGCGGTGGCCTATTTCCTCGACCCGCTGACCGACAAGTTGGAGGCGCGCGGCCTCTCGCGCAGTTTGTCCACCACCATCATCGTGGTCGCATTCTTCAATCTGATGGTTCTGTCCGGCCTGCTTTTGGTACCGATCCTGCATGCGCAGTTTTCAGGTTTCGCCGAACGTTTGCCCGGCTACATTGCCGGCCTGCGTGAAACCACCTTGCCCCTCGTCATCGAACTGGGCCACCGTCTGGGCATCGACATCGGCGCCTCGGCCGGTGATGCGGTCAAGGACATCGCCGCCGATGTGGTGGGTTTCGGTTTCAAACTGTTGCGGCAGGCCTGGAGCGGCGGTCTGGCCCTGTTCAATATCCTCACCCTGCTGATCATCACCCCCGTGGTGGCATTTTATCTGCTGCGGGATTTCGATTATATGACCGCCGCCCTGGACCAGTGGCTGCCGCGGCAATATGCCAACACCGTGCGCACGTTGTTGGCAAGCATTGACGAGGTCATGGCCGGTTTCATCCGCGGCCAGGGCACCGTGTGCTTGATCCTGGCCAGTTTCTACGGCCTTTCCCTCACCCTTGCCGGGCTGGAGTTCGGCTTGATCATCGGCCTGTTTAGCGGCCTGGTCTCGTTCGTGCCGTTCGTGGGCGCACTGTTGGGCCTGGTGTTGTCCATGTTGACCGCGCTGACGCAATTTCTGCCCCACGGCGAGTATGGCCATATCGCCGTCATTGCCGCCGTGTTCGTGGTTGGTCAAGTCATGGAAGGTTACGTGCTGACGCCACGGCTGCTGGGCGACCGGATCGGCCTGCACCCGGTCTGGGTGATGTTCGCCTTGCTGGCGGGCGGCGCCCTGTTCGGCTTCGTCGGGGTGCTGATTGCGGTGCCCGCGGCGGCCGCCATCGGCGTCATGGTGCGCTTCGCCCTGAAGGAATATCTCGCCAGCCGGCTTTACCTCGGTCAGGACGGCCCGCCGGACAAAGGGGAGGGGGCATGACCGTCAGCGGTCAGTTGATCCTTGATCTGCCTCTGCGGGCGGCGCATGGCTGGGCGAATTTTTTGGTTACGGACAGCAATATCGAAGCCGTCGCCTGGCTGGACCGCTGGCCGGAATGGCCGGGGCCGGCGTTATGCATTCACGGGCCGGAAGGCTGCGGCAAGAGCCATTTGCTCCACGTTTGGCGAGCCCGGACGAAGGCGGTGGAGCTGAGGCCCGAGGAATTGACCGCCGAGGCGGTACCGGAACTGGCGGACAAGGGTGCGGTAGCCCTGGACGAAGCAGACCAGCTTGGGGATCCCGAGCCGCTGTTCCATCTTTATAATTTACTGGCGGAGCATGGCGGGTTTCTGCTTTTGGCCGGGCGCAAGCCGCCGCGGCAATGGCCATTGACGCTGCCGGATCTGCGCTCCCGCCTGTTGGCGGCGCCCTCGGTGGGCATTCAGCCCCCCGATGACCGGCTGTTCATGGCCGTCATGGCAAAGATGTTCGCCGACCGGCAGGTGCGGGTCGGCCAGGATGTGTTGGCTTTTCTTGCGGCCCGCATAGAGCGCTCCTTTGCCGCAGCCGAACGGGCCGTGGCGCAATTGGACCATGACTCCCTGTCGGGCCAGCGGCCCATCACCGTGCGCTCGGCCCGC
>JAPYUH010000020.1:0-9487 GCA_029936195.1 Alphaproteobacteria bacterium
GGGTGGTTGGGCCGGGGGAGCGGGCGGTTCAGACTGCATTGAAAATGCTCTAGAATCCAGTGATATCACTAAACATGGTGCCCGCTTTCGTCCAGGCCTGATGATTGCGCTCCAGATTTTCGCGCACCGGGGTGGGCAATACGACTTCCTTGGCAAAGCGGGGGTCTTCGGCCAGGCGTTGGCGCCAGGCATGCACGCGGGGGTGCAGGCGGACAAAGGGATAGCCGCCGAAATTCAGCCGGCTGGCATAGACGAACCAGGCAATGTCCAGGATGCTCAGATCCCGCCCCAGAAAGTATGGCCCGGTTGCGAGGCGTTGTTCCAATTCGTCAAAGGCCGCGCGCAGCTTGGCGGCGGAGGCGCGGACGACATCGTCCGTGAGGCCCTGGTCCGCCAACCGCTCGTAGAATTCCAGCTCATGGGCTCGTGATGGATCATCGGCATCGCCATTTACCGTGCGGTCCCCGCCCCGATAACGCGCCAGCATCTTGGCTGTCTTGGGGGAGCCCGTGCGGCCAAACACAAAGCGGAAACTCAAGGTACGCAGATCAAGATGCAGGTCATCCTCCTCCCGCAGCAGGTTCGCGATTTCATCGGCGTGATCGGCCGGGAACAGACATGGCGCGGGGAAACTCTCTTCCAGCAGAGCCAGGATGTCATTGCTCTCGATATGCACCGCGCCGTCCAAAATCAGGACGGGCACCAGGCCGCGCGGATTGAGCCCAAGGAACCAATCCGAATAGCTTTCGCCTTCGCCTAGATTCAACTCGTGGCCCTGCCACTCGATGCCCTTGAGATTGAGAAAGATGCGCAGCTTTTGCGAACAGGACGAGGTCCAGCCGTGAAATATGTGCAGGCCCCGCCAGTCCAGAACCTCCCGGCTGGTGATGCCGCTTTCATTTAACCGTACCAATTGGCCATACCCCGTTGCACTGGCTATTGCGGGTTGGGTTTTGCTTCGAGGGCGCGCAAATAGGCAACGATCGCCGCCATGTCCCCATCCGAGATGTTGGCGTAGTAATAGACACCCATGGGCGGCATCAGCCGGGAGCCGTCCGGTCTGATGCCGGAGCGTATGACCTTGGCCAATTCAGCGTCGCCATAATCGGCAATGCCATCGGCATGGGGGTGATATTGGCGGAAACAGAAACCCCCCAAGGTCCATGAAAGGGAAAGCCACCGGCGCCCAACTGGTTGGCGAAATCCGGGCGGCCTTTGACAAATGGCGTATGGCATTCAATGCAGTGACCGGCGGGACCGGCCAAGTAGGCGCCATAGGCAATTTTGTCGGTTTGCGGAATATCGGGAACATTTGTCACCGGCGGGCCATAAGCCGGCGGCAGGGGAATTTGATAAGTCGACTTTTCCATCTCATTATTGACCGGCTTAACCTGACGCAAATAGGCAACGATCGCGCGCACATCCCGGTCCGACAGCCCGCGGTACAGGCCGATCGGCATCGGCGGGCCAATAATCGTGCCATCGGGACGTTTGCCTTCGCGAATGGCCGTGATGATCTGTTGGTCCGTCCAGCCGCCAATGCCGGTTTTCTTGTCTTGGGTGATATTCGGCGCAAAAGCCTTGAACAGGCCCTTTTCCTCCACCAAAAACTGTCCGGCCATTTCCATTCCCGGTGCCGGGCCGGTGGGTGTCTGCGGGGTATGGCAGTTGCCACAGGCCACGATTCCATTTACCAGATAGTCGCCTCGTTGCAACAGCGTCTCCGCCGCCGACGATGAAGCCCCCATGATCAGCACCACGGCGTACAGAAGACCCCGGATTTTCATTATTCCCGCCCCCAAAAAATCAAAATTGCAAAACGCCGGCGATTAGCCGCGACATACTCTAGCGTCATAAGGGTATCGCCAAAAGGGTATCGATCTTGTCGCTGTCCAGCACCACCAGCTTTTCCGTGAAAACCGCCCGCTCGCCGGACAGATCAATGCTATCCAGATAACGTCCGGAAACGAACAACTCCTGTCGGCCGTCGATCATGGTGCGGACGACGATGAAGCCGGCCTCCGCCTGGACCAAACCGCCGCTCTCGCCGGTGATGCGGACCACGGAGATGATATGGCGATAGCGTTGCGGCTCGTAAATATTGGCCTTGCGCAAGGCGGCGACCCGGTCCTCCAGCATGTTCCGGTTCTTCGCATCGATAATGCCGACGGGCAGCCCGCGCTCGTGGTTGAACGTGGTGGTGATGCGATAGCGGGCCTGTTCGGTGAAAAAATCCGGCCAGCGCTCCAGCTCATCACTGTCGATGCAATGGGCGTAGTCAGCCAGCAGGCCCGAGACTATTCCGATCGGATTGTTGTCGGGGGGCATCAAATAGCCATCAGATTGCGATACGCCTTCCAGAAGCCCCGGATCGAGGTTTCCGTGGCGCGGCTTGCCATGCTGGCCACATCCTCGCCGCCCATCATGACCACGGATGTCTCCCCCTTCGTGCCCGGCAGGGCGCGCTGGATAAAGTTGCCCACGGCGCCGTCCTCCATGGAGATATAACCCGCCGGGCCGACAAAATTCGACTGCATCAGCCGCAGATCCATCAGCTCTTCATCATCATCGTCGAAGCCATAGGTTGTCCAGACCACATCCGCCTGGTCCACGCCCTGTGGCACGATTTGACGCACAACTAGGCTGTTGCGCACCTGTTGCAGCACCAGATTGGGAAACACCGAGAGGATTTGCAGGGTTATGCCGTCGTTGAATTCGTCCCTGCCATCCAGCAATCGGGGCTCCTTCAGGCCGAATTCACTGTCGGCGCGCAGTTTGGCGGCGTCGTAATCGCTATCGTCGGCGGTGCCTGGGTCCAGCATTGAGTAGCTGACATGGTGGCCGCCGTTTTCCGAGACGATGATGCCGCCCTTCTGGCTCAAACGGTTGACCCGGAAGGTGGTGAAAAACAGATGCAGGATGGAGGCATGGTAGGGATCGCGCACATTCTCGGCATACAGCTTCCAATTGTTGCGCAGGGTCTGGGTGAAATAGCCCAATATCTTGGGCGGCCGGGGCAGGACGCGATGAATACGCGCCACGATGTCGGGGCCAAGATAGTCTTCCAATGGCGGCACCGCTTCGTCAAAGCTGCCGAACACCAGGCCCGCCAGGACAGCGATTTTGACCTGGCGGAGCCCATGATCCTCGCGCCGGAAACCCTCTCCCATGCCGCCCTCGCCCTGGATGCCGTTCTGGAAGGCAACGCCAATCAGCTCGCCGTCGTGATTGTAGGACCAGGCGTGATAGACGCAGGTAAAGGCCTTGGCATTGCCGAAGCGTTCCAGGCACAACAGGGCGCCGCGGTGGGCACAACGGTTTTCGAACGCCTTCAGAACGCCGTCCTTGCCCCGCACCAGGACCACGGGAATGTCGCCCAGATAGGTGGTTTTATAGTCGCTGGGTTCGGGCACCTCGCATTCCAGGCCCAGGATATTCCAGGTCGGGCCCTGGAACAGACGCTCCCGCTCCCGTGCGTAGATATCCTGGTCGTCATAAACCGCAAAGGGAACCTGGGTCAGGCCGTCATCAAGCCAAATGTCTTTCATGTCAGTCATGCCGCGTTCGCCGCAAGGCGGGCCAGGCTGTCCGCCGGCCATTCCTTGTCCTTGTCATAGTATTCCTCGAACACCCGGACACCTTTGGGCAACGGCAGCCAGGGCTGTTTCGACCGGGTCCAGATGTGCATGTCGGGGACCAATAACGTGGGATCATCCAGGGTTCCAACGCGGACGAAATAGAAACCCTTCATATATTCGGTCCAGACATAGGTGCCGCATTGAGGGCAGAAAAACACCCGGTTGTCCCGGATCTTGTCCGCGAACCTATACGACGCGGGTTCGCCCGACAGCAGTTCCACCTGGGTCCGCTCGATCCAGGCATTGATGACAAAGGCGCCGCCCGAAATGGTTTGGCAGTCCGTGCAATGACAGGCATGCACGATCATCGGCGCCGCCTTCAAGGCATAGCGCACCGCGCCGCAACCGCAACCGCCTTCCATCCAGGTGACCTGATCACTCATTCCGCAACCGCCCCAGAAACTACTGCATGGTACCGGGCCAGACTTTCCGCCGGCCAGTCCTTGTCCCGATCATAGTAGGTTTCGAAGCTGGGCACAGCATCGGATAGTTGCAGCCAGGGCAGCTTCGATTGGGTCCAGATATGCATCTGGGGCGGATAGGCAGTTTGATTGTCCAGCGTGGCTACGCGCACGAACCAAAAGCCCGGCGAATATTCCGTCCAGATCGATGTGCCGCATTGGCCGCAGAAATGTACAATGCTGCCGCGCTGTCCCGTCGCCAGGCGGCATTGGCGCATCTCGCCCGACCGCAGCTCTACTTCCGTCTTTTCGATCCAGGCACTGACGATGAAGGCGCTGCCCGTGAGGCGCTGGCAATCGGTGCAATGGCAGGCATAGACGATCATGGGCGCCGCCTTCAGAACATAGCGCACCGCGCCGCAGGCGCAGCCGCCAAATTTCCCCGGTCCCGCTTCAGTCGTCACCACTGGCCCGCTCGGCCTCCCTCTCGGCCTGGCGTTCGATTTCCGTTTCCACCGCCCGCTGGGCCTGGCCCACGAAGACCTCTCGGTTTTCGTGGCTGTAATCGTAGGAAACCTGGCGCAGATCATTCTTGTTGTTGAAATAGGGAATGACGTAGCGGGCCATCAGTTCGTAATGCTCCAACGTGGCGTCGAAATCAGCCCAGTTGTGGGCCAGCTCCAGATAGGTGCCGAAGCCGCCCGATCCCTTGAGCAGTTTTTCGATATGGCGGATGGCATCGTCCGGATCGCCGATCACCGCCATGCTGTTTTCCGTCAGATATTCATAGGCGTCATCAATCTCCGGCGGCACGATGGGAAAAGTGGCGATATCGCGAAAGTACTGCGCCCAGGGTTCCAGGCCGTGCTTCACATTCTCCCGCGCCTGTTCCTTGCTGCGCGCCACGTGGGCCAGGGTGACAACGCGCCATTTGTCCCTGCTGACCACCTTGCCGGCCTCGGCCGCGGCCTCCTCGCACATGCGCCAATTATTGGCGTGCGCGGCCAGGGCCTCGTCCGAGGTGCCGCCGATGGACAGCATGCCCAGTCCATGCCGGCCCGAGGCCAAGGCGCCCGAGGGCGAGCGGGCGCAGGCCACCGCCATCTCCATGCGCGGCCGGCTATAACAGGGCAATTGCAGCTGGGCATCGCGCAGCTCGAACCAGTCGGTTTTCATGGTCACCCGCTCGCCATCCAGCAGGGCGACGATGGCATCCAGGGCCTCGTTCATCATGCGCCGCTGGTCGCCCGGATCGATGCCCATGCGGAAGGCGTCGCCCACCAGGGCGCCGGGCCCAACCCCGAACATGGCGCGGCCCTTGGTCATATGATCCAACTGCACCATGCGCCCGGCATTGGTGAAGGGGTGGTGATAGGGCAGCGAACTGACACCCGTGCCCAGGCGGATATGCTTGGTCCGCTCGGCTAGGGCGGCGATGAACAGATCCGGCCCGGCGATAATCTCGTAGCCGCCCGAATGATGCTCGCCAATCCAGGCCTCGTCATAGCCCAGATGATCCAGATGCTCCACTAGCGCCATATCCCGATCCATCGCCGCCGTGGGATCTTCGTCCAATGTGTGAAACGGCGCCAGAAATATGCCGAAACCTAGGTCCTTCATGCTCGATAACCTCTCAAAAGGGTTTTGCCCCATCATAACCGGTTCCAGGGCGGCATTCATAGCCATCGGGCTATCGCCATTGAAATGGCCAGGTCAAGACCTGATCGGGACGTCGGAGGGCCTGGCAAGGGTGATCAGGGTAATCTCCGAGGGCGCGCCAAACCGCTTCGGCGGCCCCCAGTATCCGGTGCCCCGGCTGGTATAAACCCACATGCGCCCGAACCGGTGGAGGCCGGCGACGTAGGGTTGTTGGAGACGCACGAAATAGTTCCATGGCCAGAACTGGCCGCCATGGGTGTGACCCGACAGCTGCAGATCGAAACCCGCGGCCTCCGCCGCCGGCGCTGAACGCGGTTGGTGCGCCATTAGAATTCTAGGCACGCCATGGGGGCTGTCATTTAGCGCCGCCGTTGGGTCGCTGTCATGATGGTGGGTGGACTGATTGGCACTGTAATCATTGATGCCGGCAAGGACGATATCGGCGCCGTTGTGCTCCAATACCACATGGTCGTTCATCAAGGGATGCAGGCCCAGGTGCCGAAAGGCGGCGATCCATTCATCGGCACCATGATAATATTCATGATTTCCCGTCACCAGATAGGCGCCATGGCGGACGCAAAGACCGGCAAGGGGGGCTGTTTCCCCGGCCAACTGGGCGGCGTAACCATCGGCGATATCGCCGGTCAGGGCGATCACGTCGGGGTTTAGCGTGTTCACCCGCTCGACCACGGCGCGCACGAAATTGGCCCTGATGGTCGAACCGATATGCAGGTCGGATATCTGGGCAATGGTAAATCCCTCGAGCCCGGGAGGCAGATGTTCCAGGGGAATGGTGACATGAACGACCTTTGCCACGCGCCGCGCGTTGAAGAACCCAACCATGGTCACGAAGATTGAAAGCCCCAGAACCAC
The DNA here is from genome assembly GCA_029936195.1 of Alphaproteobacteria bacterium. Classification (GTDB taxonomy): domain Bacteria; phylum Pseudomonadota; class Alphaproteobacteria. The sequence goes on from JAPYUH010000020.1 coordinate 6,572, forward strand.
TACGGCGCTTTCCCCATTCCAGGTCCACAGGTTGAACACGATCAGGGCAACATCGCGGATGATCGTGAATACCAGCAGCGAGGAAGCCCACCCCATGGTCAAGGCGCTGGCCCAGGTCAGGCGGTCAATGACCGTTTGGTTTACAAAAAAGACCCGGGCAAAGGTGCCGAACGGAATAAGCAGAGATGAAAGTACCAGCCCCACGCCGCCAAAAAGTTGCCACCCGGCGTCAATTGGCAAGTCGGGCAACAGGCGCCAGCCCAAATAGAGGTGAAGCAGGAAGATGATCTGAAAGGCCCGAAAGGCAAATCGCCGGGAACGCGCCCGTCTCAATTGGGCGAAGTTCGGTGAATCTTGGGCATGCTCGGTTGTCATAAGTTCAAAAAAACCGGATATCACCTACGTCGCCAGACAGCGCGGCGTTGGATCCTAATCGCCGCGCGCCGCAGATTAGCGGCGGGGCTGGTTCTAATCCATGGGCAAATTTCATCGTTCCCGGCGCCACGCCTCCCTTGGCAGCCCGTACACAACCCGGTCGTGGCGTTGGCCGCGATGGATGACGCGGGCGCGGAGGATACCTTCTTCGTGGAAGCCGAGACGTTGGGCAAGTGCGCGGCTGCGGGCATTGCCCGCCATGCTCCAAAGCTCCACCCGTGCCATGGCCAGATCGTCGAAGGCGTGGCGCAAAATGGCCCTGCACGCCCCCGCCACCAGGCCCTTTCCCTCCCATTCCCGATCGATCCAATAGCCCATGGTGGCGGTATTGTTGGTCTGGTCAATTTCGCATAGGCCGACGCCGCCAACGGGCTGGCCGGCGGTTTCCAAGGCCAGGTCGCAACCTTCGCCACTGTCCAGTGCCGTCCGGGTCGCGGCTATGAAAGCGGCCACGTCCGCTTCGCCATGGGTACTGTCGGGCCAGCCCAGCCAGACCGACAAACGCGCCCGGTTAGACTCCGTCAGGGCCCAGAACCGCGCCACGTCGGCAGCCCGCCACGGCCGCAGGACCGCATCATCGCCAGGCCAGGATATGGGCAGAACCGGGCTTTCGGCTATCCGCTGGTGCATGGCGCTAGGGCTTGTCGCCGGCCACGGTGGTACGGCGCATGACGCGGCGGTATTGATTATCCCAGGGCCGGCCCCTGTGCAGGGTGGCCCGGTCGTCCCAGATCACCAAGTCGCCCGGTTGCCAGATGGGCCGATGTTGCAATTGCGGCGCCTCCGCCCGTTGCCGCAGCGCCGCCAGCAAGGCATCGCTGTCCGCCGCCGCCATGTGGTTGACGCGGGCCAGATGGGCGCCGACATACAGCGCCTTGCGGCCCGTGCCCCCGGTGCACCAGGGCCTGGGGCACTTCGGCCAGCTCCCCCTCGCGAAAGGACTCATCCGCCTCATAGCTGGTCTTGGCTCTGGAATGGGCCAGACTGTGCTGGCCGGTCAGGCCCTCCAAACGGGTTTGCATGGCTTCATCAAGATGGTCCCAGGCGGCGCGCTGATCGCAGAATTCTGTCTCGCCGCCCCGTGGCGGCACTTCCATGGCGTAGAGCAGCGAGGCCAGGGCGGGGATTTTCTTGAACGAGCTGTCCGCGTGCCAGAGCTGGTTGCCCAGATTGTAGGACATATGTTCGCTGTCCATGGCGTAGATGCCGCCGTCGGGCGCCACGTTGGAGATGTCGGATAGTTCATCCCGCCCGACGTTGCGGGAGCGGTGGCGGCGGATCGATGTCTCCAGCGGGCCGAACCGCCGGGAAAATGCGATCTGGCTGTCCTCGTCGAGCGCCTGCCCGCGAAACACCAGCACGCCGAAGCGATCCAGACCGTCGCGGATGGAGAGGAATATATCGTCGTCCATGGATTGGCTCAGGTCGATGCCGGATACCTCCGCCGCGAAGCCGATGGCCGTGTTAAGAGACTGAAATTCCATTCTCACAAATTCTCCCTTACGCATCGTTGCCCATGGTTACGCATCATTGCTCCTCACCGCTCACCAGGCGTCAATGGCGTGCTTGCGGTGGCTGCGCGGGGGCGGGGTGGGCATGGCATCCAAGGTACGCCCGAGAAAGTGCCGGGTGTCGGCGGGGTCGATAATATCATCAATCTCGAACTTGGCGGCGATCTCGATGCCTGTGTTCATGCGTTTCAGGTCGGCCGTGGCCCGGGCGTGGATGTCCGCCCGCGCCGCCTCGTCGGGCGCGGCGGCCAGCTCCTTGGCGTGGGTGATGTTGACGGCGCCTTCCAGGCCCATGCCGCCGAATTCGGCGGTGGGCCAGCCGACGCACAAGGCCGGGTCCAGGCCGCGGGCGCCCATGACATAACCGCCCAGACCATAGGCCTTGCGCAGGACAATTGTCATGAACGGCACCGATGCGGCGGCCAGATTGATCAACAGGCGGCCCGAATGGCGCACCAGGGCGGTCTTCTCGATCTCCGGTCCGACCATTAGGCCCGGAGTGTCGGAGAGGAACAGCATGGGAATATCATGGGCATCGCAGAGCTGGATAAAGCGGGCGGCCTTGTCCGATGCGGGGCTGTCGATGGCGCCCGCCAGGAACATGGGCTGGTTGGCGATCACGCCCACCGCCCGCCCCTCGATCCGGACCAGGGAGGTGACGATGGCGCGTCCGAACTTGGCGCGGAGTTCCAGGACGGACCCGATGTCGGCGATACCCTCGATCACCTTGCGCACGTTATATGCCCGGCGCGGATTTTCAGGGATGATGTCTCGTAACGCCGCCACTTCGGGCGCCCGCCACTGATCTGATGGGCCACGAAAATAGCTCAAATACTTTTTCGCCAGTTCAATTGCCTCGCCTTCGTCCGCCGCCAAAATATCAATCACCCCATTGGGTTCCTGCACCTCCACCGGGCCGATATCGTCCGGCGTGAAGATTTCACCCAGGGCGGCTTCCACCAGGGGCGGG
>JAPYUH010000020.1:9587-15888 GCA_029936195.1 Alphaproteobacteria bacterium
GCAACTTTTCGGTTACTTCGAAGATACGGTCGTGTTTCTTGTGGTTTATCAGGCTTTGCGTGCCCGCATAGACCGTATAGTCGTAGGCCAGAATGGCGCACGACTGGCCCGCCACTTGACCGGTGCCGGTGATCAGGCCGTCCGCCGCGCCTTCCATATCGTCGCGGATGGGCCGGGTCAGGGCACCGTATTCGGCGAAACTGCCGGGATCCAACAACGCATCGACTTGCTCCCGCGCGGTCCAATGGCCGGTCTTGCGCCGTTTTGCCACGGCTTCCGGCCGGGCCGCATCCAAGGTGGCGGCGCGCAAAGCGCGGACGCGATCAACATCTTCACGCATAGCCTCTTGTTCCTTAATCTATTATGACGTGTTCTTTGGTAATGATAAATGGGATCTCGGACCCGGTATCGATGAAATTCGGCTCGTCCAGCCGGGTTTTCTCATAAGCCGGGCTCTGGGCGGATTGGCGCATGGCGTCGATGCTGTCGAACCAGGTGATGGCGCAGCCGTCAATGGGCGGCTGGCGGCCGCCGCGATAGGCGCCGGGCAGGGGATGACTTTGCACATATCGGCGGATCACCTCAATCCCGGCCGCGATGGGCCCATGCACCGCGCGCCAATATTGCTGAAAGGCATCGACCGCCATGCCCGGCTTGCGCGGCACGAATTCGATGTTCTTGAAGGCGCCGGGCGGCACCGGGCCGTCCTTGATGACATGCTCCCGGGTCAGGATCAGCGCCATGCTGGGCCGGTCGATAAAGCTCTCCTCGTCCCGCTCGATGGCGGCAAGGGCCTCGCTGCCCGCCCAGGCGCGCATGACATCGACGCTATCCACCCAAATCTCGGCAATGCCATCCCAGGGCAGGTCGCCCTTGCGGTAGCCGCCCAACAGGGCGTGGGATTGGATATAGCGGCGCATATTGGGCAGACCCTTGACCACTTCGGCATGGTGGCCGCGCCAATGGGCCTGAAAATCCTCCACGCCCATGCCGGGTTTGCGCTTGATGCAGGTGATGGCTTTAATCATGACGTCCTCCCTTAATCCCAATGATGACCGGCCCGGCCCGCCAGGGCAAAATATTTGTCTTTTTCCGAATGGCATATGGCTGATTGTAGGCCTTAACTAACTCTTTCTACGCATTTGTTAAGAGGGAAACGGCCCGACGGCGCTGGAACAAAGCCTGGATCATTTGCCCATCGGGGTTGCGGTCTACGGCAACGATCTCCGCCTCATGAATTGGCACAGAACCGTGGCGGAAATCTTCGCCGCGCCATCCGGGCTTTTTCGCGACGGCATGCCGCGGCGGGACATTATGGCTATTCCGCGGAAGAGGCGGTTGGCCAGCCCTTCCGCCTGTTGACCGGCAGTACCGCCCAGACCGAGAAGCAGGAGGCGGTATGACGAAAAGTTTCGCGCGGCAAGCGCGCCCACAAGGACGGCCATCTGAAGCCTTCCGGCCGTCCGGATTTCCCCCGGAACTATCCGGGTGCCTTACCTGTTGATCATAAGCTTTAGGCCCCTTATGTGAGGTTTGGAAGGCGCCTTCGCGCCTTGCCGTGGATGTGAGGAACTATGACGATGGTGGCGGATCGATTAATGGGGCAGGCTAGGCGGCTGCTGCCTGATTTCAGCGGCGCCGGGAAACTGCGCACCGTGGGCGGCATCGGCGGCGCCGTGCTGGTCGCCGCGCTGTTGTACTATCCGATCGGCATGTTGATCACTCATGATATCAACGATGATCCGGCCTACGAAACACCCGGCCACCTAGCTATGAAAGACGGCAGCCGCGCCGTCGCCATGGCCGCCGCCCTGATCCTACGGGAAGTGGACGAAAGCCGTTGGGTGGCCAATGATCCGTTCTTTCTGCCCCCCGCCGCCCTGGACAACATGCCAAACTACCAGCAGGGCATCATTGCCGCCCTGGCCCGGTTCGCCTTTGAGCTGACCGACCAGATCGGCCGCACCCGGGGCACTTCGCAGACCGACAAGGATCTGCAGGAAGCGGCGGGGCAGTTGCAATACGCGGGCAATGTCTGGGTTTTTGATCTTTCGACATCCCTGGCTCCGACCACCACCTCCGAGGCGCGCTACCGCAAGGCCGCCAAATCCCTGCTGAAATATAACCAACGCCTGGCGAATGGTAACGCCGTGTTTGAGCGCCGGGCCGACAACCTGCTGGCGACCCTGGACCGTTTCGCCCTGGACATGGGGGCATCGTCGGCCGCCCTGGACCGGCAGATCACCGAACATGCCGGCGATTTTATCGACACCCGCGCCGACAATGTATTTTACGGAATCAAGGGGCAAAGCTATGCCTACTACATGATTATCCGGGAATTGGGCCTGGACTACGCAAAGGTGTTGGGCGAGCGGGAATTGACCAACGCCTGGGCCAAGATGCTGGAAAGCCTGCGCCACGCCGCCGAACTGTCGCCCCTGATCGTCGCCAACGGAATGCCGGATTCCCAATTCGTGCCCAGCCATCTGGCCGCCCAGGGGTTCTATTTGCTGCGGGCCCGCACCAAAATCCGCGAGATCACCAATATATTGTTGAAGTAGGGCTTGTCGGCGCGAACGGCCGGGTGGGGGAGTGAGTGGCTCGGATCAAGTTTGAAAAGCCTTAGCGCCCCAGGGGCCGGCGGACGGTTTCTTCGTCGAAGACGCCGGTGGCGGGCAGGAACTTGACCATGCGGGAGGCGGTTTCGCCAAACCGGTTCTTGCGCAGATTGATGGAAACAGACCGGCTTTTCGTGATCAGGTCGTCGGGATGGGTATAACTGCCCTGGCTGGCGGGCCGTTCCACGTTGATCAGAAAGGAAATGCTGTCGGCGGAATATTCCAGGTCCGAAGTGCCCTCAAGGCTTTGCAGCACCGCTTCGCCTTGGTGCTTGCGGTTTTGCGACGAAATGGCCAGAACCGGGCTGTCCAGGCTGAGGGCAAGGCGCCGCATGGCGGTCATTAATTTTGCGATTTCATGGCGGAATTCTGAAAATTCCCGGCTGCCCGCGGCCCAGATCTGTAGATAATCCACCACCACCAAAATTCTGTCCCGCGCGCTATCCGCGATAAGCTGCCGGGCCAATTCCTCCGCCTCTCTGTGGGGCAGTTCAGGGTCGGCCTCTATCAGGGTAATGCGGGAAAATGTCTCCGCCTGGGCCGCCATCGCCGTTTGCATGATGCCGGGTTCCAGGACCCCATCCAACATCTCGCGGCAGTTTATTTCCGACTGCTGGCACAACAATTTCATCACCAACAGTTCCGACTGCACATCGAAACTCAAAAACAAGACGGGAAAACCTTGCCGTGCCGCCGCGGCGGCGTTGCACAAGGCAAAGGATGTCTTGCCGCTGCCCGGTTCGCCCGCCAGCAAATGCAGGCCCGCCCGCCAGCCGCCCATTTGCGGGTTGAAAAATCCAAAGGCCGAGGGGATTATTTTTCCCCCCGCCCCTTGAGCGCAAAACTGGTTCTCCAGCGCGGGCAGGAAATCCCGCGCTGTTGCGGGCGCTCCCTCCCGCAACGGAACCGGCCCTTCCGAAGCCGGCGCCAAGCCGCGGGCTGGACTGCTGACCAGACTGCGGACCGGATTGCGAATGCGCCGCAACCAGGCCGTCGGCCCCTGGCTTTGGATTGACCGGCTCGTTCATGGAGGGTCCCCTAGGCAGCCGTGCCGCCGACGGTCAATCCATCGATCAGCAAGGTCGGCTGCCCCACGCCCACGGGCACCCCTTGCCCGGCCTTGCCGCAGGTGCCGACGCCGGTATCCAGGGCCAGGTCGTTGCCGATACCCGACACCTTGGTCAATACATCCGGGCCGTTGCCAATCAGGGTGGCGCCTTTCACCGGCGCGCCGATCTTGCCGTTTTGCACCCGGTAGGCCTCGGTACAACTGAAGACGAACTTACCGGAAGTGATATCCACCTGGCCGCCGCCGAAATTGACTGCATAAATGCCGTTGGTGACGCTGGCCAAAAGCTCTTCGGGATCCCGGTCGCCGGCCCGCATGAAGGTATTGGTCATCCGGGGCATGGGCATATGGGCGAAAGACTGCCGCCGGCCGTTGCCCGTGACGGCGACACCCATCAGCCTGGCGTTCAGGCGATCCTGCATATAGCCCTTCAATATGCCGTCCTCGATCAAGGTGGTGCATTCGGTCGGCGTGCCCTCGTCATCCACGGTCAACGAGCCGCGGCGGCCATCGATGGTGCCGTCATCAACCACCGTGACGCCGGGGGAGGCCACCCGTTCGCCCAGCAAATTGGCAAAAGCCGAGGTTTGTTTGCGGTTGAAATCCCCTTCCAGGCCGTGACCGATGGCTTCATGCAACAGGATGCCGGGCCATCCCGGCCCCAGAACCACCTGCATTTCCCCCGCCGGGGCGGGAACCGAGGACAGATTGATGTCCGCCTGGCGCACGGCCTCGTCAACTTGAGTCTGCCAGTTGGCGGTTTCGAGATAACGGGCAAAGCCGATGCGGTCGCCGGCCCCGTGGCTGCCGGTCTCCTGGCGGTCGCCCTCGCCCAAGACAATGGCAACATTGAGGCGCACCAAGGGGCGGACATCGCGAATGCGGCGGCCATCGGCGCGCATGATCTCCACCGCCTGCCATTCACCGTGCAACGAAACGCTGACCTGGCGGACCCGTTCGTCGCGGGAACGGGCATAGGCGTCCATTTCACCCAGAAATTTGACCTTGTCGGAGAAGCTCACTTCGCCCAGGGGATTGTCGTCGGGATAAAGGGTTTGATTGGTCGCGAGGGGCGCCAGGCTCATTTCGCCGGTATGTCCGGCCCGCACCGCCTGGACAGCCCCGCCGGCCCGCGCAATGGCCGCTTCGTTGATGTCGGAGGCATGGGCATAGCCGGTCTGCTCGCCAGCCACGGCGCGCAGGCCAAAGCCTTGATTGGTATCGAAATTGGCCGATTTGATACGGCCATCATCCATCATCAGGCTTTCGCTTTGGCAATATTCGACAAACAATTCGCCATCGTCGCAGCCTTGCAGGGCGTCGCCGACAATTGTTTCAATTCGGCCTTCTTCCAAACCGGCCCGCTCGAATAACAACGCCGGGTCACCCTCGATCTTTTGTTCACTCATGACCATTCCATGCTCCCAATGGGCGCCAACCGTCCATTTGTTTCAAACATTGGTTAACGCACTCTTATTAATCAGAAAATTGCGGAATAATTGACAGCCGCCAATTTGTGCGACAATAGGCCGCATTGCCTGGGAATGCAGCCGATTTCGTGATGCAGACCACGAACAATTGGCCACCTAAGCACAAATTTTCTACTTTCAAGGCCTGATTCATGGCAGTTTCCGGGCACGGCGTTGTTCCTTTCGGGGCAGATAGTGGCCATGGGTCTAGCAATGGGCTTGTTCCGCCCCGATCCGGTGGGCTACATAGAGCCGATTGAGTAAGTGGGAAGACGTCCCGGCGTGAAATTATTGGAAAAAATTGAGGCTTTGATATGACGGCTTGGCGAAAATTGTTCGCGCCGATAGCGCTGTTGGGCACATGCCTGACCAGCCTGTCCGCGCAGGCGGACCATGGCATGGCGCATCCCTGGCAACTGGGCTTGCAGGATGCGGTGACGCCGGTTGCGGCACAGATCAACGAATTCCATAATTTCCTCATGGTCGTCAGCGTGGTCATCGCCGTGTTCGTCACGGTGTTGATGATCTACGTCCTGGTCAAATTCTCGGCCAAGAACAATCCGGAACCAACCACCACGACCCACAATACCTTGTTGGAGGTTATGTGGACGGCGATCCCCATCGTGATTTTGGTGGTCATCGTCATTCCCTCGTTCAAGCTGTTGTATTTCGCCGACAGCACCAAGGATGCCGAGATGACCCTGAAGGCGATCGGGCATCAATGGTATTGGTCCTATGAATATCCCGACCATGGCGAATTCACCTTCGACGCGGCAATGGTAGAAGCGGATGAGCTACAGGACGGCCAGCCCCGCCTGCTGACCACGGACGAGGCCATCGTCATTCCGGTCAATACCAATGTCCGCCTGCTGGTGGCCGCCGACGATGTTCTCCATGCCTGGGCCATGCCGGCCTTCGGCGTCAAGCTGGACGCCATTCCCGGCCGCCTGCGGGAAACCTGGATGCGGGTCGAGAAGGAGGGCACTTATTACGGCCAGTGCTCGGAACTCTGCGGCACGGGTCACGGCTTCATGCCGATCATGGTCAAGGTTGTTTCGAAAGTGGCCTTCGCCGCGTGGGTCGAAAAGGCCAAGGAGGAATATGCCTCCACCGGCGCGACGGCGGGCGTGAAATTGGCGGACGCC
>JAPYUH010000020.1:15988-18548 GCA_029936195.1 Alphaproteobacteria bacterium
CAAGGGTACCAGTGCAAAAACGGCCGAATAGTCAGGTTTCGGCCGAATTCGAGTAAAGACGACAAGCGATAGGAAGACAGACAATGGCTTATAGCTCCGCCGCACACGACGACCACGATCACCACACGCCGACCGGATGGCGGCGCTGGGTCTATTCCACGAACCATAAAGACATTGGCACCATGTATCTGATCTTCGCCATAATCGGCGGATTGATCGGCGGTACCATGTCCATCATGATGCGCATGGAGCTGGCGGCGCCCGGCCCGGGCATTCTGGGCGGCGATCACCATTTCTTCAACGTGTTGATCACCGGTCACGGCCTTATCATGGTCTTTTTCATGGTCATGCCGGCCTTTATCGGCGGCTTCGGCAACTGGTTCGTGCCTCTGATGATCGGGGCGCCGGACATGGCCTTCCCGCGCATGAACAACATCTCCTTCTGGCTGCTGCCGCCCGCCATCCTGATGCTGTTTGGTTCGATGTTCGTGGAAGGCACGGCGGGGGGGAATGGCGCCGGCACGGGCTGGACGGTCTATGCCCCGCTCAGCACCTCCGGCCATCCGGGCCCGTCGGTCGACATGGCCATTCTATCCCTGCATCTGGCGGGCGCCTCGTCAATTCTGGGCGCCATCAATTTCATCACGACCATTTTCAACATGCGGGCGCCGGGCATGACCCTGCACAAGATGCCCCTGTTCGTCTGGTCGGTGCTGGTCACCGCCTTTCTGCTGCTGCTGTCCCTGCCCGTTCTGGCCGGCGCCATCACGATGTTGCTGACGGACCGCAACTTCGGCACCGCGTTCTATGATGCGGCACAGGGCGGCGATCCCGTGCTGTACCAGCATCTGTTCTGGTTCTTCGGTCATCCGGAAGTCTACATTCTGATCCTGCCGTCCTTCGGCGTGGTCAGCCACATCGTCGCGACGTTCTCGCGCAAGCCGGTATTCGGCTATCTGGGCATGGTTTACGCCATGGTGGCGATCGGCGCGGTAGGCTTCATCGTCTGGGCCCATCACATGTATACCGCCGGCATGGACGTGGACACGCGGGCCTATTTCATTGGCGCGACCATGGTCATCGCGGTGCCCACGGGGGTGAAGATCTTTAGCTGGATCGCCACCATGTGGGGCGGCTCCATCACCTTGCGGGTGCCCATGCTGTTCGCCCTTGGCATGATCTTCCTCTTTACCATCGGCGGCGTGACCGGCGTGATCCTGGCCAATTCCGGCATCGATATTGTCATGCATGACACCTATTACGTGGTGGCGCATTTCCATTACACCATGTCCATGGGCGCCCTGTTCGGCATCTATGCGGCGTTTTATTACTGGATCGGCAAGATGTCGGGCCGGCAGTATAACGAGACCTTGGGCAAGATTCATTTCTGGATCATCTTTATCGGCGTGAACATTATCTTTTTCCCGCAGCATTTCAGCGGCTTGGCGGGCATGCCCCGGCGCATACCGGACTATCCGGACGCCTATGCGGGGTTCAACATGATCTCCTCCCTCGGCTCCTACATCACCGGCGCGGCGACCTTGTTGTTTATCTACATCGCCATCAAAACCATTACCTCCGGCGAGAAATGCCCGGATAATCCTTGGGGCGAGGCCGCCGATACCCTGGAATGGACACTGCCGTCACCCCCGCCCTTTCATCAGTTCGAGGAACTGCCGCGCATCAAGTAAGTGGCGGCAACTAGGCGACGGCGGAGAAAAGAGGACATTTGGCTATGAATAGCGGCAATCTGGCAATTGAGCGGCAGAAACAGGGCAGGGTCGGCGGCAGCCGTACGCTTGGCTTTTGGGCCGATTATCTGGCCCTGTTGAAGCCCCGGGTGATGAGCCTGGTTGTCTTTACGGCCCTGGTCGGACTGATGCTGGCGCCAGGCAGCATGCATCCGGGACTGGCCATCGTGGCGCTGCTCTGCATCGCCGTGGGCGCCGGGGCCTCGGGCGCGATAAATATGTGGTACGACGCCGATATTGACGGCCAGATGCTGCGCACCTGCGAGCGGCCCATCCCCCGCGGCAACATCAAGCCCCGCGCCGCCTTGATCTTCGGCACAGTGCTGTCTTTCGCCTCGGTTCTGGTCATGGGGGCGGTGGTCAATATCTTGTCGGCGGCGTTGCTGGCCATGACCATCGCCTTTTATATCTTCATCTACACCATGTGGCTGAAACGGCGGACGCCGCAGAACATCGTCATCGGCGGCGCGGCCGGCGCCTTTCCCCCGATGATCGGCTGGGCCGCGGCCAGTGGCGACGTGACCATGGCCTCGATCGCCCTGTTCGCGATAATATTCTTTTGGACGCCGCCGCATTTCTGGGCCCTGGCGCTGTACCGGGCCGATGACTACCGCAATGTTGGCGTGCCCATGTTGCCCGTGGTCGCGGGCAAGGCGGCAACCCGGCGGCAAATCCTGTTCTATTCCCTGATCCTGATCCCCATTACCCTCAGCCCCGTTGCCCTGGGCGTCTGCGGCCTGACCTATGGCATCGGCGCGAGCCTGTTGGGTCTGGCATTTCTGGGTTTCGCCGTGCAGGTTTGGCGGGCC
>JAPYUH010000020.1:18648-32646 GCA_029936195.1 Alphaproteobacteria bacterium
ATAGCGCCGACAACAGCGCCGACTATGGCACTGACAGCGGCGCCGACAATGACAAGCCCGCCCGGCGGCTGTTCGGCTATTCGATCTTTTACCTCTTTGCGCTGTTCGCCCTGATGTTGGGCGAGCGTCTGGCTGGAGGCTGGCTCTAATGCCCATCGGCAAGATGCATAAGCAGCGCAAGGGCCGTAATTGGGCCATCGCCGGCATATTGGTCGTTGCCATGGTCGCTTTGTTTTTCCTGACCATGATTAACATGCAAGGCCAGACGTGGAGCCCGAATTGAGCATCGTCAAGGCACACAAGAACCGCGCAACCAACCGTCGGAATGGGCTCACCGCCCTGATTGCCGCCGGCGTCGTCGTCGGCATGGGCGCCATGGCCTATGCCGCCGTGCCCCTGTATCAGATGTTCTGCCAGGTCACCGGCTTTGGCGGCACCACGCAGGTTGCGGAAAAGGCGCCCTCGGAGATCGGCGAGCGGGTCATCACCGTGCGCTTTAATGCCGATACGGGGCGCGGCCTGGGTTGGGATTTCCGCCCGCAACAGCGGTCCATTACCCTGCGGGTCGGCGAACAGGCGTTGGCCTTTTATGAAGCTTCGAACCCCGGCGACCGCCGCATCGTTGGTTCGGCGACCTTCAATGTGACGCCCGACAAGGCGGGGGCTTATTTCAACAAGATCGGATGTTTTTGCTTTACCGAACAGGCTTTGAAGCCCGGGCAGCGGGTCGACATGCCGGTATCGTTTTTTGTTGATCCCGGCATCGTGAATGACCGCAATCTTGACGATGTAAAAACCATCACCCTGTCCTACACCTTTTTCGAGGTGGCGGGCAGCCAGGCGGACACAACAAAAACCGCAATGAATGTTATTGCCGCGAACGCGGCGCAATAAGTTCCCGAGAACGGAGTGAGATAATGGCTGATACGCACGCAAAAGGGCATGACTACCACCTGGTGGATCCCAGCCCCTGGCCCGCCGTTGGCGCGATCGGCGCGTTTACCATGGCCCTCGGAGGTGTCTGGTTCATGCATGAGGGTCCGCCATGGATCCTCGTTATCGGCTTCCTGATCGTCCTCTACACCATGCTGGTCTGGTGGCGCGACGTGATCCGCGAGGCCAAGGACGAAGGACACCACACGGAAGTGGTGCAACTGCATCTGCGCTTTGGCATGATCATGTTCATCGCCTCGGAGGTGATGTTCTTCATGGCCTGGTTCTGGGCCTATTTCAATGCCGCCATTTATCCCCCCGATCAGATCGGCGGGGTCTGGCCGCCCGAGGGCATTCACACCTTTGATCCCTGGCATCTGCCCCTGATCAACACTCTGATCCTGCTGACCTCCTCCACCACGGTGACCTGGGCCCATCACGCGGTCCGCGAGGGCAATACGAAAAGCGCGGTGCAGGGCCTGATCGTGACGGTGCTGCTGGGCGCCGTCTTCACCTGCGTGCAGGCCTATGAATATGCCAATGCGGCCTTTACCTTCACGGGCGGCATCTATGGTTCCACCTTCTTCATGGCGACGGGCTTCCATGGCCTGCATGTGTTGATCGGCACGATCTTCCTATTTGTCTGCCTGATCCGCACGTCCAGGGAACATTTCAAGCCGGAGCATCATTTCGGCCTGGAGGCTGCGGCCTGGTATTGGCATTTCGTCGATGTGGTCTGGCTGTTCCTGTTCTGCTTCATCTATGTATGGGGCGCGGGGACGCTGGCTGCCCATTAAAGCGACCCCAATGGCAAACAACGCAAGGGGCGGCACGTCGGTGTCGCCCTTTGTTATTGGCCCGCTGTGCCGCTGTCCGCGCTGCGGCAAGGGCAAATTGTACGATGGCCTGTTGCATGTGGCCGAAATCTGCGGCTATTGCGGCCTGGACCTGTCGGCCCATGATTCAGGCGACGGGCCGGCAATATTCGTCATCCTGATCGTCGGCGGCCTGGCGGTCGCCCTGGCGTTTATCGTGGAACGAACCTTCGCGCCGCCCATCTGGGCCCATCTGATCTATCAGCTCCCCTTCATCTTGGGCGCCACCATTTTGTGCCTGCGGCCCTTGAAGGCGACCCTGATCGCCCTGCAATACCGCCACTCGGTCGCCGGTTTCGGCGACGGACGGTCTGATTAGACAATGCGCCGGCCCGGCATAGTCCCGATATTTCTGACCCTGTCGGCCTTGGCGGTGACCTTGTCCCTGGGCATTTGGCAGATGCAACGCCTGGCCTGGAAAGAAGATCTGCTGGCGGGCATACGAGCGGGATTGGCCGCGCCGCCGGTATCGCTGGAAGCTCATTTGGATAACCCCGGCGCCCTGGCCCATCGCCCGGTCACCGTGCGCGGTACGTTCCTGCACGATCTGGAGGCCCATATCACGCCCAGAACCTTTCGCGGCACGCCCGGCCTGCATGTGATCACGCCCCTGCGTTTGGCGAACGGCGCGGCGGTGCTGGTCAACCGGGGCTGGATCCCCAACCAGCGGCGCGACCCCGCCAGCCGCCCAGGCGGACAGGTCAGCGGCGTGGTTACGGTCAACGGTATTTTGCGCGCGGAATTCGAGCAGGGGTTTTGGACACCGGAGCATGACGCCAAGGCGCAACTATGGTTTTGGTACGATGTCGCGGGCATGGCCAGGGCCCGCGGTTTGGATCTGCCGCCGGTTGTGATACTGGCGGACGCCACGATATATCCAGGCGGTCTGCCCGTGGGCGGCGTCGCCCAGGCTTCCGTGCGCAACGATCATTTACAATATGCCATCACCTGGTTTTTGCTGGCGGCGGTAGTGGCGGCCATATTCGGGTTGGCGCATCGGCGGAAGGACGGCGACACATGACGGCCTACGAACAATTGTGCGGCCACTTTAGCAAGCTGGCCAACCTGAATGGGGCGGCGGCGGTGCTGCATTGGGACGCCGCCGCCATGATGCCCACCGGCGGTGCCGGTGCCAGGGCGGAACAATTGGCAACCCTGTCCCTGCTGGGCCACGAAATGTTGTGCGCTGGCGAGATCGGCGATTTGTTGGAGCAAGCCGAAAATGCGGATTTGGATCCGTGGGAGACGGCCAACTTGCGGGAGATGGCTAGGAAACGGCGCCACGCCACTGCCCTGCCTGGCGACCTGGTCACGGCCATGAGCCATGCGGGCTCGGCTTGCGAGATGGCCTGGCGCACGGCCCGCGAAGCGGATGATTTCAGCGCCCTGCGCCCCTATCTGGAAGAGGTCGTATCCCTGACGATTGAAGCCGCGGCGGCCAAGGGCGCCGCGTTCGGCTGCGCCCCCTATGATGCCCTGTTGTCGCAGTATGAGCCGGGCCTGCAAGGATCGGATATTGACCGCCATTTCGATACCTTGGCCGATTTCCTGCCTGATCTGCTGGACCGGGTGTTGGACCGGCAAACCGTACCGCCCGCCGCACCCGAGAGCATGCCGGTGCAAGCCCAGGAGCGCCTGTCGCGGCGACTGCTGGCTGCCCTGGGGTTTGATTTCGAACATGGCCGCCTGGACATCTCGCTCCATCCCTTCACGGGCGGCGTGGCGGACGACGTGCGTCTGACCACCCGCTATGACGAGGCCGATCCCCTGGGCAGCCTGTTTCCCGCCCTGCATGAAGGCGGCCACGGCATGTACGAACGCGGCCTGCCGGCGCAATGGCGCCGCCAACCGGTGGGCCAGGCCATGGGCATGGCCATACATGAAAGCCAATCCTTGTTGATCGAAATGCAGGTCTGCCGGGGCGATGCTTTTCTCGGTTTCCTGGCCCCCCTGCTGGCTGAAATGGGCGGTCTTTCGGGCCCCGCCTGGGAGGCGCCTGGTTTGGCCCGGCGGGTCCGCCACGTGGCCCGCTCCCTGATCCGGGTGGAAGCGGACGAAGTGACCTATCCGCTGCACGTCATTCACCGCTACCGCCTGGAAAAGGCTCTGCTCTCGGGCGATCTCGACGTCGCCGACCTGCCCGGTGCCTGGTCCGAGGGCATGGCGCATTTGCTCGGCATCGAGGTGCCCAGCGACCGGCTGGGCTGCATGCAGGATATTCACTGGATGGACGGGGCATTCGGCTA
Source organism: Alphaproteobacteria bacterium (assembly GCA_029936195.1). Taxonomy (GTDB): domain Bacteria; phylum Pseudomonadota; class Alphaproteobacteria. The sequence continues at coordinate 22,703 of JAPYUH010000020.1, forward strand.
TTTCCCCACCTATACCTTGGGCGCCATGGCGGCGGCGCAGATCTATCGGGCCGCCGTCACGGCACTGCCCGATCTTCCCGAACATCTGTCCCTGGGCGACTTCAACCCCTTGATGTCCTGGCTGGCGGAACATGTTCACGGCCAGGGCCGCCTGCACCGATCCGCCGACGACCTTTTGCAGGCGGTGACGGGGGCGCCATTGAATGGCGCGATTTTCCGGGAACACCTTGAAAAGCGGTACTTGTCTGGATAGGTTGGCGCCTCGCTTTTTGGAGTCCATGCCGTGCACTACATCTCAACCCGTGGCCAAGCCCCCGACCTCGCTTTCGGGGATGTCCTGCTGACCGGCCTGGCCCGGGACGGCGGTTTGTACGTGCCCGCCGATTGGCCGCAATTAAGTCACGATGACCTCGCCGCCCTGGCCGGCCTGCCCTATCCGGAGGCCGCCGCGCGCATCCTGGCCCCGTTCATGGATAATATTCCGCCGGACGAGCTGTTGGCCATGACCAAGGCCGCCTACGCCGGCTTCGCCCACGGAGATGTCGTGCCGTTGCGGCAACTGACCGAGGGCCCCAAGAGTCATTGGCTGATGGAGCTGTTTCACGGCCCGACCCTGGCCTTCAAGGACGTGGCCATGCAATTGCTGGGCCGCCTGTTCGACCGCGAACTGGCCCGTCAAGGGCGCCGGGTGACCATTGTCGGCGCGACCTCGGGGGACACGGGATCGGCGGCGATCGAGGCTTGCAAGGACCGGGACGCCATCGATATCTTTATCCTCTACCCCCACGGCCGGGTGACGGAAGTACAGCGGCGGCAGATGACCACGGTACTGTCGGACAACGTGCACAACATCGCCATCGAAGGCAATTTCGATGACTGCCAGGCGCTTGTAAAGGCGGCCTTCAACGACCTGGCCTTTCGTGACGAGATCGCCATGTCGGCGGTCAATTCCATCAACTGGGCCCGCGTGGTGGCCCAGGTGGTCTATTTCATCACCGCCGCGGTGGCCCTGGGCGCACCGGAGCGCAAGGTTACCTTCGCCGTGCCCACGGGCAACTTCGGCTGTGTCTTCGCTGGTTACGCGGCGGCCCGCATGGGCCTGCCCATAGAGCGCCTGATCGTTTCCACCAACCGCAACGATATCCTGTACCGCTTTTTCCAGACGGGGAGTTATCGCAAGGACCAGGTGGTGGCGACGCAAAGCCCGTCCATGGATATTCAGGTCGCCAGCAATTTTGAACGCCTGTTGTTTGATCTGGCCGGCCGGGACGGCGCAACGGTTCAGGGGCAGATGGATGACCTTGCCGAACGGGGCGGCTTCGATGTCTCCCCCGCCGCCCTGGCCCAGGCGCGGGAAATTTTCCAATCCCACCGGGTGGACGAGGCCGCGACGACCCAGACCATCGGCGATGTTTACCGCGACAGCGGCATCATCATTGACCCCCACACGGCCGTCGCCCTGCGTGCCGCCCAAGACCTGGATCCCGATGGCCCGGTGATCACCCTGGCCACGGCCCATCCGGCGAAATTTCCCGACGCGGTGGAAAAAGCCTGCGGTATCCGCCCCCCATTGCCGGAACACCTCTCGGACCTGTATCAACGGGAAGAACGCTTTGCCATACTGCCAAACGACCTTGCCACCCTGCGGGACCATATCCGAAGCCTGCGCAGAACATGAATTGAGGACTCAAAAACCGTGACCACTCAAATGACAACCCTGGCCAACGGCCTCCGGGTGATTTCCGAAAGCCGGGACGGGGTGCAAACCACCGCCGTGGGCGTCTGGGTCGATGCCGGCGCCCGCTACGAGAGCATCGCCAACAACGGCGTCGCCCATATGCTGGAACACATGGCATTCAAGGGCACGGACAGCCGCTCGGCCCAGGATATCGCGGTGGAGATCGAAAGCGTCGGCGGCCATTTGAACGCCTATACTTCGCGCGAGCACACCGCCTATTTCGTCCGGGTGCTGAAAGAGGATCTGGCCTTGAGCGTCGACATCCTGGCCGACATCCTGCAACGCTCCACCTTCGAGGAGGCGGAGATGGCCCGCGAACGCGCCGTGGTGATCCAGGAGATCGGCCAATCGGAAGATACCCCCGACGACATTATTTTTGACCGCCTGCAGGAGGTCTCGTTCCCCAATCAGGCTCTGGGCCGCTCCATCCTCGGCCCCGCCGAAGGTGTCGCCGCCATGGGCCGCGAGGTGCTTTTTGATTTCATGGCGGAACATTATACCGCATCGCGCCTGCTGCTGTGCGCCGCCGGCGCCGTCGATCATGATGCCCTGGTGGCCATGGCCGAGGCCAAGTTCGGCAACCTGCGCCCCGGCGCCCACCATCCGTTCGAGGCAGCGGTCTTCAAGGGCGGGGAAAGCCGGGAAGAGCGGGAGTTGGAGCAGGTGCATTTTGCCCTGGCCCTGCCGGCCTTGCCCTATGACGATGACGATTTCTATCCCATGCAGGTGATGTCGACGGTCTTGGGCGGGGGGATGTCATCCCGATTGTTCCAGGAAGTGCGGGAAAAGCGGGGCTTGTGTTATTCCATTTTCTGTTTTGCCTCCTCCTACAAGGAATGCGGCGCCTTTACGATCTACGCCGGCACCGGGGCCGACCAGGTCGGTGAACTGGTGCCGGTGATCTGTAATGAGATGCTGCGCCTAAGCGGCGATGCCGCCCAGGACGAGGTTAACCGGGCCCGGGCGCAGTTGAAGGCGGGCACCCTGATGTCGTTAGAAAGTTCCGCCTCCCGCGCCGAGCAACTGGCCCGCCAGACCCTGGTTTTTGGCCGGCAGATCCCGGTGGAGGAGCTGATCGAACGCATCGATGCGGTGGATGTGGCCGCCGTCCGCCGGGTGGCAGGGCGCATCAGCAGTGGCGGCGAACCCGCCGTCGCCGCCATGGGCCCCATCGCGGGCCTTGCCAGCAGGGCCGAAATTGCGGCAAGGTTCGCCAAGGGTTGAGAAAGCTAACTTGATGGTGAACTTATGATGGTTGGGGGGCATGTCTACTTTTCTGCGTAATCCACCATGGATTGGAAGCCCGCCCACCCTGAAGGGGCAGCGGGTTTATTTGCGCGCCCCGCAACTGTCGGATTGGGCCGAATGGGCCCGCCTGCGCGCCGCCTCGCGCACCTTTCTCACGCCGTGGGAACCGACCTGGCTGGAAGATGAGCTGACCAAGAATGCCTATCGACGCCGCCTGCGCCGCTATTCCCGCGACGCCCGCGATGGCGTCGGCTATGCCTTTTTTGTCTTTCGGCAGAGCGATGGCAGCCTGTTGGGCGGTATTACCCTGTCCAACGTGCGCCGGGGCGTGACCCAATCCTGTGCCTTGGGTTATTGGATGGGCGAGCAATATGCCGGCCAGGGTCTGATGCAGGATGGTGTCACGGCATCGCTGCCCTTTGTCTTTGACGAGTTGGGTCTGCACCGTCTGGAAGCCGCCTGCCTGCCCCATAACGAAGCCTCGACCAAGGTGCTGTTGAAAACCGGTTTCCAGAAAGAAGGTTTTGCCCGCAAGTACCTGCGCATCAACGGCAAATGGAGCGACCATGTGCTCTTTGCCATGCTGCCGTCCGACCGCCGGGACGATGCCTGAACTATTCGTGAGACAAAAACGCCTAATGCATTTTCAATGCAGTCTGAACCGCCCGCTACCCCGGCCCAACCAGCCACGGGGTACCATTAATGGGCGGAAATAGGTAGCGAACGCACCAAAGACTGACTTTGGTAATCCGCCCCAATTCCCTATCCTGCTGGCATGGCAGGTGATGCAATAAATACTCTGACAGCAAAGCGCGGCGAACTGGCGGCGGAACTCAAAATCACCAAGACCCGACTAGCATGGCTGCAAGATAGCCTGGCACACATTGACGCCGCCCTACAGCTAATTGATACCGCCCAAGTCCCGCTACAGATCACGCAGACGAACAACGCTGTGTGGCTGTTCTACAACAGGCCTATCTATCCCGGTATATCCTGTCCACGTTGCGCGCCAGAGGCCCCATGGACCGGCAGGAATTGGCGCTGGCAATCATGATGGATGCCGGGCTGAGCGGCCCAAAGCCGTCAAGTCTAAGTCAAACACCCGCAACGGGGTCTCTAAGCCTGTCGATCCCAATACCGCCAAACCAAAAACCAACCTATCCGACACAAAAGCCCAAAATGAGCTTCGCCATATTGCCCGCCGTGATCTCGCCGCTCAGCAGATCATGGCCAAATTCACGCAGCAATTGGCCGTCGCTGGCTGGATTGCGCTCGCTGTAACTGGCTCTGGTATATTCCTGATCTGGCGCACTCTCGTCCATACCCGCAAGGCCGCCAAAGCCGCTGAAGACATGGTGTGTGAAGCCAAAAAAACGACCAAGGCCGCCATTGCCGCCACCGAAGCCGCTCGAGACGCCATTGAAGTCACCAGGAAATCCTCCCAAGCGGAACTCCGCGCCTACATCCATCTTGAGAACATCGAAATAACCGGCCTCGAGCCGGCTCGACAGAAGTCCCGCGAATTGCCGTAGTGCTGAAAAATCACGGATTGACCCCCGCTTACAAAGTGCGAGATATGGGCGCGACTCAAGTCCTCTATTCTGAAGACGCCCATCTTACGATTGACGATGATGTGCCGCGAACCAATATGGACATCGGCCCCAGTCAACAGTTGACCCGCACGCATTTCCTCAAGGTCGCGACTTGGAAACAATACAAAGACGATGTCTTCGCGAAGAGAGGCGATCTGTATATTTTTGGGCGTGTTATCTACGAAGACGCCTTCGGCGAGACGCGACATACTAATTACAGAGCTAAGCTCTTTGTCCACAAATCTCCCGAAATGGGCATCGAGATGGTTGTGAGCGCTGAGGGAAACGAGTCCACCTAATAGAAACGCCAGAATTTGGCTCAAATGGCTCCCAATCTGAAATTAGGTGCGCTTGCTACCTAATTCCGTTAATAGGTGGTTGGGCCGGGGGAGCGGGCGATTCAGACTGCATTGAAAATGCCCTAGCTGCTGAAATCAATTGTTCCTTGCACCGACACGGCCGCCTTCACATCGTCGGGAACCGGTTCGGCCTTGATCGCCGTGCCGCCCATGGGGTTGCCGTAGGCCCAGACGCGGATTTCCCGGCCTTCCGCCAGCAGGTCGCCGCCCCGCGTAAAGCGGTGGAGCAGTTTGAAGGACTTGCCGCCAAAACTCTCCACTTGCGAGGCCAGGGTGATGATATCGTCATAAAATGCCGGTTGGGTAAACTCGGCCTCGTTCTTGACCAGGGGACAGCCGACAAAATCCGTGTCCCGCATCATTTCCGCGAACGGCACTCCGGCGGCTTTGAACAGGTTGTGGCAACCGGCATCCATCCAAGCGAAATAATTCGGGTTGAATATGATCCCCGCCGGGTCGCAATGACCCCAATCAATGCGGTAACGCTGGGTGACGATCAGCATGGCGCAAACCCCATGGGTCAGACCGTGGTCTTGGCTTTATAGCCGCACACATCGTTGACGATGCAGCTGGGGCAGTCGGGCTTGCGGGCCTTGCAGACATAGCGGCCATGCAGGATCAGCCAATGGTGGGCGTGCTGCAGATAGACCTTTGGGATGCGCTTTTCCAATTTGCGCTCTACCTCGAGGGGCGTTTTGCCGGGCGCCAGGCCGGTTCGGTTGCCCAGGCGGAACAGGTGCGTATCAACGGCGATGGTCGGCTGGCCAAAAGCGATATTGCAGACCACGTTGGCGGTCTTGCGCCCCACGCCGGGCAGGGTTTCAAGTTCTTCGCGGGTTTCGGGCACCTGGCCGTCGAAGTTTTCCAGCAATTGACGGCTGAGCTTGATGACGTTCTTGGCCTTGGTATTGAACAGCCCGATGGTGCGGATGTGCTGTTTCAATTTGGCCTCGCCCAGCTTGACCATTGCCTCCGGGTTATCCACCTCTTCAAACAGCGCCTTGGTGGCCTTGTTGACGCCCACGTCCGTGGCCTGGGCCGACAGCACCACGGCGACCAGCAGGGTGTAGGTGTTGGCGTAGTTTAATTCGCCCTTGGGCTCCGGGTCGGCGGCTTGCAGACGAGCAAAGAAGCTCTCGATATTCGCCTTTTTCATGGTTTAGGCTGCTTGTCATGGGAATGGACCGCACGGGGAATTTGGACGAGCTGCTGTTTGCCGCCGAATTGCGGCCGAACCGCTCCTTGAGCCCACGGGGATTTGGCATTCTGATGGCGGCGATCTGCCTGTTTTCCCTGATTGCCGGGCTGGGTTTTTCCCTCGCCGGCGCCTGGCCGGTGCTGGGCTTCATCGGGCTTGACGTGGCCGCGATCTATCTGGCTTTCCGCTTCAGCTATCGATCGGGGGGATTGAAAGAGACCGTGCAACTGTCCGTGCGGGAACTGGCGGTGAGCCGTATCCATCCCGGCGGGCGCCAGCGGCACTGGTTGTTCCAGCCCTATTGGGCCCGGGTCAGATTGGAGGTCGAGGAGACGGAGGACGTGGGCAGCCACGGCAGTGTCATGGTCACCTCTCACGGGCGCACGGTGCGCCTGGGCCGGTTCCTGGCACCCGAGGAGAGGCGATCCTTCGCCGATGCCCTGTCCGTCGCCCTGCGCCAAATTGGCCACCACTAAATCGACCGTCACAAAAGCGTTCATCGGGCTATAGCCCACAGTCTTCATAATCCGAGGACATCGGCCATGCCGTACAGCCCCGGTTTCTGGTCCGCCAGCCAGCGCGCCGCCGCCAACGCGCCGCGGGCGAAGATGGCCCGGTCCGTGGCCTTGTGGGTCAGCTCCACCCGCTCGTCATCGGCGGCGAATACGACGCTGTGTTCGCCCGCAACATTGCCCCCGCGCAGGGAGGCATAGCCAATATCGCCGCGCCGGCGCTCCCCCGTAATGCCATGGCGGCCGCCCTGCATGACATCATCATGCGCCACGCCCCTGCCACTGGCGGCGGCCCGCCCCAAAAGCAGTGCCGTGCCCGAGGGGGCATCGACCTTGTGGCGGTGGTGCATCTCGACGATTTCAATGTCGAAATCCGCGTCCAGATAGCCGGCCATCTGCCGGGTCAGAACCGCCAGGACGTTAACGCCCAGGCTCATGTTGCCTTCCCGCATGATCGCCACGGATTGCGCGGCCGCCGCGATGGCGGCATCGTCCGCGGCCGTCGTGCCGGTGGTGCCGATAACCATTTTGGTGTTGCTTTCGACCGCCAGGGCAACATGGGCCACGGTGGCGGCGGGCACGGTGAAATCCAGAACGATGTCCGAGCGTTCGAACAGGGCCCCCGGCTCCCCCCCGACGGCAATGCCCAACGCGCCCAGGCCCGCCATTTCGCCCAGATCCCGGCCAATAGCTTCTTGACCCGGCCGCTCGCTGCCGCCCGCAATGGCGCAGCCGTCCGTGGCATGGATTTGGCGCAATAGATTCAATCCCATGCGGCCGGCACACCCCACCACGCCGATTTGTATATCCGTCATTTTTGATCCTTCCCGCGTTTTGTGGAATTTTATACCATGGCGGGGGCCCATGGGCTGGATATCTTGCGCCCAGCGTTTATAAGTTACCGTCATGCTTATTACCCTCAATGCCACGCAACGAATTTGGGCCGTTCCGGCCGTGCTGGGACAGGCGGAGGCCTTGCGGGCCCTACATGGCGCCCTGGGCGACCGGCTGGAGCGTGGCGATTGCCTGGTATATCTGGGCAACTACATGGGCCATGGCGGTGCGGTGGCGGACACGGTGGACGAGTTGCTGCGCTTCCGCAAGGATTTGCCCGGTATCCAGGTCGCCCATCTGCGCGGCGCCCAGGAGGAAATGTGGGTCAAGCTGTTGGAAATACAATGGGCCATGCGCCCCATCGAAACCTTCAGGTGGATGATGGAGCATGGGGTAGAGGCGACCTTGCGCGCCTATGGCGGCGATCCCGTCGAGGCGCCGGCAAAATTCCGCGCCGGGGTGGTTGTGACCACCCGCTGGACGACCGAGCTGCGGGAGGCGTTTCAGGATCATGAAGGCCACTACGAATTTCTCCATGGCCTGGCCTCCGCCGCGCCGACCTCGGATGGCCGGCTGCTGTTTGTCAACGCCGGCATCGACCCCGCCAAACCGCTGGAAAAACAAAACGATGCCTTTTGGTGGAATACCAAGGGGTTCGAAACCATGGCGGCGCCGTTTGGAAATTTTACATATGTGATACGGGGCTTCGATGCCGCCCACAAGGGTGTGCAATCTACCCCACATAGCATCACCATCGACGCGGCAGCCTCCCCCTCCGGCCCGTTGCGGGCCACCGCCTTCGCCACGGACGGCACCATTTTGGAAACCCTTTCCGTTTGAACAGATACAGGAACCTATACAATGGCCCTAGAACTACGCTCCACCATCAAATCCGGCGGCAGCCTTGAAATCATGCTGGCCCAGGTGCCGGTGCCCGAACCAAAAGACGATGAAATTGTCGTCCGGATCGAAGCGACGCCCGTAAATCCGTCCGATCTGGGCTTGTTGTTCGGCGCCGCCGATATGACAACGGCGCAATACTCCGGCCTGGGCGATGATGCGGTCGTCACGGCGGCGGTGCCCGACAGCCTGATGAAGTCCATGGCCGGGCGGCTGGATCAGGATCTGGCGGTGGGTAACGAGGCGGCGGGCGTGGTGATCACCGCTGGCGCCTCCGAGATGGCCCAGGCCCTGATGGGCAAGACCGTTTCCATCATCGGCGGTTCCATGTATTCCCAGTTCCGCTGCGTGAAGGTGCGCCAATGCCTGGAAATGCCCGACGGCGTGACGCCGTCGCAGGCCGCATCGTGGTTCGTCAATCCCATGACCGCCCAGGGCATGGTGGAAACCATGCGCATGGAGGATCATACGGCGCTGGTGCATACGGCGGCCGCCTCGAACCTGGGCCAGATGCTGAACAAGATCTGCCTTGCCGACGGCGTCGATCTGGTCAACATCGTGCGCAAACCAGAACAGGTGGCATTATTGCAAGGCCTTGGCGCCAAGCATGTCTGCGATACATCCTCCGCCAACTTCATGGACGCGTTGACCGACGCCCTGGCCGAAACCGGCGCCACAATCGCCTTTGACGCCATCGGCGGCGGCCGTCTTGCGGGGCAGATCCTGACTTGCATGGAAGCCGCCGCCAACCGCAACGCGGCGGAATACAGCCGCTACGGTTCATCCACTTACAAGCAGGTCTACATTTACGGCGGCCTGGACCGGGGCCCGACCGAGTTCAACCGCGGCTTTGGCATGATGTGGGGCGTCGGCGGCTGGCTGCTGACACCGTTCCTGCAGAAAGCCGGCGGCGAGGTCATCAACCGCCTGCGCCAGCGCGTCGCGGCGGAGATCAACACCACCTTCGCCTCCCACTACACGCAAGTGGTCTCCCTGCCGGAAATGCTGACGGCGGAAGCGATCGGCGTCTATGGCAAGCAGGCCACGGGCGAGAAATACCTGATCAACCCTCATAAGGACGCATAAGGACGCGTAAATCTGGGCAGCATCAAGACGGTTTCGGTTATCACGGGGACCTCTTCCGGCATCGGCCTGGCGACGGTGGTTCGCCTGGCCAAGGCCGGGCACAAGGTGTACGCGGGCGTCCGCAATCCCGGCACCGCGGATGACCTGAAGGCGGCAATTGAGCAGGTTGAACAGGCCGGCGGCACCATTGCCATGCTGACGCTTGATGTTACCGAAGAAGGCTCAATACAGAATGCCATCGGCAGCGTGCTTGCGGCGGAAGGCCGGATAGATGTCCTGGTCAACAATGCCGGTATTTCCAGCCGTGGTTCGGTCGAAGAAACGCCGCTGGAAGTGTTCTGAGGGGTATTCGAAACGAATTACTTTGGTCTCGTCGCCGTTACACAGGCGGTTCTGCCAGGCATGCGTGAACGCGGCGCCGGCGCCATTATCAACGTCGGTTCCCTTGCCGGACAGATGGCATTTGCCGCGCATTCG
>JAPYUH010000495.1 GCA_029936195.1 Alphaproteobacteria bacterium
CCGGGTTCACCTGCGACAATGATGGTTTTCAGTTTGGAGTTGGAAAGATCGATGCCCTCCTGCGCGCCGACTTCAGCAAGTCGCAGCGCGTAAGTGGGTGTGCAGCAGAGAGTAGTGACTTCATTCTCCAGGAGGATGCGCAGCCGGGTGGCACTGGTGAGCCCGCCGCCGGGAAAACACAGGCAGCCCATTTGCGCGGCGGCCTCGTAAGCCATCCAGAATCCGATGAAGGGGCCGAAGGAAAAGGCGAACAGGGCGCGGTCGGTGTCCGTGACGCCTGCGGCGCGGTAAACCAACTTCCAGCTTTCGAGCATACTCTGCCAGCTTTCGGGAGTGTCCAGCCAGCGCAACGGTTTGCCGCTGGTGCCGCTGGTTTGATGAATGCGATTGTATTGCGCGAGGGAGAAAGTGAGGTTCGTCCCATATGGCGCGTTGGCTTGTTGATCGGCCGCAAGCTCGTCTTTTGTCGTGAAGGGACAGCGGGCTGAAAAATCTTCAAGGCTGCCGATGGTATCGTCGATGCCTGCGTCGCCCAGCTTGGATTCGTAAAATAAATTGGCGGGGCGCACAGCACTCAAGAGGGCACGCAGCTGCTCGAGTTGACGGGTGCGAATGGCCTCCCGGCCGGTTGACGGCGCGTTGGCCATAGACGAAATTATTTATTTTCCTCTTCCGCCGTCAATTTTTCAACCGGGGCGGTCGCCTCGGCCTTCTGGGTAGGAGGCGGCTTGGGCGGGTTTTTAGTGACGAGGTATCCGCCCAGCGCAGCGAGAAAAATGCCGAGGATGAATGGCGCCTTCACGTATGGCCAGTTGCCTTCCTTGGTGGTGTTGACAATCGCGTTCACGATTGGCGCGCCGGCAAAGATGATCGACATGACAATCGGCACATAAATCGGCGGGTTCGGTGAAGCCCCGAAGGCCAGCAAAACTCCAAGCGCGCCAATGGCACCCAGGATGCCGGCGATGAGCGACCATTTCCAGCCTTGGGCGGGGTATGCCCAGAAATCGATAGGACCTCCCTTAAGTTTTAAAATGATCAGGGGCGCGATCACAGCCGTGAGAAAATACGCCAGACCGACCCAGAGGAACGCCATGATGCGGCCGTGCTCCTTATTGGCCATGCTGGCGGAACCGGTGTGCATGCACACGCCGTAAGTGCCCCAGCAAATGACCGTTAACAACGCCCACGCGTACCATGGGATGCCTGATGATG
>JAPYUH010000496.1 GCA_029936195.1 Alphaproteobacteria bacterium
GGTTGTCGCTGTAAAGCGCATTGCTTTGTGTGGCATTGATCATCGGTTGGAACCTATGGGACACTATCGAGGATCAGACTAGCACCATAGCCACGGGATGTTCACCATGGGCAAGCGCCTGACGGACGCCGAAGTACGGCAGTATGAGGATGAAGGCTTTCTGCACCCGGTCTCAGTCCTGACCAACGCGGAGGTTGCGGCCTCGCGGGGCGAGATCGAGGCGTTCGAGGCCAGGACCGGCAAGACCCTGGACTATCCGGAAAAATCAAAATCCTATCTGCTGTTCGATTGGGCCGACCGCCTGGTCCGCCATCCCGCCATATTGGACGCGGTGGAGGATCTGATCGGCCCGGACATCATGGTCTATCACACCACCATGTGGATCAAGGACCCGGGCACGCCGCAATATATTCTATGGCATCAGGACGGCACCTACTTCTATCTCGATCCCGCCCTGCACGTCACCGCCTGGGTGGCGCTGTCCGGTGCCGGCGTCGAAGCCGGCTGCATGCATGTGCTGCCGGGGAGCCACAAGCTCGGACAGTTCGACCACCAGGACGATCCAGGCGAAAACAACCTGATCCTGCGCGGCCAGGCCATCTTTGGCGAATTTGATGACGAGCATGGCGCGCCCATGGCATTGCGGGCGGGCGAGATGTCCCTGCACCACACCAACCTGGTGCATTGTTCCCGCCCCAACCTCGCCCCCGGTCGGCGCCTTGGCTACGGCATCAGCTATATTCCCGCCCAGGTGCGCGACGTGGGCCAACCCAGGGGTTCCGCCATGCTGGTGCGCGGCAGGGACCATGGAAATTTCGTGCCCGAGCAACGTATGGGTGCCGCGCTGAGTGCCGAGGCCTACGCCAACCACGCCCGCCTGATGACCGATTTTCGGGCCCGCCAGGATTCAGGCGCCGCCATTGGCCGGGATGTGAGTTACAGCGAGGTTTCCTAAAGCGGTTTCATGGGCGGCAGGACGTCCTTCGCCTCCAGGCCTAATTCGAACAAGCCAATATTGTAGAGGCAGAAATCCGACGGCGGTGTTTGGATGGGCGCGATGGCGCCGTCGCGGAACAATTGTTCCAGGCGGGAACCCTTGAAGATGGCGTGCGCGCCGCACAGGTTCAGCGCCGTGCGGGTGACCTCCGCGACCACCTTGCCCACCATGTACTTGGCCCGGAACAGCGCGGCGACGGTATTCGGGGTGGCGCCC
>JAPYUH010000497.1 GCA_029936195.1 Alphaproteobacteria bacterium
GGCCGGTAGGCGCGGGGTGTAATTCGAAACAGCTCTATTCGTAACCGGGCGGCGCCTGGAAACCGAAGATTTCATTTGCCGTCAGGCGACAGAATTCGATCGCTGTCTTGTCCTCGCCTTCCGCCGCCACCGCCTGCAGGCCCAGGGGCAGGCCCTCGGGGCTCTGCCCTGCCGGGGCAACGGTAGATGGCAGGTAAACCATGTTGGGATAGCCGGCCCAGAACATCTGGTCCACGCCGTGCTGCTGTTCGCCATTGACCGTGATGGTGCGGTCATGACGTTCGCCGGCCTGATCATGGGGCCAGGCGGCCGACACCGCCGCCGGGCAAAGCAGAATATCCCAGTCCCGGAAGAACTCCGCCCAGGCATGGCGCATGACGGCCCGCTCGTTGTCCAGACCCAGCCAATCCCGATGCGGCATCATCACACCCCGCGCCATGCGGGAGAGATAGCTGCCGCCGTCGATCTTGGGATCGGCGGCTACCTGCCCGAAATAATCCAGTTGCTCTGCCGTGGCACTGCGCGAGGTGGCGGACCGCAGCAACAGGATATAGACCTCGAAGGCCCGCGCGGTATCAACATCCGGCCGCGCCGTATCACTGACCTTGGCCCCGGCCCTGGCCAGGGCATCGGCCACGCCCTGCAGACAATCCTGATAGGATTGTTCCACTTCAGCCGATGGGTCTGACAACATGACCGCGACCTTGAAATCCTTCAGCGCCTTCCTGCGCGGCGGCGGCAACTCCAGCCGCCAGCCGGCAGCGGCGAACCGGTCCGGCCCCGCCACGATATCCAACGACAGGGCCAGATCCTCGGCACTGCGCGCCAGGGGGCCGACAACGGCGATATCGGGACGACTAAATACGCCCGGCAGGGCCTGGCCGTCGCCCGGCACGATGCCATAGGTAGGCTTGTGCCCGAAGACACCGCAATAATGCGCCGGGTTGCGGATGGAAGCGCCGATATCGCTGCCCGCGTCCAGCCCGGTCAGGCCGGCGGCAAGCGCCGCCGCCGATCCGCCCGACGATCCGCCCGGCGTCAGTGACAAATCCCATGGGTTATTGGTGGTGCCATGGATTTCATTGAACGACTGCCAATCCGCCAGATTGATCGGCACGTTGGTCTTGCCGAAAATATTGGCGCCGGCAGCCAGCAGACGGTCCACCAGCACGGCATTGCTATCTGGAATATTGTCCTTTAGCTCCGGCCGCC
>JAPYUH010000498.1 GCA_029936195.1 Alphaproteobacteria bacterium
CTGGAAGATGCAAACAAGCAATTGGCGCAAAATTTCTTCGACAAGAACCGCGACAAGGCGATGGCGCAGATCGAATATCTGTACCGGAAAAAGGACACCACGTTCCGCGGCTTCCGCCAGGGCATGAAATCACAGGGATTGTCCAAACCCGCCGCACCCGTTACCTTTGGCGAGGTTGCCTCGGACGCCATGTAGGCGGCCGCGCAGGATCGATTTTGTTTTCACGCCGCCCAGAGTGACCAGGTAAGCGTGATCAGATAAGTTGTTTTAATGCCCCTCACCATCGTGACCTATCATTTTGTGCGCGACCTGAAGAACAGCCGCTATCCCGCCCTCAGGGGCCGCGATTTGGCGGAATTCAAACAGCAGTTGGATTATTTCGACAATCACTACAAAGTGGTCGACACGGCCGATGTGGTGGCAGCCTTCAAGGGTGAGGGGGAATTGCCCGGCAACGCCATCTGGTTGACATTCGATGATGGCTATTTGGAACATTTTACCAATGTCATGCCGCAATTGCTGGCGCGCAGGATGCACGGCGCATTTTTTGCGACTGTCAACAGCACCGTTCATGGTGAACTGTTGGACGTCAACAAGGCCCATTTTATTCGTGCCGCGGAAACTGATCCAAACGTGATAATCGATGAAATCCGCGCCTTCATTGATGCGCGCCAGGACACCGATGGCCTTCAGCCCTTTGATGCATACTGGCGGGAATACGCCAAACCGGTCCGTTTCGATAATGCGGAAATCTGGTTCATTAAGAGCGTTCTGCAACATGCCTTGCCGCCGGCGGTTCGGAAAGTTCTCATTGACGAGCTGTTCGAAAAAATTGTCTCCATTGATCAACGGGACTTTGCCGGCGAACTGTACGCCTCGCCGGACCAGCTTCGGACGATGATTGAATGCGGCATGTATATTGGCGGCCACGGCGCCAAGCATCTTCGGCTGCGGGAGTTTGACGCGGCGGAGAAGGAAATTGAAGTTACCGCCAGCCTGGAATTTCTCCACAGCCTCGGCGCGCCGACGACGGATTGGGTGATGTGCTACCCTTATGGTGAAAGTGACGAAACATACCGCGCGCTGTTGAAACAAAATGGCGGTGCATTGGGCCTGACCATTCAGGCCGGCCTGGTGGATCCGGCGGTCGATGATCCCTTGTTGTTGTCCCGTCTGGATACGATCGAACTGCCTATTGCATAGATCTTT
>JAPYUH010000259.1 GCA_029936195.1 Alphaproteobacteria bacterium
CCGGCGGCATGTCCATGCCTGTCGTTGATGTCCTTGAAATTGTTCAGGTCGAGATATACTAGGGACGGTACCGCGTCATAGCGTTCGTTGTAGGATATGACCCAGCTCATCTCGCGCACAAAGGCACGCCGGTTGGGGATCGGTACCAGGGTATCCTGATCGGCAAGACGTTCCATATGGGCGAGCCGGCTATTAACACGCTCAACCTCGACGCGCAGATTTTCCACTTCCTGCATCAAGGTCATGATGGCGTTGCGGACCTTGGGCGTCAGTTCCGGCTCGGGTATGCCCATGACCTAGGCGCTGTCGGTCGGCGCGGTGGCGCCAAGATCGGACGATGAGGCATAGGATGCCGCCGCCGCCGCGCGTTCCCGGCGCGGTGCCGAAGCGGGTCTTGCGGGACGGGTTTCGGTAATCTTCATGAAATCAGGCATACCCTGTTCTTGACGGATTCTTACCGGAATGATCGTCGAGCCAAAAGGTTAACAAATACCTTTTTCGAATCCCATTCGATGACAATATAGTCTTTTTGTATCGAAATCCGACCGGATTTACCATATTTAGTGATTTTCCGGGTGGGTAGCGGGCCGCCGACCACCTATAATCTCCCTCCCCTAACATTTTTTGCCACCAATTACGGATAGACGGAAATCATGACGGAGTCAGGACCACATGGTGTTGTACGGGTCGGCGTGATCATGGGCAGCCGCTCTGATTGGCCCACCATGCGCCACGCGGTGGAGGTTTTGGAAGACCTGGGCATTGGCGTGGAAAGCCGTGTTATTTCGGCCCATCGCACGCCCAAACGAATGGTCAACTACGCCGCCGCCGCCCAGGACCGCGGCCTTTGGGTGATCATCGCCGGGGCCGGCGGGGCCGCCCACCTGCCCGGCATGACCGCCGCCATGACCGCCCTGCCCGTGCTGGGCGTGCCGGTTGAAAGCCAGGCGTTAAGCGGCCAGGACAGCCTGCTTTCCATCGTGCAGATGCCCGCCGGCATTCCCGTCGGCACCCTGGCCATCGGCCGCGCGGGCGCGGTCAACGCGGGCCTGATGGCGGCCGCCATCGTGGCCTTGCAGGACGATGACGTGGCGGCCAAGTTGGCCGCCTGGCGCGCGCGCCAGACCGACGCCGTGCCCGATTTTCCGGAAGCCGCACCCGAGGACTGAATTCAAATGAACGCCCTATCCCCCGGCGGCCGCATCGGCATTCTTGGCGGCGGCCAGTTGGGCCGGATGCTGGCCCTGGCCGCCGCGCCGTTGGGCTATTCCTGCCATATTTTCGGGCCCGAGGCCGCCCCCCCGGCGGGTCGGGTCGCCGACCGTGTCACCATCGCCGATTATCATGACGAGGCCGCGTTGGCCGCATTCGCCGACGATATCCACGTGGTCACCCTTGAATTCGAGAATGTGCCGGCCGACTGCCTCGAATTTCTGGCCGAACGGCGCCCCGTGCGCCCGTCCGCGCCGGCCCTGGCGACAGCCCAGGACCGACTGGTTGAAAAGGATTTCGCCGCTTCGATTGGGGCCGCTACGGCGCCCTATCGTGCGGTCGCTTCCCTGGCGGAATTGGAAAGCGTCATGGCGCATATCGGACCCCGGGCTGTCCTGAAAACCCGCCGCCTGGGCTATGACGGCAAGGGCCAGATCATCATGGATCGCTCGACCGGCCTGAATGAGGCCTGGCAGGCATTGAAGGGCGCGCCGTCGATCCTGGAAGGGTTCGTACCGTTCGATCTTGAAGTCTCCGTTGTCGTTGCCAGAGGTCTGGATGGCGCCATACGGGCCTATCCCCCGATCGCCAACCGCCATAAAAACCATATCCTGGACACTTCGACCGTGCCCGCCGGTCTAAATCCGGTGCAAACAAACCGCGCGATGACCATCGCGGCGGATTTAGCCGCGGCCCTGGATTATGTTGGTGTGCTGGCGGTGGAGCTGTTTGTTTTGGGCGATAATCTGTTGGTCAACGAGTTTGCCCCCAGGGTGCATAATTCCGGCCATTGGACAATAGAGGGCGCCGTGACCAGCCAGTTCGAACAGCACATCCGGGCAATCTGCGGCCTGCCCCTGGGCGGGGTGGACCTGTTGGGACGGGTGGAGATGACAAATCTGATCGGCGACGACGTGGAACGGTTGCCCGCGCTGCTGGTCGAGCCCGGCGCCCATGTGCATCTGTATGGTAAATCCGAGGTCCGGCCGGGACGCAAGATGGGCCACGTTACCCGCGTTTTTCCAGGACTGGAAACCTCATGATGGCAAGCTCATGATTTGGTCCCTGGGCCTGCGCTTTTTGCAATTGCTCGACCCCGAAACCGCGCACCGCTTGACCATACGCGCCCTCCGCCTTGGCCTCGGCCCCCATGCGGCAATCGGCGCGCCAATCGGTGCGGATATCCGCCCCGACCCGATCCTGGCTAGCGCGCACTGGGGGCTGAACTTCCCAACCCCCCTGGGGGTCGCCGCCGGCTTCGACAAGAATGCCGAGGTGCCCGCCCAGGCCGCCGCCATGGGTTTCAGCTTTGTCGAGATTGGCTCCGTCACCCCGCGCCCGCAGGCGGGCAATCCCCGCCCCCGCCTCTTTCGCCTAGCCCAGGACGGCGCCGTGATCAACCGCAATGGTTTTAACAATGATGGCCTAGGGGCGGTCGCGGCACGCTTGGAAAAGGTAGGGACCCGCTCCTTCATCCTGGGCGCCAATTTGGGCGCCAACAAGGATAGCGCGGACCGCATCGAAGACTACGCCGCCGGCATGGCCGCCCTGGGGCCCCTGGCCGACTATATCGTGGTCAATGTCTCCTCCCCCAACACGCCGGGCCTGCGGGAGTTGCAATCACGCAGGGCCTTGGGCTCCCTGCTGGACGGCGTGCGCCGGGCGACCGCGAACCCGCCCCCCATCCTGGTCAAGATCGCGCCGGATTTCGACGACGACGGCCTCGCCGAACTATCGGAAACCCTCCTGGTCCTGGCGGTTGACGGCGTCATCATCTCCAACACCACCATCGCCCAGCGCGAGGCATTGCGGAGCCCCCATCGCGGCGAGACCGGCGGCCTCAGCGGCCGCCCCCTGTTTGATTTCTCGACCCGGCAACTAGCCGCCGTCTATCGCCACACCAAGGGCCAAATTCCCCTGATTGGCGTCGGCGGCATTGACAGCGCCGATACGGCGTATGGCAAAATTCGTAACGGCGCCTCCCTGATCCAGCTCTACACCGCCCTGACCTACCATGGCCCCGGCCTGGTCCCGGAGATTACATCGGGCTTGGCCCAGCTTTTGCGCCGGGATGGGTTTGCCAACCTTGCCGAGGCGGTTGGGTCCGAATTAGACTAGGATCGACAAGGAATGCCGATTTTGGCATTTATGGGGAGTCCTTGAAGGAGCAAAGAACATGCGCGTTGTTGTCATTGCACACAAGAGCGGCGACCATACGGCAGAAGACTTCGCCCTACACCTGAAGGCGGAGGAGGACCACTGTCTGGACCTGTATGCCAAGGGAACCATGCGGGAGATATTGCGCCGGGAAGATGGCAAAGGGGCAATCCTGTTGATGGAAGTGGCCAGTGAAGAGCAGGCCCGAAAGATTTGCGCGGACTTGCCATACGCCAAACTTGGCATGCTGAGCTTTGATATCTACGGCACCCTGCCCGGCCTATGGCCGCTGATACCCTCTTAGTTGAACCATCATATAATGTGTCCACTCCCATGTCCGGTCAGGGCGGCGGATTTCCGGATCAACGAAACACTCAAGGAAATGGCGTGACCGAGGTAGTCAGCTTCGCCGAAGCCATTTTCCCAATGTTCAAGCCGTAATGTCACGGGTGTAAGATCTTCATCGCCGGCCAGCTCCACCACAAGGTCAACGTCAAAATAGGTGCCGCGAAACAAAACCTGATCTCGCTGGTCAAGCAGTTGAAATGAACCGCGAACCCAGCCGCGCAACTGCCGCGGTGTACCATCGGACGAGCGGATGACAATTTGTCTGTTCTGTTCTCCGAACAACTTGCCCTTGATTGGCAATTTGGCGCCGTCATGAAATTCGAGAGTTGTTTCGTATGCCAGCTCATAGTCCTCGGCCGCGAGATAGGTAACGCCATGACGAACGTCTCGAACAAATTCCGGCGGCGTTACCCTGTTCAATGCAATATCGCATTCAAAGGCTCCAACAGGGGTCGAGGCTGCCATTTCCAAATCCTTCCCTTGCCAAACTCTTGGTTGCAACAGAGTTTAGATCCTGCCGCCCCTCACTGCCCGGACCAATCGGGGGACCGTTTCTCGGCAAACGCGCGGGGGCCTTCCAGCGCGTCTTGCGAGGTTTGGCGGCGGCGTTCAGCGGGGTAGGCGGTGTAAAAGGCCTGCGGCAGGGGATGGTCGAGGCCGCGCATCGTGGCCTCCTTGGTGGCGCGGACCGCGAGGGGCGCGCAGCGGAGAATATCGGCGAGCCATTCATCGACGGTGGCATCCAGCTTGTCCATGGCGACCACCTGATTGACCAAGCCCAGCTCATACGCCCGGGCGGCGGTCATGTGGCGGCCGGTCAGCATATAGCCCATGGCCGGTTTCAGGCCGATCTGGCGCGGCAGACGGTGCACCCCGGCGGCTCCCGCAATCAGGCCGCGGCGGGGCTCGGGTAGGCCGAATTCGGCATGTTCGGCAGCGACGATTATATCGCACGCCAGGGCCTGCTCCAGCCCGCCGCCCAACGCGAAACCGTTGACGCGAGCAATCACGGGCTTGGGAAAATGCCAGCGCTCGATCAGCGAGGTGGTCTCGGCCGCCATTTTGTGCCACTGCTCGCGCTGGGCCTCGTCCGCGTCGCGTTCCCGGGCGCGGTGCTTCAGATCCGCCCCGGCCGAAAAGGCCCGCTCCCCGGCGCCCGTGAGAACCACAACCCAGATTTCATCGTCCGCCTCCACCGCGTCCCAATGCCCGGACAGCTCCCAACGCAGTTCCGGGTTCATGGAATTCATCGCTTCCGGCCGGTTCATGGTGATCCGGGCCACATGATCCCTGACCTCGAAGGTGGTGACGGTTTGGTGTTCGCTGCCCATGGTTTTCTCCACTACAATTTCAGGGGCCGAAAAATCCCGCCCCATTCTACGCGCGGAATAATTCAACTTTAGGAAATATTGGGTCGTGGGTCGATTGGAGCGGTCCCGTCTTCTTTGCGGGTACCGGCCAACCAAGCCCGCGCGCAAAACATCTTTCGTTGCTACCGCCGCGCCGCCTCGTGCGCGGCCAGGGCGGCCATGTTGACCAGATCGCTCACCGTGGCGCCCATGGCGGCGATCTGCACCGGTTTCGACAGCCCCACCAAAATGGGGCCGATCACCGTGCCCCGGCCCAATTCCTGCAAAAGTTTGGAGGATATGTTGGCCGAATGCAGGGCCGGCATGATCAGCACGTTGGCCGGGCCGGAGAGGCGCAGGAAGGGATAGAGTTCGCGCAGGTCCGGGTTCAGGGCCACGTCGGCCGACATCTCGCCATCATATTCGAAATCGGTTACCCGGCTGTCCATCATGGAGACGGCCTCGCGCACCCGGTCGGCGGTGGCCCAGCCGGG
>JAPYUH010000021.1 GCA_029936195.1 Alphaproteobacteria bacterium
TACGGGGTCATGAGGGGTATAAAAGTGGTAACACTGGCAGTTTTCTGGGGTGGGCGCGCGTCTGACCGAGGCGGGGGCCCAGGTCACCTTCATTGCGCGGGGTGGGCATCTGGCTGCGATCCGGGCCAATGGCCTGAGAGTTACCAGCCCGCAAGGCGAGGTGCATATCAATCCGGCCATGGCGACGGATGATCCGGGCGACGTCGGTGAGGTTGACCTGATTCTGCTGGGGGTCAAACTGTACGACGTCGAAACGGCGGTCACGGAATTGCTGCCCATGCTGGGCGCCGAGACCGGCATTGTGTCCCTGCAGAACGGCATTGATGCGCCGGCCATGATAACCCGGATCGCGGGCGCGGCCCATTGCATTCCCGGCGTCGCCCTGCTCAATGGCGAGATCGCCGCACCTGGCGTGATCCAACACAACGCCATGAACGCCCTGTCCGTGGGCGAATTGGACGGCCGGATCAGCCCACGGCTGGAGGCCCTTCGCGAACTGGCGAAGGGGTCGGTTTTGGATGTCGCGGTCAGCGCCGATATTGGGCTTGAATTATGGCGCAAGTTTCTCCGTCTGACGGCGATATCGGGAATGAGCACCTTGACCCGTCTGCCCATGAGCCGGATCCGTGAAAATGCGGCCAGCTGGAAGCTGATCGGCGAGGCCTTGCGGGAGACCGTCGCCGTTGCCCAGGCCGAGGGGGTCGAATTCGGCGAACGGGATATAGAGGAAACACGTACATTTCTGCGGGACATCATACCCGATACTTGGCGTGGTTCGCTGTATGAAGACCTCCACGCCGGCCGTCGCCTGGAAGTGGAATGGCTGCACGGCACGATCTGCCGCCTGGGCGAAAAACATGGGCTGGAGACGCCCTTTCACCGGATAGTCCATGGCGCTCTGATGCCCCATGCGGATGGGGCCTAGGGGATTGAAGCGGCGACCTCGGCGCTGATCGTCCACAGCCGCTCCTGCGCCTCCACATCCTGGCTTTCGGGCGAGGGTGTGACAGCTTTTGATTTATCGAAATATCCGCCGGAGGTAGTCGCCAGATCCGGAGCTGTCGCCACGTGGACCTGGGTCTTGGCGCCGGCCTGGGGCGAAACCGCGAACAGCGTCTGCGCGAACCGCATGGCCATACCCGCCAGGCCTGGATTATTGTGGCCGAATTTGGAGGCGACGAAGCCCGGATGCAGGCTGTTGGCGGTCAGGGCGGTGCCGTCCAGGTCTCGGGCCAGACGGCGGGCCAGGGCCAGGGTGAACATCACGTTCATCAGTTTGGATTGGCAATAGGCGGGCCAACCCGCGTAATTCCCTTCGCCTTGCAAATCGTCGAAATCAACCATGCCCCGTTGATGAACCCGCGAGGCGACATTGACGATGCGGCCTTGTTTCGCCGCGCCGAGACGATCCAAAAGCGCATCGGTCAGGACGAAGTAGGCCATGTGATTGAGCGCGAATGTGTATTCGAGACCTTCGTCGGTCTGGCGCCGTTCCCGGAAGTAACCACCGGCATTGTTCATCAGAATATCGATCCGCGGCTGACGCTCCAGCAGCCGAACGCCCAGGGCGCGGACCTGGCGGATCAGGGACAGATCCGCCACTTCGAAGCTAACTTTATTGTTGCCGGTGACATTCTTAATGGTCGCAACGGCATGGGCGCATTTCTCTTCGTTGCGGCCCACTAATATCACCCCGGCGCCGCGGGCGGCCAGAACTTCGGCGCTGACGAAGCCGACGCCGTCGCTGCCGCCGGTAATAACGGCGACCCTATCCTGCAAATCCAACATAGTAGTCGAAAATCCTAACGTCCGGCTCTGGTTTCGCTATATTGCCAAATCTGGTTTGCGTACACCTGGAGGAAACACCATGGATTATGAACTAATTCTGTTCGAACGGCGAGGGGAGCTGGGCGAGGTCGGATTAATCACCCTGAACCGGCCGGAAAAAATGAATGCCTGGACATATGATATGCGCGATGAGTTGCTGCATGCCATGGACCGGGTCAACAACGATCCCGACATGGGCGCCATGGTGATTACCGGTGCCGGGCGGGGCTTTTGTGCCGGTGCCGATATTGGCGCCATGTTCAAGACCCGTCTGGACGATGACGAACCGAAACGCCCCGAGACATCGGTCGATTGGGTCAAAGCAGTGCGCGAGGCCAAACCGATGATTGCCGCCGTCAACGGGGCTTGCATCGGCGTCGGCCTGACGCAAATCCTGTCCTGCGATTACATCATGGCCTCAGAAAAGGCCAAGTTCTCCTGCGCCTTTGTGAAAATGGGCGTGGTGACGGAATTGGCCTCATCCTATTATCTTGTGCAACGCATGGGCTGGGGCAACGCCTCGGAAGTGGCCCTGACCGCGCGTATGATACCGGGCGAGGAGGCCGTGCAACTGGGTTTGGCCGATCGTCTGGTGGCCCACGATGACCTGGTCGGCGAGGCGGTGGCCCTGGCTGAGATGATGGCGCAAAATCCCAGCCGGCAAATGCGCATGGTCAAGGAGCTGTTTACCCAAAACGGCAGCGATCAGGACCTCGACGCGGTTTTGGCGCGGGAAAAGGCGGCATTGGATTTGTCCTACAAATCCGTCGAGCACAAAGAGGCGGTGAACGCTTTCCTCGAAAAACGTAAACCTGACTTCCGGAAAGTGGCGGGGCAGCAAACATGAGTGGATTAAAGATTTTTGGTGTCGCCCCCACGCGCACCATGCGGACCTTGTGGATGGCCAACGAACTAGCCCTGGATTACGAGTTGGTCCCCGTCTCACCCCGCGATGGCGGCACCACGTCGCCGGAATATCTGGCGGTGAACCCAAATGCCAGCGTGCCGGCGATCCAGGACGGTGATACGACCCTGTGGGAATCCCTGGCCATCAATCTCTACCTGGCCAAAAAACATGGTGGTGATTTGGCGCCGCGGGATGATGGCGAACATGGTTTGGCCCTGCAATGGAGTTTTTGGGTCATGGGCAACGTGGAAGGCCGGGCCATGACGCTTCTGCGCAACCGGGTGTTCTTGCCGGAAGATCAGCGTGACGGGGCGGCCGCGGCGACGGCTTCGGCGGCGGAAGCCGAATTGGCGGCTCCCTTGGCGGTTTTGGGCGCTGCCTTGGCCGATCGGGACTACCTGCTTGGCGATCGTTTCACCGTGGCCGACCTGAACGTGGCCGCCGTCATGTCATGGTTGAAGATGACCAAGGTTGATTTGTCCGCCTACGGCCATGTTGCCGATTGGCTTGGCCGCTGCCTGGGCCGCAAGGCTTATGTGGCGGCGCGGGCGGCCTAGAATACAATTTACGAAGATTAGGAATGCTTGATGATTGATTTTGCCTTACCCGATGAACTGGTCGAATTGCGGGACCGGGTCACCGCCTTTATCCGCGACGAGATCATGCCCTTCGAAGCGGACCAGCGGCAGGAATACCATGGTCCCACCGAAGACCTGCGCCATGAACTGGTGGCCAAGGCCAAGACGGCCGGTTTGCTCTCTCCCCACGGCCCCACGGAATTCGGCGGTCTGGGCCTGAACCATGTGGGCATGGCCGTTGTATTCGAGGCGGCGGGTTATTCCACCCTCGGTCCCCTGGCCCTGAACATTCAGGCACCTGACGAGGGCAACACAAACCTGCTGGCCCAGGTCGCCTCGCAAGAGCAAAAGGAGCGCTGGCTGGCCCCCTTGGTCGCCGGCAAGGTGCGTTCCGTCTTTGCCATGACGGAACCTGACGGCGGTGCCGGCTCCGACCCTTCGCTGATGCGCACGGCGGCGCGGCCCGATGGGGACGACTATGTCATCAATGGCCGCAAATGGCTGATTACCGGCATGCCCGGCGCATCGTTCCAGATCCTCATGGCCAAAACCCTAGACCAAGACGGTAATGATCTGGGCGCGACGATGTTCATGATGGACAATGACACACCGGGGATCGAAATTGTCCGCGTGCTCAACACCATGGACAGCAATTCGCCCGGCGGCCATGCGGAGGTGGCCTACAACGATGTCCGTGTCCCGGCCCACCAGATCCTGGGCGAGGCGGGCAAGGGTTTTCGCTATGCCCAGGTGCGCCTGACGCCGGCGCGCATGACCCATTGCATGCGCTGGCTGGGCGCCGCCGTCCGGGCCCATGACATCGCCGTCGACTACGCCAAGCACCGCCAGGCCTTTGGCAAGGTGCTGGGCGAACATGAAGGCGTGGGCTTCATGCTGGCGGAAAACCAGATGGACCTGCATTTCTGCCGCCTGGCCATCTGGCAGGCCTGCTGGCTTTTGGATAATGGCGAGCAGGCCCGCGACGAAAGCTCCATGGCCAAGGTGCGTTGTTCGGAAGCCCTCTCGAACGTGGTTGACCGCTCGCTGCAAATTCTGGGCGGCCGGGGCATTACGGACGATACGGTAGTGGAGCGGATCTATCGCGATATCCGGGCCTTCCGTATTTACGACGGCCCCTCGGAAGTGCACCGCTGGGCCCTGGCCCGCAATATCATGAAGCGGAATTGATATGTTGAGCGAGATCAAGGTCGGCGGCGAACCATTGCCCATCCGGGAAAGTTTGGTGCGGGAAATGGAGGTGGCCTGGAAGCGCCTGGCCGGACCCGGTACCTGGTGGACGGGGGCGGAGCGTTTGGCCATCGCGGCGGAGGCACGCCATGCCACGAATTGTAGGCTGTGCCAGCGCCGCAAGGAGGCACTGTCGCCCTACACCCACGATGGCGAACACGATGCCATGTGCGAACTTGCGCCGGCGGCGGTCGAGGCGATCCACCGTCTGGTTACCGATGCGGGACGGATCACCGAAAAATGGGTGCGCTCGCTGGATTTGGATGAAACCAAGTATGTGGAAATTATCGGCGTTCTTGCGGTCCTGACCGGCCTGGATACCCTGCACGGCGCCCTGGGCCTGCCCTTGACGCAATTGCCCGCCGCGATGCCGGGGGAGCCGGTGCGCCAGAAACCCCAAGGCGCGAAACGTAATCTGGCCTGGGTGGAGACCGTGGCGCCCGAAGATGTCGGGGCCGGAGAGCCAAACCCCTATCCCCTACATGGTGACAAGAACATCCATCGCGGAATCAGCCTGGTGCCCCAGGAGGTGATTAATTTCTTTGATCTGGATGTCGAACTGTACATGAAGGATGACGAAATCCGGGATTTCGATACGGAATACCGGGCCATTTCCCATGCCCAGATCGAACTGATCGCGGGGCGAACCTCGGCCCTTGCCGGGTGTTTTTACTGAACCACCTCCCATTCAGTTCTGCTCCGTGCGAGCGGCGAACATTTAGGACAGGACTACGATCTCAACGCGGTGATGTCGGACCAGGGCCTGGTGGATAGTATTCCCAACGGCAAGGTTCTGATGGATCTGGTCGAGGCAGTTTTTGCTAACGCGGATTTGGCGGAGGCCCGCCAAGCGGTGCGCGACGATCTAGGCGATGCCGCCTTTGTCGATGCCTGCGGCACCATCGCCTCGTTCAGCGCCGTGGTGAAGATCGCCGATGGCGCCGGCATCCCGTTGGAGGATTACAAGGAAGAAGTTAGCCGTGAAATTCGCCAAGAATTGTCCATCAATGAGTTCGTGACCTAAGGCTGAAACGGAAACCGGTCACCCGAACAGCGGTGGATGACGGCGTATTCGACGCATTCCCCGCGCAGGCGGTAATTATTCTCTGACCCAGGCGCAGACGACAGGTCGAGAAAAGCCTGGTGGCTGGGATACCAGGCGGCCAGAATTTCATCCAGTTTTTGCTCTCCCACCGCCTGTCCGTGGACCGCGTGGCGCCACAGGATCCCGGGCCCGACCACGGGCAGAAATTTTTCCAAACCGGTGATGCAATCATGATAAACGCCGCCGCCGGGAAATCCAGTGCCCGGCTTGTAGCGGTTCAAGTTCAACATGAGCACGGGGCCGTCGTTGCCGCTGTCCGCGACAGCCTGGATAATCGCCGCCTCGTCTTCATTCCGTGTCAGTTTCGTGGGCAGCATGTCTGGCATTCCTTTTTCAGAACTAGAATTGACCACGCCGTTGTATCTGGTGGACTATACGCAAAACACGCATCAGCAGGGAAATGAGTGCATGGAGTGGTACGAAAAGCGCCTGATCGGTGATCTGGCGGACGCGGCGGCGGCAAGGTTCGGCGCGCGGGAAGGCTTGGTTTTCGAAAATTCGCGTTATAGCTTCGCCGAAGTTGCGGCGGAGGTTGACCGCGCCGCCAAGGCATTGATGGCGCAAGGCGTCGAACGGGGCGATCACGTGGCGCTGTGGTTGAACAACAGCGCCGATTGGATTTTTATTAGTTTTGCCCTGGCCAAGGTTGGCGCGGTACAGGTGCCCATCAACACCCGCTTCCGCACCGCCGATCTGGAATATGTGGTGGGCCAGTCTGACAGCACCATGTTGATCACCCATGACCATTCCGGCCCCATCGATTATCTGGACATGGTGCGCCAAGTCATCACCCTGCCGCAATCAGACGACAACGTTGCGGACGACCGGTTCCCCGAACTGCGCCGGGTGATCATTCTGGGCAGTGGCGAATATGTGGGCACGGCATCCTGGAAAACCAGCCTAAGCGCGGGCGAGACGATTACGGATGCCGCCCTGGCGGGCCGGGCCGCCTCGGTCGATCCCGATGATGCTTTTCTGATCATGTATACCTCCGGCACCACCGGCTTCCCCAAGGGCGCCATGCACAGCCACAAATTGATCCGCAACAACGAGGAGCGGGCCAATCGCATGGCCTATACGGTCAATGACGTGATCCTGAACTACCTGCCCTTGTTCCATGCCTTCTCCTATTCCGAGGCGGCGGTGATGTCGTTTTTGAGCGGCGCCAAACAGATCATTACAGAAACCTTTGATGCCGGGGAAAGCCTGGATTTGATCGAGGCCGAGGGGGTCAGCATCGTGCACGGCTTCGAAGCGCATATGAAAGGCCTGACGGAGGCGCAGGAGGCCAAGGCGCGCAATCTATCAACCCTGCGCACGGGCATCTTTGCCGCCGGCATGCACAGCGCCACGCCGGTAATCCGCCGTGGTGCCAGGGCCCTGGCGCCGCTGAAGAATTTGTCGGGCTTCGGCATGACCGAAGTATGGCTGGGCGTGGCCCTGAATTCCCTGGACGACAGTGAAGAGCGGCGCTGCGAAACCTCCGGCTATCCTTGCTTAGGCTATGAAATCCGGGTTGTTGATCCCGATACCGGGGCCGATCAAGCGGTGGGCGTGCCCGGCGAATTACTGGTCCGCGGCTACAGCCTGATGCTGGGATATTACAAAAAGCCCGAGGAGACGGCTGCGAGTTACGACGCCGACGGCTGGTTCCACACCGGTGACACGGCGGAGTGGCTCGACGGCGGCTACATGCGGTTCCTGGGCCGCTACAAGGACATGCTCAAGGTCGGCGGCGAGAATGTCGACCCCATGGAGACCGAGGGGTTCTTGCTGGAACACCCAGCAGTCCACCAGATCGCCATCGTCGGCTATCCGGACGAAAAGCTGTCGGAAGTCCCCGTTGCCTTTGTCGAGCGGGCGCCGGGCACCAATATTTCCGCCCAGGCGGTCATTGATCTTTGCCGGGGCAAATTCGCCTCCTTCAAAATTCCCCGGCATGTGTTTTTCATCGACGTGTTTCCCATGACCGCTTCCGGCAAGATCCGCAAGGTAGAGCTGCGCGAGGAGGCCTTGCGCCTGCTGGCGGAGTGAATAATCGGCGGCCTGGGATAAACGAGCTTCCTGGCCGTGTCATTAACGCACATCATTGATTGATTATCTAACATTTGTTAGATAATTCCCCGACCCTTTTTCATGACCTATGAATGGCCCACTCACGCATGTCTGAAGCACAGGAATTTGACGTCATTATTGTCGGCGCCGGCATGTCCGGTATGTATCAGCTGCATCTGCTGCGCGGGCTCGGCTATTCCGTACGGGTGTTCGAGGCGGGGACGGGGGTTGGCGGAACCTGGTATTGGAACCGCTACCCCGGCGCCCGATTTGATTCCGAGAGCTACAGCTACGGCTATTCCTTTTCCGAAGAAGTCCTGCGGGAATGGAGCTGGAGCGAACATTTCTCGGCCCAGCCCGAAACCCTGCGGTATCTGAATTATATCGCCGACAAGTTTGATCTGCGCACGGATATTCAGTTCGAGGCGCGGGTGGCCTCCGCCATATTTGATGATGCGGGCAATGCCTGGGATATCACCATGGAAGACGGCAGCCGGGCCCGTGCGCAATTTCTAATTACCGCCATCGGTCCTCTGTCGACGCCGGTGATGCCAAAAATCAATGGCATCGAGGATTTTCAAGGCGACTATTTTCACACCGGGCAATGGCCCCATGAGCCGGTTGATTTCACCGGCAAACGGGTAGCGGTGATCGGTACCGGCGCCACGGGTGTGCAGACCATCCAGGAAGTGGCCAAGACCGTCGGGCATCTAACCGTGTTCCAGCGCAATCCCAATTACTGCGCACCCCTGCTCAACAGTCCCATCGATGACGAGGCCCAGGCCAGGATCAAGGCCAGCTATGACGAAATTTTTGCCCAATGCAACAGCACCCATAGCGGCTTTCTCCATGATGCCGACCCGCGCCTTGCCCTCGAAGTTTCGGACGAGGAGCGCAAGGCGTTCTATGAACAGCGTTACGGCGAACCGGGCTTCGGCATCTGGATGGGCAATTTCCGCGATATCTTTGTGGATCAGGGCGCCAACGACACCATCAGCGAATTTGTCCGGGAAAAAATCCGCCAGCGGGTCAAGGACCCGGCGGTGGCGGAAAAACTGATGCCCCGCAACCATGGCTTCGGCACCCGCCGCGTGCCATTGGAAACCGGGTACTACGAGGTCTACAACCAGGACAACGTCGTGTTGGTGGACATCAAGGACACCCCCATCGAAAAAATCACGGCGACGGGTTTGCGTTGCGGCGGTGTCGAGCATGAATTCGATATCATCATCTACGCGACCGGGTTTGACGCGGTCACGGGGGGATTTGACAAGATCGATATTCGCGGCGTGGACGGTCTGCGACTGAAGGATAAATGGGGGCAGGGGCCCAGAACATATCTGGGCCTGCAAATCGAAGGCTTCCCCAATATGCTGACCCTGGTCGGGCCCCACAATGCGGCATCCTTTTGCAATATTCCCCGCTGCATCGAACAGAATGTGGAATGGGTGGCGGACCTGTTGGCCTACATCAAGGACCATGACATCAAGCGCATCGTACCGACCCTGGCGGCCGAAGACGAATGGACCGAGCATGTCTACGATGTCGGCTCCAAGTTGTTGTTCACCAAGGTTGATAGCTGGTTCACCGGCATCAACCGCAATGTCGAGGGTAAGACCAAGCGCACTTTTTTGCTTTATGCGGGCGGCGCCCCGGCATACCGGGAAAAATGTGACGAGGTGGCGGCCAACGACTACGAGGGTTTCGTGCTGCAATAGGGCGCCGGGCGCTGTATGTTGGGTGGCAACCGACAAGAAAAATGAATTTGCGGAGGACCTTGCAATATGGTGAAGACACCAATTTCAGCCGACTCACATATTACCGAGCCACCCAATTGTTATATTGACCATATCGATCCCAGCTTTCGTGATCGTGCGCCTCATTTGGTCAACGATGAAAAGTACGGCGATGTCTATGTCATCGAAGGCATGGAAAAAACCATTCCCATCGGTTTGGTGGCCGCGGCCGGCAAGGATCCGCGCACCCTGCGCATGAGCGGCGGAAAATTCGATGAACTGCACCGCAGTGGCTGGGACGGGACATTGCGCGCGGCGGACCAAGATCTCGATGGCATCTGTGCCGAAATCATCTATCCCTCGGTTGGCATGGTTTTGTGCAATCACCCCGATTTCGAATACAAGCAAGCCTGCATGACGGCCTATAACCGCTGGCTGCAGACTTATTGCGAGGCCGCGCCCAACCGCCTGTTTGGCATGGCGCAATTGGCCATGGCCTCGGTCGAGGGGGGCATCGCGGAATTGCGCCAGGCCAAGGAGATGGGCTTTCGCGGCGTCATGATGCCCGGCAACCCCCAGCAAGCGGACTATGACCATGCCGATTATGACCCGTTCTACGAGGCGGCGGTGGATCTCGGGCTGCCGCTGTCCTTTCATATTCTGACTTCCAACACCGACAAGATCGGCGCCATGCGCGGGCCGCGCATCAACGGTTTTTCCACCATCATTCGGGGTTGTCAGGACATCATCGGCATGTTCATTTTCGGCGGTGTCTTCCAGCGCCATCCCGATTTGAAGCTGGTCTGCGTCGAGGCCGACGCGGGCTGGGCGCCTCATTACATGTACCGCATGGATCACGCCTACAATCATCACCGCTTTTGGATGAAATGCGACGAGATGGAGCGGCTGCCCAGCGCGTACTTCAAGGAGAATGTCTACATGACATTCCAAGATGATTGGATTGCTTTCAAGTTCAAGGATGAATGCAACATCCGCCGCCTGATGTGGGCCAATGATTTCCCTCATTCGGATGCCACATGGCCGCGCAGTCAGGAATTGCTGGCGGAACACACCGCGCATATGACCCAGCAGGAGAAAGACTGGGTCCTGCATGACAACGTGGCCGAATTGTACGGCCTGAACGTGGCGTAACCGTCTTTCCGTCATCCCCGGCCATTGACCCAGGGGTCCAGGGGCATAATCGCTGAAATTGTCGCTCTGGATTGCCGGGTCAAGCCCGACAATGACTTCAAAAACAACCCTTTGAGGGAAAACAAGATGTATGATCTGAAAATCACCAATGGTTCGATCATTGACGGCACCGGCGCGCCGGCTGTTTCGGGTGATCTAGGCATCAAGGACGGCAAGGTTGTTGCCCTGGGCGATGCGCCCGATGCGGCCAGCCGGGAAATTGATGCCGAGGGCCAGGTGGTTTGCCCCGGCTTCGTGGATATCCACACCCATTATGATGCGCAAATCCTGTGGGACCGTAATCTGACCATCTCTCCCTGGCACGGCGTGACCACGGCGGTGGTTGGCAATTGCGGCTTCGGCGTGGCGCCGACCAAGGCGGAACATCGCGAGATGATCATGCGCACCCTGGAAAAGGTGGAAGGCATGAGCGTCGCCGCCCTGCAGGCGGGGCTGGGCGAGGACTGGCCGTTTGAAACCTTTCGCGAATACCTCGATGCCGTCGATAATGTGGGCCCGGCCATCAATGTCGGCGTCCTGTACGGCCATACGCCCCTGCGCACCTACGTCATGGGCGAAGACGCGACGGAGCGGGTAGCGACGGACCACGAAGTGGCCCGGATGTGCGCCCTGCTGTCAGATGGCATCAAGGCCGGAGCCCTGGGTTTCGGTACCTCGAAGGCCTCCACCCATGTGGGTTATGAAGGCCGTCCCGTGCCCAGCCGGGCAGCTGGCATGGATGAAATCCATGCTCTATGTGATGTTTTGGGCGATTTGAACAAGGGCGTGATCCAGGCCACTGTCGGCCGGGAATTGTTTTTGGACGAGTTCGAACAAATTGCCATCCGCACCGGGCGGCCGATCACCTGGACGGCGCTGCTGGCCGGCTTGTCCCTGGGCAAGGGCGGGCACGAGGAACAACTGGTCCAATCCCGGGAGCTGGCGGCGCGGGGTTTGAAAATCAGCCCGCAGGTCACGCCGCGGCCCCTGAATTTCGAATATCAGTTCAGAGAGCCCTTTGTTTTCGAAGCCATATCCATGTTCAAACCGGTCTCGGCCGCCGATTTTGACGGCAAGTGCCGCATCTATCAGGATCCGGATTTCCGCAACGCCTTCAAGGAACGCATGAAGAGCATCCGGCCGTCATTCCAAAGCTCCTTCGCCAAGACCGTGGTCTCGCAATATGATCCCGATCCCGAACTATGCGAGCGGCTGCTGGTGGACATCGCCGCTGAACGCAGCGTGGACCCCATCGACCTGGCCCTGGATCTCTCCTTGGATACCAATCTCGAAGCGCGCTTCCGCATGCCCGTGGCCAACCATGACGAGGACGAGGTGGAACCGCTGTTGAAGAGCGATTTTACCGTGCTGGGACTGTCGGATGCCGGCGCGCACGCTTCGCAATTATGCGATGCCTGTCAGCCCACGCATTTCCTTAAACGTTGGGTGCGTGAAAAAGAAGCTTTCAGCCTGGAAGAAGCAATCCGCATGCTGACCACGCGCACGGCGGAGGTCATGGGCATCACGGACAGGGGCCGCCTCGGCATTGGCATGCCGGCCGATGTGGTGGTGTTTGATCCCGCCACGGTCAGCGACGGCCCGTTGCAGCGGGTGCATGACTTCCCCGCCGGCGCCGATCGCCTGATCAGCGAAGCCACGGGCATCTCCAATGTGATCGTCAACGGCACGGTCATTCGCGATCACGGCGAGGATGCCGTCCAAGCCAACGCTACCCTGCCGGGCCGGTTGCTGCGTGGTGGCGCGGCCGCATAGAGCAAACAGCCCAATGTTGGAATCAATTGCGGTTGATAAACTGATCTACTTCGACGCGTTGGCGCAACATATTTGCGTTCAATAGAATGCGAGTTGCCCTAGCCCGCCGCCAGCCAGCTGGTAATCCAATCAGGGATGAAGCCGCCGATGGCGGTGCCGTGCAGGCCGTCGTGAATGACCCGTCTCAGGCTGCGTTCCCGCAGGCTGTCGATGGTCACGGTGACGGTCATGCCGGCACGCAATGGCTGACGTCCGTCTTCGGCGATGATGCGCAAGCGAACGGGGATACGCTGGACCACCTTGACCCAGTTGCCCGACGCGTTCTGGGGCGGCAGTAAAGCGAATTCGGCGCCCGTGGCGGGCGAAATACTCTCGACCACCGCCTCGTAATTGTCGTCGGGATAGGCATCCGCGATGACCGTGGCTTTCTGCCCCAACAGAATGTGAGTGAGTTGGGTTTCCTTCAAATTAGCTTCGATCCAGGTGTCGCCGGTTTCGACCATGGCGAAAACCGGCGTGCCCGCCCGGACATATTCGCCCAGACGCAGCTTTACGTTGGAGGCCGTGCCATCGCTCGGCGCCTTGATGATGGTCCGATCCAGATCCAATTGCGCCATGCCGTAGTCGGCCATAAGCTTTTGATATTTCGGATCCAGTTCAGCTTTACGTTTCGGATTGCCACCCAATTCGGCCAGGACCATTTGATTGCTGTCCTGGCGCGTCTTCAAGGCCCGCCGGGCCATTTCCAGGTCGTGGCGGGCGGCATCCTTGCGGGTCGCGGTGCCGACGCCGCGTTTGGTCAGCTCGGTAGCGCGGTCAAATTCCTGATCCATATAACGCAACGCCTCGCGGCTTTCCTCGACCGCTTGCAGGCCGGCGATATAGGCCATTTTCTTAGCCTGGATCTGTAGTTTCACATCATCCATTTGAGCCAGCACCGCATCCAATTCCAGTTGGAAGGGCTGCGGGTCAATCCGAAACAGGATATCGCCCTTGGAAATGGTCTGGTTGTCGTGGGCGTTGATTTCCACCACGCGGCCGGAAACGTCCGCGCTGACAGCCAGGACATGGGATTTCACGTAGGCGTTTTCAGTGGAGATATAGCGTAGGCTTTCGGCCCAGATTCCGGCGCCGTAAATCAGGCCGGCTATGGGGATCACCAGCATCAAAACGAATCGGATCAGGCCCCGCACCCAACGCCTCTGCCGCCGTGGCGAGGATTGGGGCAGTTCGGACACCCTGGCGCTAGCTTGCTCGTTCGCGGCGTCCGGTTCATTGGCCATTTCAGTGTCTTCATTCAATGCTGCTTCAGCCATTTTTCCGGTCCCTCGTGCCCGAACGATTGCCATTGCCGCCGTCACCGTAGCCGTTTTCCCCCATGGCCAAGAGATTACCCTTGACCTTGATCAAGGTGGCGATGAACTGCTCTTGTTCCTGATCCGTCAGATCGGCCAATGCCTCGGCCCGCAGATCCGCGGCCAAGGACCGCATGGTGCGCAACAAGGGTTCCACCGCACGGGCCAGGAAAACCAGTTTGACCCTGCGATCCTTGGGCACGGTCCGCCGCTCAATCCACCCTTTTGTCTCCAACCGGTCCAGCAGGCGGCCCAACGTGGCCCGTTCGATTTCCATGATGTCCGACAGATTGGTCTGTGACAGGCCCTCATTGAAATAAAGGTGATTGAGGACCCACCATTGAGATCGGGTCAGGCCCAAATCCCGCATGCGGCGGTCATAGTTCGTCCTTAACTGTCGTGCGGTATCGTTGATGAGGAAGCCGATATTTCTTTCGGCGGTTTCCTGTGGATCGACTTGCAAATCCACTTGCAAATGGTCAAGTTTCTGGTTGTTCATCATGGATGGGTCCATCGGGCCGGCATTATGGATAATTGGTTGTCTAGCATACAATAAGCCATATTAATGGAAGCTTGCCAACAAACACTTTGCGAAAATTACGAATAAAGGAAAAAGGGGGCCAGGGATGAAAAACGCAATTGACCTCACGGGCCGGCGGATACTGTTGACCGGTGCGGCGGGCGGCATTGGGGCGGCCACGGCGCGGGCCTGTGCCGCGTTGGGCGTTGGCGAGCTTGTTCTGGCCGATGTTGGCCCCATGGACGACATTGTTGCCGAATTGCGGGCCCAGAATGTCGCCGTTTCAGCCCATCAATGCGATCTGAGCCTACGCAAGGACAATGCCGAACTGATTGCCGCCGCCGGCCCCCTGGACGCCGCCGTCGCCTGTGCTGGCATTTGTCCGCTGGAGGAGGATTGGCTGGACGATCCCGATTGGGACGACGTCTTTCACCGGGTCATGGATGTCAACTTGTTGGGTCCCATTCATCTGTGCCGGGAATTGCTGCCCGCAATGGCGGCGCGGGGCGGGGGCCAGATCGTCCTGATCGGCTCCATCGGCGGACGCATGGGTGGAACCTCGCCCATCGTACAGCCCCATTACATCGCCTCGAAAGGCGGGGTACATGCCCTGATCTGGTGGCTGGCCCAGCGTGCCGCGCCCCAGGGCGTGCTGGTCAACGGCATCGCACCGGGCCCCATTGCCACGGCCATGACCGCGACAACCGTTTACCCAAAGGAAAAATACCCTCTTGGCCGCATCGGCGAGCCCGAGGAGATCGCCTGGCCGGCGGCTTTTCTCTGCTCTCCGGCGGCTTCATATTTCTCCGGCGCCATCCTCGACGTGAACGGTGGTTTGTTTGTAAGTTAGGCCCATCCATTGAAGGGCAATTAAATGAAGATCGGCGACAAACACTACCGGACCATTTGGCTGGGAGATGACGGCTGGTCGGTCGAGGTTATTGACCAGACCCTGTTGCCGCACGCGTTCGAGCTCATGCGTCTGACCAACGTTGCCGAAGCGGCTGCGGCCATCTCAACCATGGTGGTGCGCGGTGCGCCATTGATCGGCGCCACGGCGGCCTACGGCATGGCCTTGGCGGCGCACGAAGATGCATCGGATAAGAATTTGCAAAACGCCCATGCCATGCTGTTGGCGACCCGGCCAACGGCGGTCAATCTGCGTTGGGCCCTGGATGACATGCGGGGCCGTTTGTTGGCCGTGCCGCAGGGACACCGGCGCAAACTGGCTTATAAGCGGGCGGCGCAAATATGTGATGACGACGTGGCCACCTGCCAGGGCATTGGCCAGCACGGCGGCAAATTGATCAGGGAGGCATTTGAACACAAGGGCGGCGGGGATGCGGTCAACGTCCTGACCCATTGCAATGCGGGCTGGCTGGCCACGGTGGACTGGGGCACCGCCCTGGCACCGATTTACACCGCCCATGATGCCGGCATTCCGATACATGTATGGGTTGATGAAACCCGGCCCCGAAACCAGGGCGCGGCCTTGACCGCATATGAGTTGGGCAGCCACGGCGTTCCACACACGGTCATCGTCGACAATGCCGGCGGCCATCTGATGCAGCACGGCATGGTGGACCTTTGTATCACCGGCACCGACCGCACCTCGGCTCATGGCGATGTTTGTAACAAGATCGGCACCTATCTGAAGGCCCTGGCGGCCTATGATAACGACGTGCCGTTTTATGTGGGCTTGCCGCACAGCACCATCGATTGGAGCATTGGCGACGGCGTCGCGGGCATTCCCATCGAACAGCGCGATGGCGAGGAAGTGTCCCATATTCGCGGCGTAAACGGGGATGGAAAGGGGACCACGGTTCGCCTGGTGCCCAAGGGTGCCAAGGTGGGCAATTTCGCCTTTGACGTCACGCCGGCCCGTCTGGTCACCGGTTTGATCACCGAACGCGGCGTCTGCCCGGCCAGCCGAGACGGCTTGTTGGAACTCTACCCCGAACAAGCCGCCACGGCCGCCTGAGATGAAAAATCTTTGGTCGGACGAGGATGCCCAGGCTTGGGTTAGCCGTTGCGCGGATTTTGGCGTGGACGAGGACATGGCGCTGCGCCTTTACACCGCCCGGCTGTTGGGTGGGGAAGCGGCGTTGGTATTGCACGGCGGCGGCAATGTCTCGTTGAAGGCGCGGATCACCGATCAAATGGGCGACGATTTGACAGTGATGTATATCAAGGGCAGCGGCCAGGACATGGCGCGGCTGGAGGCGGCGGACCTGCCGGCGGTACGGTTGCAGCCATTGCGGCGACTGCGAAATCTGGCGGCACTCGATGACACGTCAATGGTCAATCTGCTGCGCGGCAATCTGTTGAATAGCCAGGCGCCCGACCCATCCGTGGAAACCCTTTTGCATGCCTTCCTGCCCCATGCATATGTGGACCACACTCACGCCTCCGCCCTGCTAGCCCTGACCAATCAGCCCGCCGGCGGACAGATTTGCGCGGATTTATACGGCGACAAGGCCGTCGTGGTCCCCTACGCCAAGTCCGGCCTGGCCTTGGCCCAGCGGGTAGCCAAAGCGCATGAAAGTCTGCCCGGGTGCCGCGGCCTGATCCTTTCCAACCATGGCCTGATCAGTTTTGGGGAAACCGCCCGGGCATCCTACGAGGCGATGATTGAATTGGTGACCATGGCCGAGGAACGGGTTCTTTGGGGCTGGACCAAGGTTTTCGCATCCATTGACCTACCCGTCGACCCGCCAACGCCGTCCCAGGTCGGGCCGCTTTTGCGGGGCGCCCTGGCCCGCGCCGACAATGACCTGCCTGGCGGACATGAACGCGTGGTTCTGGCATATCGCGGCTACAATGAAATCATGCACTATGTCAATGGGCGGGACCTTGCCCGTTATAGCCAGGTCGGCGTGGTCACGCCGGACCATGCCATCCGCACCAAGGGCTGGCCGCTTGTCCTGGATGGCTGCACCAAGGAAGCCATTGCCGCCGGGATCGCCACTTTCGTGGAAAATTATACTGCCTATTTTGAGCGTCACAAGCGCCCCGACATGGTGATGCTTGACCCCTTGCCCAAGGTGATTCTGGCACCGGGCGTCGGACTATTCGCGGCGGGACGAACGGCCCGGGATGCCGCCGTTACCGCCGATATCGCGAGCAGCGCCATTACCGTGATCAGCGCGGCGGAGGCTGCCGGCAGTTTCCACAGCATCGACGAGAGCGACCTATTCGAGATCGAATACTGGTCCCTGGAACAGGCCAAGCTGGGCCGGGAGCCAAGCCCCCCCTTGGCCGGCCATGTGGCCGTGATCAGCGGCGGGGCCGGCGCCATCGGGGCGGCGACGGCGCGGGCTTTCGCCACCGAGGGCGCGGCGGTCGTGGTCCTGGATCTGGATGGGGAACAGGCGGCTTCGGTGGCGCAAGGTTTCGGCGGTATTGGGATTGCCTGTGACGTGACGGACGCTGACAGCGTCAGCGAGGCCTTCGCGCAGATCTGCCGGGTTCATGGCGGGGTTGATATCCTGGTCTCCAATGCGGGTGCGGCCTGGCAGGGGAAGATTGGTGAAGTCGACGACGCACTGCTAAGGCAAAGTTTCGAGCTGAATTTCTTTGCCCATCAATTGCTGGCGAAAACCGCCACCGGGATCATGACGCACCAGGGAACCGGCGGCGTGTTGCTGTTCAATGCATCAAAACAGGCGGTTAATCCGGGTCCGGAATTTGGCCCCTATGGCCTGCCCAAAGCGGCCACGCTGTCCCTGATGCGGCAATATGCCGTGGACTATGGCGATCAGGGCATCCGTTCCAATGCCGTCAACGCGGATCGTATCCGCGGTGGATTGCTGACCGGGGAAATGGTCGCGGCGCGGTCCAAGGCGCGGGGCGTGAGCGAGGCGGATTATATGGCGGGAAATCTGTTGGGGCGGGAAGTCCGGGCCGAAGACGTCGCCCGGGCCTTTGTCGATCTGGCCAAGTCCGAACGCACCACTGGCGCCGCCCTGTCCGTTGACGGCGGCAACATCGCCGCCGCCCTGCGTTAAAACGGCACCACCTTAATCTCCCGCCGCCGCGCCTCGATATCCCGGCGATGGGGCACGCCGTCCTGAGCACCCGGTTGCAGACATGCCAGGCCGCCCGCCACGCTGCCATCCACCAGACAGTCGGCCAGGTCTTTTTCCGCCGCCATGGCCGCCACGAAGGCACCGACGAAGGCATCGCCGGCACCAACCGTATCCAAGGCCTTGATCGGCAGGGCATTGGCCCGCAAATTCCGGTTCTTGCCGATAACCATGGCGCCTTGGCCGCCCAATGTCAGCACCATGTCGAGGCCAAAGCGGTCCCGCACCTGGGCGCAGGCTTGGTCCAATGATGGGGTATTGATATCCAGGTCTTCGGCCAACATGGCCGCCTCCACCTCGTTGACGATTAGCATTTCCAGCTTGCCCAGACTTTCTGGGGGAATGGACTGATATGGCGCGGCGTTCAATATTGCCCTGGCGCCGTTTTCCACGGCGCTGTCGATACCGGCCCAGATTTCCCGGGGCGGTATTTCCATTTGCTGCAACACCAGATCGCCGGGCCCGCAGTGCAACTGCCGGGCAGAGGTTTGCAGATTGGCCCCGGATGAGACAACGATCTGATTCTCACCCGTGCTATCGACCGAAATCGTGGCGCAGGCAGTGGGGCGGTTCACGCGGGCGATATTGTCGAGAAAAACCCCGGCCTGCTCAAGATTGACCAGGGCGCGCCGGCCGAAATCGTCATCGCCGATGGACGCAACGAATATGACGTCGCCTCCCGCGCGGGCCGCGGCCAATGCCTGATTGGCACCCTTGCCGCCTGGCAGCATGACATAGTCCGCCGTCAGCACGGTCTCGCCCGGTTGGGGCAATCGGCGTACGGATTGGACGATGTCCAAGCCAACGGAACCGAATACAATGATCAAGACGTGACGTCCCAGCTAGATAGCGCAAACAAAATTAGCGTCGGCCGCCGAATTTTGAAACGATACGAGGTCCGAAGCGATAAACATTGCCGGTCTGGACAATTCTCGCCCGGCGGTTGGCCATGTCATTGGCCTTGTATCGATGGCGCAGTTCCTTGAGACGCTTATCCTCTACCGCTTCGTCAATGGAACGCAGGCGTTTTTGCAGATATGGGCTCGTCATGGCGGCGAAACTCACAAGCTTGGACACATTGGTCACATGCGGCATGCCAACAGTGCCGATAACACTTTATTTACCACTTTTTTGGCGTAAGTCAAATTGCCGAAGCAATCAAAGATGGTTAACGGAAAACCTCGCGCCGGGGGCTCCGCATGCTCTCTTGTCAAGCGATGCAGGGAGCACTAGCATTCCGCCAAATTTGAGGCAGCGGTATTGGGTGATCGTGCATGGAACTGGCATTTAGCGATGAAGACCTCGCTTTCCGGGAGGAAGTCCGCACCTTCGTGGCGGACAATTTGCCGGCCGACATCGCCGAATCAGTGCGCCGTGGCCGTGCCATCGACAAGTTGGACATCCAACGCTGGCAGCGCATCCTGTTCGACCGGGGTTGGGCGGCACCGGCCTGGCCGGTGGAATATGGCGGACCAGGGTGGGACGCCACCAAACGCTATATCTTTGACGAAGTGATGTCGGAATTCGATACGCCGGAAACCATACCATTTGGCACGCTGATGGTCGGACCCTTGATCTATACTTTCGGCAATCAGGCGCAAAAAGATCGTTTTCTGCCGAAAATTCTGACCGGCGAGGAATGGTGGTGCCAAGGTTATTCCGAGCCGGGCTCGGGCTCCGATCTGGCCTCGTTGCAGACCAAGGCGGTCCGCGATGGGGAGCATTATGTGGTCAACGGCACCAAAACCTGGAATTCATCCGCCCATGTGGCCGATTGGGTGTTCTGTCTGGTCCGCACCTCGAACGAGGGCAAGCAGCAGGAAGGTATTTCATTCCTGCTGATCGACATGACCACGCCGGGGATTGATCCCAAACCGATTATCTCCATCGATGGCGCCCATCATCTGAACATGACCTATTACACCGACGTTCGGGTGCCGGTGGAGAACCGCATCGGCGAAGAGAACAAGGGCTGGACCTACGCCAAATTCCTGCTGGGTCATGAACGCAATTCCATCGCCGAAGTGGGCCTGTCCAAGCAACGGGTGCGCCGGTTGCGAAAAATCGCCGGCGAGGAACAATTCGGCGGCGGCAGTCTGGCGGACGACGCCACTTATGCCGGCAGGATCGCCAATGTGGAAATTTCCCTGACCGCCCTGGAATACCTCAACCTGCGTTTCCTGGCCGAGGAGGCGGCGGGGCGGCCCATTGGCCCCGAAGTTTCCATGCTGAAGATAAAGGGCACGGAAATCCGTCAGAAGCTGACCGAATTGACCATCGAGGCCCTGGGCTATTATGCGATGCCGTTCGAGCCCGAGCAATTGACCGACCGCTGGAACGAACCGCCCATCGGCCCCGATCACGCGGCGGCCCAGATGCCGCAATATTTATTCAGCCGTGCCGCGACCATATATGGCGGCAGCAACGAGATCCAACGCAACATTATCGCGAAAATGGTCCTCGGGCTTTAGTGGCGCCAGGATTAAGGAACTCCTCATGGATATGAATTTCCACCCCGAAGATCTGGCCTTCCGCGACGAAGTGCGCAAGTTCATCGGTGAAAACCTGCCCAATGATCTGCGGGAAAAGGTCCGTCGTGGCCTGCATCTGGGCAAGGAGGATTTCGAATTCTGGCAAAAGAAACTGAATGACCGGGGCTGGTTCGCGCCGCATTGGCCAATAGAGCTCGGCGGCGTGGCGTGGAGTTCAACACAGCATTATTTATTCCAGAACGAACAGGTTGAAGCCAACTGCCCCTCGGTCATGCCGTTCGGGGTGCGCATGGTGGCCCCGGTGATCTTCACCTATGGCACGGATGAGCAGAAACAGCGCTTTCTGCCGCCAATCCTGGACAGCTCCGTGTGGTGGTGTCAGGGCTATTCGGAGCCGGGCTCGGGCTCGGATCTGGCCTCGCTGCAGACCAAGGCGGTGCGCGATGGGGATCATTATGTGATCAACGGCACCAAGACCTGGACCACTCTGGCGCAACATGCCGATTGGATATTCTGTCTGGTCCGCACGTCATCGGACGGCAAGCCCCAGGAAGGCATTTCCTTCCTGCTGATCGATATGAAAAGCCCCGGTATCGAGGTGACGCCGATCATCACCATCGATGGTTCGCACGAGGTCAACAGCGTCTTCTTCACGGACGTAAGGGTGCCGTTGAAAAATTTAATCGGCGAGGAGAACAAGGGCTGGACCTACGCCAAGTTTCTGTTGCTGTTCGAACGCTCCAATAGCCTCACTGGCGGCCTGAAACAGCAATTGCACCGCCTGAAAACCGTTGCGGCGGCGGAACTGTCCGGCGGCGCGGCCCTGCGTGATGATTCCGCCTTCGCGGCGCGGGTGGCGGACTACGAGGTGCAATTGCGCACCTATGATGCCCTGGAACTGCGCACCCTGGGCAAGACGGAGCCGGGCGCGGAGGCGTCTTATCTGAAAATCCTCGGTACCGATCTACAACAATTGGCGTCCGAATTAACCCTCCAAGCGGTGTCTTATTACGGCAATCCGTCTATCAGGGACGCCTTGGTCTACGGCTATAACGAGCCGTCCATCGGTCCGGAATATGCGGCGCCCGCGGCACCGCAATATTTCAACTACCGTAAAACGGCGATCTATGCCGGATCGAACGAAATTCAGCGGAATATCTTGTCCAAGGCAGTTTTGGGTATGTAGACGCTTTGCGCCAACAACGGATCGTGTTAATTCAACAATTAGAAAAATTTGGTAGGAGAGCGTCATGGATTTTTCCCTCAGCGAAGAGCAGCAACTGCTGAAGGACAGCGTGCAACGTTTCGTGCGCGAGGAATACGAGCTGGAGGCCCGGCGCAAATTGGTCGCCTCCGACATCGGCTATTCAGAGGAACACTGGGCCAAGATGGCGGAACTGGGCTGGCTGGCTCTGTCCCTGCCGGAAGAATACGGCGGCATCGGCGGCGGCCCGGTTGATACCATGGTGTTGATGGAAGAGCTGGGCCGGGGCCTGGTGGTGGAGCCCTACCTCACCTCCGTCGTCATCGGCGGCGGCTTTCTCATGGCGGCCGGATCCAAGGAGCAAAAGACCGAACTGCTGCCCAAGCTGGCGGCGGGCGAATTGAAGCTGGCCTTTGCCTATGCCGAGCGGCAATCCCGCTTCGATCTGAACGACGTGGAATGCACCGCTGAAGCCTCGGCGGAAGGTGGCGGTGATAGCTACAAAATCAGCGGTCACAAGG
This sequence comes from Alphaproteobacteria bacterium, assembly GCA_029936195.1. Taxonomy (GTDB): domain Bacteria; phylum Pseudomonadota; class Alphaproteobacteria. The sequence continues at coordinate 22,598 of JAPYUH010000021.1, forward strand.
GCGTGGTTTTCCACGCGGCCTCCGCCGACAAGATCATTGTCTCGGCCCGCACCTCCGGCGGCAGCCGGGACGCGGACGGCATCACTTTGTTCCTGATCGACAACAATGCGGACGGCTTGAGCCGCCGGGATTATCCCACCGTGGACGGCCTGCGGGCTTCCGAATTGGAAATGGACGGCGTTGCCGGCACCCCCTTGGGCCAAGTTGGCGGCGGCGCGGCCTTGATGGATACGGTGGTCGGCCAGGCCATCGCGGCCATCTGTGCCGAGGCCGTGGGCTGCATGGACGTGTTGCAGGAAACCACCAACGAATATCTCAAGACCCGGGTCCAGTTCGGCGTGCCGCTGTCAAAATTCCAGGTCCTCCAGCATCGCATGGTGGATATGTTCATGGAATGCGAACAGGCCCGCTCGATGACTTACATGGTCAACCTTAAGGTCGACGAGGCAGACAAGGTGGAGCGTGAAAAGGCGATCTCGGCCGCCAAGGTGCAGATCGGCAATTCCGGCCGCTACGTGGGCCAGCAGTCCGTGCAGCTGCACGGCGGCATGGGCATGACGGACGAACTGCACGTGGGCCACTATTTCAAACGCCTGACCATGATCGACACCATGTTCGGCAACAAGGACCATCACCTCAAACGCTACGCCGATCTCTAGGGCTGATTATTTTACCGATGGGGCTGGCCCGTTCCTTCGGGCCGGCTCTTTTCGTATAGACAGGGAGTTGAAGACAACGTGTTGAGCGCCGCGCAAATCGCCGAGTATCATGAAAAGGGTTATGTGGTGCCGGATTATCGATTGGGCGCTGATGTCCTCGACGCCATCCGCCGGGACCATGACCGCTTGCTGGCCAGTCATCCCGACTTCAGGGATAATTGCCCCGCCTTGCTGTCTTACGACCTGGCTTTTTTGAATTATGCCCGCGACCGCCGCATTCTGGACATGGCGGAACAACTGATCGGCCCGGATATCGCGTTGTGGAACATGAGTTTCTTCGCCAAGCCGGCCCTGAACGGGAAGAAGACGCCGTTTCATCAGGATGGCGAATACTGGCCGATCCGGCCGTTGGCGACCTGCACGGTCTGGATCGCCATTGATGCCGCCACGGTGGAAAACGGTTGCCTGCGTCTGTTACCGGGCTCCCACAAAGACCGGCGGTTGATGGCCCACGAGCAGAAGAATGATCCTAACTACACCTTGCAACAGGAACTACAGCCGTCGGAGTATGACGAAGGCGTGGCCGAGGATCTGATCCTGGAGGCCGGGCAGATGTCTTTCCACGATGTTTTTCTGGCCCATGGCTCCGAAATCAATACATCTACCAAGCCCCGGCGGGGCATGACGCTGAGGCTGATGCCCACGTCGTCGATTTTTGATCGTGACGTGGCGGTGCAAATGACGGCGGAACGGGGCGGCACCACTCTGGCCGATCATTCACTGTTTCTGTTGCGGGGTGGGGATCTATCGGGAAAAAACGATTTTCGTCTGCGGATACCCCAGGCAGCGGAATAGTCAGGCCGGCAATCCGGCCTTTAGCAAGGATTGGCGGTGGTGGTCCCTATCGGCCTCGTGCATGTAGTGCAGGGTGCCGAGGTGCGCTTCAATCGTGAAACCCGGGTCCTGCCTCTGCACGGCCTCCCGGTGCCTTTCCGCGCGGTTGTCATCACCTAGGTAGGCGTAGGCGGCGGCGAGGGCGGCATTTATACCGACATCGGGTTGATTGACATGGCGGAATGCCTCAACAGCTTCGTCATAGCGGCGGGCCACGAAATAGGCGCGTCCCAGATGGCCCCAGAACCGCTCCGGGTGATAGGGGTTTAGGCGCATGGCTTTCAATATCCACTCGATGCCCTCTTCGGCCTGTCCCATCCAGGTCAGATTTTCACCTTGCTGGACGACAATCAGGTCGTCATTGGGGTTCAGTTCCATGGCCCGTTTTTGATGATATTCAGCCTGATCGAAATCCCCGTGGAAAACTTGCTAGGCGGCCAGTATTCGGTGCACGTCGCTGTCGTTGTCGTCCAGGGCCTGGGCCGCGCTCAACTCTTCCTGCATGGCCTTCAAGGCGGCAGCCGGATCTTCGGCGGCGCTAAGGGCAATGCTTTGGCCTAAAGCACAAGCCTTCCAGGCGTGCCATGGGCATATTGGGGATCCAGTTCGATAGCCCGGTCCATCATTTCCTGGGCCCGAATATTGTCATCCGGCGTGCTGCGGTGGTGCAGACGCTTGCCGGCTAGGACGCATTCATAGGCCGCCATGCTTTCCGTCGGCTTGCGTTCCGCCCGCTCTTGGGCCGCCGCTTCCACCCGGCCGGGGAGGATTGAAACAATGGCCTGGGTCAATTCATCCTGGATTTCGAAGATATCTTCCAAATCCCGGTCATTGCGTTCGGCCCAGATGCGCTGGTCGGTCTCCGCGTCAATAAGCTGAACGGTCAGGCGGATGCGATTGCCGGCTTTGCGCACGCTGCCTTCAACCACGTATTGCACGTCCAATTCCTTGGCAACATCGGGAATATTTATGTCCTTGCCCTTGAAAGTGAAGGCGGAGGTCCGCGAAATCACCAATAAATCATTGAAGCGGGATAGTTCGGTCAGGATGTCTTCGGTTATGCCGTCCGTGAAGAAGTCCTGCTCCTCATCACGGCTCATATTGACGAAGGGCAGAACGGCGATTGACGGCTTTTTGTGACCGGCGCCGGGGGCGGCGGTTTTTTTGGCCCTTGCCCTTGGTGCCGCGCCATCGGCCTGCCAGCCCCAAACCCGAATGGGACGGGCAATATTCTTGACCTCGCGCTCGCCCAGGTCGCTGAATGATTGTTCAAGTTTGTCACGAACCTGATTGTAGGCATCATCTGAAATGCAGACTCCGTTCGGTTCGGCAAGCATCTGCAGACGGGCGGCGATATTGACGCCGTCGCCGTAAATATCGCCCTCTTCGACGATGATATCGCCCAGATTTACCCCGACGCGGAAGATCAGGCGTTCGATCTCCGGCACCTCCAGATTGCGTTTATGGACGGCCTCTTGAACCTCGATGGCATTGCGCACCGCCTCGACGATGGAGGGGTGTTAGATTAACAAGCCATCGCCCATGGTCTCGACCACCGTACCGTGGCGCAGCTTCAGGCCCGGGTCGATGATTTCAGTACGAATGGCTTTCAATTCGGCCGGGGTGGCCTCTTCATTGCGCTCCATCAAACGGCTATAGCCAACCACGTCCGCCGATAAAATGGCGGCCAGTTTGCGCACTGTGGTTACGTTGGCCATGATAACGAGACTAACAGCAATGCCGGGGAAAGGCTATTGAGCGGACCCGATCGCGGGCTCGATCTCGCAGATAACCGGGGTGTGGTCCGATGGGCGTTCTTTGCCCCGCGGCGTACGGTCGATCTCCACCGTGCCCAGACGGTCGGCGGCCTGCGGGCTCAACAAAAAATGATCGATCCGCACGCCGTTGTCTTTTTGCCAGGCGCCGCGCTGATAATCCCAATAGCTGTAGGCGGAGACATCAGGGTGGCGGGCGCGAAACGCTTCCGTCAGGCCGAGATACTGCAATTGCCGCCAACGCGCCCGGCTTTCTGGCAGGCATAATGCATCCGTGGCGAAACCTGGGGGATCAAAGCAATCCCGGTCCTCGGGAATAATGTTGTAATCGCCGCCCAGTACGGTGACGTCTTCATACGTCAGAAGCTCACGGGCATGGGCGATCAGGCGGTCCATCCAGGCCAGCTTGTAGGGATATTTATCGCTGTCCGTGGGGTTGCCGTTGGGCAGGTAGATGGAGGCGAGGCGAACCGTATCCACCGTTGCCTCGATATAGCGGGCCTGCTCGTCACTGTCATCGCCAGGCAAGCCGCGCTGGACATCCTCGATGGGCCGCTTGGCCAGGATCGCCACGCCGTTGTAGGTCTTTTGACCGTGGGTCTCCACATTGTAGCCCAGGTCTTCGATGGCCTCGCGGGGAAATGCCTCGTCCGTGACCTTCAGTTCCTGCAACAGAGCGACATCCGGTTGGGCCTGTTCAAGCCATTCGGTGACGCGGGGCAACCGCGCCTTGATGGAATTGACGTTCCAGGTGGCGATTTTCAAAGTAATTTAGACAGCAAAGGAAGTGCCGCAACCGCAGGCCGACGACGCGTTGGGATTCTCGATCTTGAAGGCCGCCGCCATCAGGTCTTCCACGTAATCGATTTTCGAGCCACCGAGAAACTGCAGCGAGGTTTCATCGATCAGCACCGTGACGTCGTCATGCTCGATCACCAAATCATCATCATTGATCTGGGTGTCGAAGCGGAAGCCATAGCTGAAGCCGGAGCAGCCGCCGCCCTGCACCTCGATACGCAGTTTCGCGTCCGCGCCTTCCTGTTGTTTCAGGAATGCGATGCGCGCAACGGCGTCGCTGGTGATAGTCACTGTTGATTGAGCGCTTTCAGACATCGATAAATCATATCTCCATTTAATTAACTGAATGTAAGGTCAAGGGCGGAAAAGTCAATTACTTCCCCGCGACCATGAATGGGTTTAGGTTGCCGGCCATGGCCCATGTCCCGCATCTTGCACCTTACGCCTCCCATCCGGAACAAAGCCGGGGGCGGTTGCATGATGAGCCCGAAAGCCTGACCCGTACGGCGTTTCAGCGGGACCGGGACCGGATTATCCATTCCGCCGCCTTTCGCCGCCTGCAATACAAAACCCAGGTCTTTGTCTATCACGAAGGCGATCACTATCGCACGCGGCTGACCCATTCCCTGGAAGTAGCGCAGATCGCCCGCTCCATTTGCCGCGCCCTGGGCCTGAACGAGGATCTGGCGGAGGCCTTGGCCCTGGCCCATGATCTGGGCCACACGCCGTTCGGCCATGCGGGCGAGGAGGTATTGGATGAGCTGATGCGGCCTCATGGCGGCTTCGATCATAATGCACAGGCCCTGCGCGTCATTACCTTGCTGGAACACCGCTATGCGGATTTTCCCGGCTTGAACCTGACCTGGGAAAGCCTCGAAGGCACGGTGAAGCATAACGGCCCGGTGCTTGACGATCCGCTGCCCCGGGCCACCGCGGAGTACATCGCCGGTCACGATCTGGAACTTTCCACGTATGCCGGTCCGGAAGCCCAGGTTGCGGCCCTGGCGGACGACATCGCCTACGACAACCATGACATCGATGACGGATTGCGGGCTGAACTGTTCCCTGCCGATGATCTGGCCCAGGTGCCCCTGGTGGCGCCCGTGTTGGCGGAGCTGCGGGAGCGTTATCCGGACCTCGGCCGGGAGCAGTTGGCCCATGAAACCGTGCGCCGCCTCATCGGTGCCATGGTCGACGACGTGATCATGGAAAGCCGGGCCCGGCTGGATGCGGGCGGTGCCGCCAAAGTCGAGGATATTCGCCATTTGGGGCGGGCGGTCGTCGCCTTTTCCCCGGCGATGGAAGGGCGTCAAAAGGTCTTGAAGCAGTTTCTTTATAGGCAGATGTACCGCCACCCGCGGGTCAACTGGATGACCGAGAAAGCCGGACGGGTTGTCAGGGATTTGTTCGGGCTGTATACGGCCCAACCAGAGCATTTGCCGCGCCAGCGCGGCGGCCCAAACGCCGATACACCCCGGCGGGTGGCTGATTTCATTGCCGGCATGACCGACCGTTTCGCCCTGGAAGAACACAAACGCCATTTCGGCGAGAAGACCGAAGAAATAGAGTCCCCACGATGAACCAATTTGCGAACCCCTATGCCTATATCCGCGAACAGGTGATCGCCGCCATCGCCGCCCTGGCCGAACAGGGCGTGCTGCCGGGTGATATGGATTTTGCCAACCTGGCGGTGGAGGCGCCGCGCGACCCCAGCCATGGCGACGTGGCCACCAACGCCGCCCTGGTGTTGACCAAACAGGCGCGCATGAAACCGCGCGATATTGCCGAACCCCTGGCCGCCCGTTTGGCCGATTTGGCCGATGTCACGGCGGTTGATATCGCCGGCCCCGGCTTCATCAATCTGCGCCTGTCCGACGCCTTCTGGCGCGCCCGTCTGGGTGATGTGTTGACCGCCGGACCGGCGTATGGGGATTCAAAAGCGGCGAATGGCGCCAAGATCAATGTTGAATATGTCTCCGCCAACCCAACCGGTCCCCTGCACGTGGGTCATGTGCGCGGTGCCGTCTATGGCGATGTTCTGGCCAATCTGTTGGCCAAGGTGGGTTACGCGGTTTGCAAGGAATATTACATCAACGATGCCGGCGCCCAGGTGGACGTGCTGGCCCGTTCCGTGCATCTGCGCTATCGCGAGGCCTTGGGGGAGGAGATTGGCGCCATTCCCGAGGGGATGTATCCCGGCGACTATCTGGTGCCCGTGGCCCGGGCCATTGCCGAACGGGATGGTGATAAATGGCGTGAACTGGCCGAGGCGGACTGGCTGGCCGACTTCAGGAGAATTTCCGTCGATGCCATGATGGATTTGGTGCGCGCCGATCTGGCCAGCCTGGGTATCGAACAAGAGGTATTTTTTTCCGAGGAAGGCTTGCATTTGAAGGGCGGCATTGATCGCGGCGTGGCCAGTCTGGCCGACAAGGGATTGATCTATACCGGCGTGTTGGAGCCCCCCAAGGGCAAGATGCCCGAAGATTGGGAGCCCCGGCCCCAGACCCTGTTCAAGGCCAGCGAATTTGGCGATGACGTGGACCGGCCGTTACAGAAATCGGACGGCGCCTGGACCTATTTCGCCGCCGACGTCGCCTATCATTACGACAAGCTGCAACGGGGCTATTTGCAGATGGTCGATGTCTTGGGTGCCGATCATGGGGGTTATGTCAAACGCTTGAATGCGGTCGTCAAGGCCTTGTCGGGCGGGGAGGGCACCCTGGATGTGCGCTTGTGCCAGATGGTGCGGTTGTTGCGCGGTGGCGAAGTAGTGGTGATGTCCAAGCGGGCCGGCAATTTTGTCACCTTGCGGGAACTGGTCGATGAAGTTGGCCGGGACGTGGTCCGCTTCATGATGCTGACGCGCAAGAACGATGCGCCCTTGGATTTTGATTTCGATGCGGCTGCGGAACAATCCAAGGACAATCCCGTTTTCTATGTGCAATACGCCCATGCCCGTATTTGCTCGGTGCTGCGCCGGGTGGGCGAAGAGCTGCCTGATCTTGACCTGCACGCCGAAAACCTGGCCCAGGCCGATTTCTCCCGCCTGACTGATTCGGCGGAAATGGACCTGATCAAGCAAATGGCTGCCTGGCCACGGGCCGTGGACATCGCCGCTCAAGCAAGGGAGCCTCATCGAATAGCGTTTTATTTGAATGAGTTAGCGTCGTCTTTTCATGCGCTTTGGAACAAAGGTAACGCGGAGCCCAACCTGCGCTTTATTATAGGGTCCGACCAGGCCGTAACCCAGGCGCGGCTGGCCCTGATCCAGGGCGTGGCCTTCGTGTTGGCCTCGGGCCTGGAAGTAATGGGCGTGAAGCCGGCTGAATCCATGTAGATCTATGTAGATCCATGTGGCCCGGGTCAGCCGCTAAGATATTATTTGCCGAGGGAAGGATCCTCCATGTCTGTTGCCGAACCGGAGCCGAATTTGCCGGAAGATGATGGCGGTTCCGGCGGCAATAGTGGTGGCGGTGGTGACGGCAGTGGTGGCGGCCTGGCGCAATGGGGCCGCCTGGGCGGTATTGCCGCCGCGTCGGCCATGGCGGTAGTCTTTGCCGTTGCCGCCTGGTATGCCCTGCAGCGCCCCGACCTTGCCGCGCCGACCACGGTCGAAGTGCCCTTGGTCAAGGCCGAACCGGGCCCGGTAAAGGAAAAGCCAAAGGATCCCGGCGGCCTGAAGATCCCCAATCAGGACAAACTGGTCTACGAACGCATCACTCCGAAAGCCCAGGCTCCCGTAAAGGAGAAACTGGCGCCCGCCCCGGAGGAACCCATTGTCAAGGTGGCCGAGGCCCGCAATGTATTGCCAAAGGAAACGCCAAAGATAGCGCCAAAGCCGGCGGTCCCCAAACCCGGGCCGAAGGCGGATGTCGGCGTCATGAAACCGGTGGAAATGCCGAAAGCGGAAGCGAAACCGGACCCAATACCGCCGCCCTCCGTCAAGCCCCCCGTCAAGTCCGCAGTCCAACTCCCGGAAGCGCCCAAGGCAGTCCAAAAAGTGACAGCCGCGCCAAGGCAAGCTCCAAAGCTATCGGCAAAACAATCAGTCGCGAAATCCAGTGTCGCCCCCGGCGCCGAGAGCCTGCTGCCGGCCGGCAAGCCCGTCACGCCAGGGGCACCAGAGAAAGTAGCGGAGAACGTGGCCGAAAAAGCAGTTGTGAAAGCACCTGCGAAAGCGCCTGAAACAAAGGCCGTAATGACGGCTCCAGTGGTCAAGAAATTGCCAAAAGTGATGCCGCCGAAAGATAAGTCGGCGGCGGCGGCCAAGGTATCCAGGCCCAGCTACCGCATCCAGTTTGCCTCTTATCGAACGGCGGCCAAGGCCAAGGCGGCCTGGGCCAAGATAATGAAAGCCCACGGCGCCATTGTCGATGGTCTGCCACCCCACACGCAGCGGGCGGACCTGGGCCAGCGCGGTGTTTATTTCCGGGTTCAGGCGGGCAATTTCAAGACCGCCGGGGCCGCCAGGCTGATCTGCGTCAAGTTGAAGGCGAAACGCCAGGACTGCATCATTGTCGTGCCCAAGAAAAAATAGCATCGCCTAGGCCATGGTATCGCGCGCGCCCATGGCCGCCGTGTTTGGCTGCGCCGGACCTGAATTGTCCCAAGACGAGGCGGCATTCTTCCGCGATTGCGATCCCTTGGGCTTTATCCTGTTCGCGCGCAATTGCCGGTCTCGTGGACAAATCCGCCGCCTGACCGGCGCACTGCGCCAGGCCGTGGGCCGAGCGGACGCACCGATCCTGATGGACCACGAAGGCGGCCGCGTCCAACGCCTGCCCAACCCGCCTTGGCGCAAGGTTCCCGCCCCCGCCGTGTTGGGCATCCTGCCCTGCGAAGACGCCGTGGCGGCGGCGCGGCTGAATGGACGGCTCATGGCGATGGAGTTGCTGGATCTGGGCGTGGACGTCAATTGCGTGCCCTGTCTGGATGTCAATGACCCCGCCGGCCACCAGGTCATCGGCGACCGTGCTTATTCGAGCGATCCGTCCGTGGTAGCCAAACTGGGCCGCGCCCAGGCCGACGGCATGCTCGCGGGCGGCTTGTTGCCGGTCATCAAACACCTGCCGGGCCATGGCCGGGCCGGGGTGGACAGCCATCTCGAACTGCCCGTGGTGACCGCCAGCCGGCGGGAGCTTTCGGAGACGGATTTCAAACCCTTCAAGGATCTGGCCGACTTACCCCTTGGAATGACCGGCCATGTGCTGTTTACCGAGCTCGACCCATCCCGCCCAGCGACCCTTTCCAAGACCATCATCGTGCAATTCATCCGCCAATGGATCGGCTTTGACGGCCTGCTGTTCACGGACGATCTATCCATGCAGGCCCTGGGCGGCGAGATCGGGCAGCGTGCCGCCCGTGCCCTTGAAGCAGGCTGCGACATCGCCCTCCATTGCAACGGCAAGGCGGGGGAAATGCATGCCGTGGCGTCCGCCTGTGCCGCGCTGTCTGGCCCGGCTCAAGATCGGTGGCAACGGGCCCTTGCCGCCCGCCTTCCGCCCGACCCGGATGCCTACGAGGATCTCCGCGCCAGGTTTGAAGGGTTGATCTAGCCCATATTCAATATTCATCGAATGGCCGGGCCGCCCGCTCCCCCTGCACGTCCACCCACAGGGTACCAT
>JAPYUH010000260.1:0-1134 GCA_029936195.1 Alphaproteobacteria bacterium
ATCCAGCCCCACTTGGGGAACATAGGTTATTTCCATTTCCCGTTCCAAGCTGTCGGGATACGTCACCGTGGCTTCGAATTCCTGAACCTTTCCAGCCAGTGCCCCCTCTATATGGCTACGGAATTGCGCGTAAGGCTCTTCGCCCAAAATTTCACGAACCGGCCTGCCAACAATTTCCTGGACGGGTCGGGCCAGCCATTTCTCGGAGCTTTTGTTGACGAATTTGTAGCATTGATCCACCCCCACATGGATGACCGAGCCGGGTAGATTATCCGTGACAAGGCTGAGTTGATGCTCCCGTTGCCGCACGGAGCGATGGGTGTCGAGCAAATCGCCCTGCATATCACGCAGGGCAATTCCGATTTCATCGATTTCGTCGGGATTCTTCCCAACCGCCGTGGGGATATTTGGCAACCCGGAAGTTGCGGCGGCTTCCAAATCAAACCTTTTTATGCGTGACAGAAGATGTCCCAATCGCCGGGTTACCATACGGTGGAAGACAATGAAGACGAAACCCACGACGAAGAATGTCTTCACACCATTGCTGATCAATATGACGACGACATCCTGCTCCAACCGTTCAAAGATTGACGTCAGGCTGGCAACAACGGTCAGATGGCCAATGGTCCACTGTTCGCCCCGGTAGTTGACCCGCATGGGATATTCGGATGACAGGATATTTTCCGAAACCCGCTGGCCGACGGACCATTTAGTTGTTCCGTCGACTTTGAAGGTAATGAATTCCATGTCAGGCATTTTGGCCATGCCGGCCATCAAAAAATTTATCTGGGCATCATCAAAAGACCACATGCTGTTGGTTAGCCCATCCAAATAACTCGACTCGACCAAAGAAAAACTTTGCTCAATGTTGCTCACACCGCGACGGTAATCGAAGAACAACTGAAAAGCCGTCGTAACCGCCGTAATCAACGAGCTGGACAACACCATTGCCAGGATCAGCCGTTTAGCGATACGGCCTTTGGCGACATTTTTACTCGCGGCGTCGGACATTTAGTGAATTGCCTTCGATTGCTGAATGGCGCTCCTTGGTAGTACTGAAAACCCAAAAACCATATTGAATTATTAATATTCTCCGTTTGGTTGTTTGCCACACCGTCATTGATCACCGTCATC
>JAPYUH010000260.1:1234-5559 GCA_029936195.1 Alphaproteobacteria bacterium
CCAGCTCCGTTATCCAATGGCGCCGATCCATCACGACAATCTCAGGCGATGCTCAAACCATCAAGCGGCACGCCGAATTCAATTTTTGAACGCCGCAGCACCGGCGCGGTTTTGACCGATGCGACGTTTGGCGCCGCGATTAATTCGGTCGTCAGAAAATTCTGCCAGGAATCCCAGTCCCGGGCCACTATTTTCAGAATAAAATCGGCCTCGCCGGTCAGCATATGGCATTCGCGGATCATGGGCAGATCCGCCATGCGCCGTTCAAAAGCGGACAGATCGTCTTCGTGTTGACTATCCAAGCCGATCCAGGCGAAGACCGCCAAGCCATAACCAAGTTCCTCGCCATTCAGATCGGCATGGTAGCCGCGGATCAGGCCGGCCTGCTCCAGTGCCCGCACACGGCGCAAACAGGGCGGTGCGGAGATGCCGACGCGGCGGGCCAGCTCCACATTGGTGATGCGGCCTTCATCACGCAGTTCCTTCAAAATATGGCGATCGATACTGTCCAGCTTTACCTTTGCCACGGGACGGCTATCCTCCATTAGAGTCGCCAGCTTCCAAGGGCGGCCCACGCAATAATATTACCGACGCAACAATATTTCAAATTGGTTCCGACTTGTCATCGAATATATCAACAACATCTCCTGCGGCCGGTCCCGAACGAACCTGCTGGGTCGTGACGCCTGGCCATGCGGGGATGGAGAACCAGGCCATTGCCCTGGCGGAGGCGGTTGGCGTGCCCCATGCGGTCAAACGGGTTCGCCCCCGCGCGCCTTGGACCTGGCTGCCGCCGGGTTGGTGGCCCTGGCCGCTGGCCGCGTTGGGGCCGGACAGCGATGGGATTGCCCCGCCCTGGCCTGATCTGTTGATTTCCTGCGGCCGCCGCGCCGTACCCTACGCGCTTTGGGCAAAACGCCGAAGCGGCGGGTCGACCACCATCGTTCATATCCAAAACCCGCAAACCCGTATCAGCGCCTTTGATCTGGTTGTCCCGCCCCGTCACGATCACCTGGCCGGGCCAAACGTGATTGAAACTCAGGCCTCCCTGCATCGCATCACGCCGCAACGGCTGGCAGTCGAGGCCGCGGCCTTTCGGGCCAAACTGGCGCACCTGCCCCGGCCCCTTGTGGCCGTGTTGATTGGCGGCAGCAATTCCGGTTACCAGATGACACCGGACATCATCACCACCCTGGCCGGCCAGCTGCGGGCCCTGTGCCTTGAACAGGGCGCCGGACTGGCGGTCACCCCATCCCGGCGCACCGGCGCGGAAAACATCAAGACCCTGAGCGCCGCACTGGCCGGCCTGCCCGCCGTGGTCTGGGATTTTCAGGGCGACAACCCCTATTTTGGATTTCTTGGCCTGGCGGACAGCATTGTCGTCACCTGCGATTCGGTCAACATGGTCACCGAAGCCTGCGCCACCGGAAAACCGGTGCACGTGGTGCACATGCCGGGGGGCAACCGCAAATTCAATGAATTCCACGCCGGCATGGTCGCCGCCGGCTTTACCCGGCCCTTTCAAGGGGTGCTGGAACAATGGCATTACGCGCCCCGCAACGACGCCGAATTCGTCGCCCGGCGGATACATGAATTGTTGGCCGCAAAAGACGACAATGTGCCGAGCTGACTTGAAGCTGGGGCAGAGGCGCTATACATAGCGTAGAGAGGTTCCGGCCTTCAATCTGTCAGTACATTTCGTTCGTATCAGGAGTGCGCCATGCCGCAGAGCCACCATAGCCGTGTCATCATCCTGGGTTCCGGCCCGGCTGGCTGCACCGCCGCGATCTATGCCGCCCGCGCCGGGTTGAAGCCGATGATGATCCATGGCCTGCAACCGGGCGGTCAGATGACCATCACCACGGACGTGGAAAACTACCCGGGCTTTGCCGATGTCATCCAGGGGCCCTGGCTGATGGAGCAGTTCGAAGAGCAGGCCAAATCCGTCGGGACCGAGATCATCAACGACATCATTGTTGATCTGGACCTGACCGCACGGCCATTGCGCTGCACGGGCGACAGCGGCGATACCTATACGGCGGACGCCCTGGTCATCTCCACCGGCGCCCAGGCGAAGTGGCTGGGCCTGCCCTCGGAGCAGAAATATCAAGGCTTCGGCGTCTCCGCCTGCGCCACCTGCGACGGTTTCTTTTATCGCGACAAGCCGGTCTGTGTCATCGGCGGCGGCAATACAGCGGTGGAGGAAGCGCTGTATCTGACCAATTTCGCCTCCAAGGTGACCTTGATCCATCGCCGGGACAGCCTGCGGGCGGAGAAAATCCTGCAGGACCGCCTGCTGCGCCACGAAAAGATCGAAGTGTTGTGGGACCATGTCCTGGACGAAGTGGTGGGCGATGACATGCCCCCCGGCGTTACCGGTGCGCGGGTGCGGAACGTGAAAACCGATGCGGTCAGCGAACTGGCGGTGGACGGCGTATTTGTCGCCATCGGTCATGTGCCGCAGACGGAATTGTTCCAGGGCAAGCTGACCATGGACGAGGAAGGCTATCTGCTGACAGCCCCCGACAGCACGGCAACCGAGATCCCCGGGGTCTTTGCCGCCGGTGATGTTCAGGACAAGATCTATCGCCAGGCCGTAACCGCCGCCGGCACCGGCTGCATGGCCGCCCTGGAGGTCGAACGCTACCTTGGGGCGCTGGACGACATGGCGAATGATGGGGCCTCCGTTCTCACGAGGGGGGCGGCTGAATAGAGTATGGATTGGGACAAGCTACGGGTTTTTCACACGGTTGCCCTGGCGGGAAGCTTTACCCATGCGGGCGAGGATTTGAACCTCAGCCAATCCGCCGTCAGCCGGCAGATTTCCGCCCTGGAGGAAGAACTGGGGGTGCAGTTGTTTCACCGCCATGCCCGTGGCTTGGAGCCGACCGAACACGGCGATCTGCTCTATCAATCCGCCCACGAAGTCTTCGACAAACTGGCCGCCGTGCGGGCCCGCCTCACGGACAGTAAAAATATCGCCGCCGGTGATCTGCGGATCACCACCACGGTCGGCATCGGCTCCACCTGGTTGACGCCGCGCACCCACGATTTTCTGGAACTCTATCCCGATATCCGCCTGTCCATTATCTGCGATGACCGGGAACTGGACCTTGGCATGCGCGAGGCGGACGTGGCCATCCGCATCACCGAACCGCGCCAGCCCGATCTGATCAAAAAGCGCCTGTTCACGGTGCATTCCCACCTTTATGCCTCGAAAGCCTATCTGGAAAAACATGGCGCCCCCCGTGATGTGCACGATTTGGACGATTGCCGCCTGATCGCCTATGGCGACCATGCCCCGCCCACCCTGCGCAATGTCAACTGGCCCCGCACTGTTGGCGTCAAAACCCATGGCCGCCCGCGCGCCACAATTCTGCAGGTCAACAATATTTATGGCCTGCTGCTGGCGATCGAAAGCGGGGTCGGCATCGGCGCCCTGCCAGATTATATGATTACGCCCGACAGACCCTTGCAACGGATCCTACCGGAAGTTGACGGCCCCACCACGGATGCATATTTCGTGTATCCCGAAGAACTGAGAAACACTAAAAGAATTGGGGTGTTCCGCGATTTTCTTGAAGACCAGGTTCGAAAGTGGTAGTTCTGATACCGGTGTAGCTATGCGTTTGATGCATATCTAATATGCATAACTATCATTGGCGAAGTTGCCGCCTAATCCCTAAGTTTTATAATAGAATGTTGCGATGCAGCATTCTCGGCGAACCCTCTCACACCCCCCGTGTAGAGTTGGTTCGCCTAGCGTCTCCCAAGACGTGAAGCCTCCCTGTTAGACTGGCCCGGAAATCTGCGATTTCCGGGCCCTTTTTTTGCCTGGATTCCGGCTTGAAATGGATTTGTTATGGCGCAATTATGAATGCCTGCTTGCACAGAATATTGAATAGTCCTGCCTGCAACCAACGAATCGATTCGCCTGTTATGTCAATTTTGAGACGAAAAGACGAATAAGAAGAGGCAATTGAATCACCCAAAAGGCATTTGACCCATGACATGTTGATAAAAAGTCGGATTAATATCGTTTATTATCTTGTGCCGCTTTTCACGAACCGGAATTGTCGCGGGATTTTCAAGTCCAGCAGGGAACGCATTCGGCAGAGAACGGGAAACAACGACGGCAATCACCAAAAATTCCTAAAAACCGGAAACCGGGCAAATCACCCCAGCCGTGGCGGGACAATGGGACGGGCGAACCGGCACTTAAAACCGTTGGCGCGGTGATGTCCACCAGCGGGTCGATCATGTGTCACATCGATGACATATCGCCCAAGACGGGCGAGCGCCAGACCATGAACTTGAGCAACCGT
>JAPYUH010000499.1 GCA_029936195.1 Alphaproteobacteria bacterium
GTGAAGGCCAAGTGGAAACCAGCCGTTCATTGCCAATCACCCAGCGCTTGGCGGGGCCGCCGTTGAATTTCCAGCGCAGCGAACCATCGGCAGAGTTAAGGCAATAGAGATGGCCATCGTCCGAGCCGAACCACACGCGGCCCTTTGTGGCCACCGGCGCAAACCGAATCGGCGCTTCCGCAAAAAACCGCCAAAGCTGTTTGCCTGTCTTCGTGTCGTACGCCGTCAACGTGTCGTTGGCTGACGAGGGCACAAACAATTTCCCATCCGCCGCCACCGGTTCCGGCGCGAGGTCAAACTGCAGCTTCGTCTGCGAAGCCGGCCAAGCGGGCGCGGCCTTCGGCAACTGCCGCGTCCATTGCAAATGCAACTCCGCCGGCAAGGCATGAGGTGATACCGCTCCCCGCCCCGGCCCGAATCGCCACTGCGGCCAGTCGTTGGCGTCGGCACAAAGTGTGAACCACAAAAGAAAAATCGAAAACGCGCGCATGCGGGAAACTATCCGTCACCGCTCACGGAATGGCAAGGATGACTCAACCCACGTTGAACACACACTGACCTACTGTTTGGTGCGAGGTTGTGGCCGTACCGGAACCCCGCCTTGCGGGCGACCCTTGCCGCCAAATCCGCCTGGCTGCTGCTGCCCACCGCCGCTCGGAGGCTGTTGCTGTCCACCCCTTTGCGGACGACCCTTGCCGCCGAACATACCGCCCATGCTTCCCATTTCATTTTGGTCCACAAATCCATCTTTGTTTTGATCCATTCGGTCAAATAAACCTGCCATCTGTTGAGGGACCTCTGCCTTGCTAAGCCTGCCATCCTTGTTTTGGTCGAACCTCGCGATCATGTTCATGCCGCCCCCTTTCTGTGAGCCACCTTGCCCGCCACCCTTGCCGCCCCCAAATCCTCCGGGGAATCCGCCACCCTGCCCGCCGCCCTTTCCACCGCCAAAGCCTCCTTGCGGCCTGCCACCTTGCCCGCCACCGGCAACACCGCCACCCGGGGGTGGCCCCATGCCGGGACCTCCCGGTCCGCCCGGACCCGAAGGCGTGTTGTCCGCTACACCGTCCGCGGACGCTTCGCCTTCATCATCCGTGAGCATCGGGTAAACCACAAAATAACCAACCGCCGCGAGGGCCAATACCCCCACACCCGCGCCCACCCCGATCAGGAGCTTCTTGTTTCCCGCCGGCTTGGCAGCCGTTTG
>JAPYUH010000261.1:0-3768 GCA_029936195.1 Alphaproteobacteria bacterium
CGGTCGACGGTGTACACGAAATCCGCCGGCTTCGTGTACATGTTGATGAGGAACTCCGAGATCATCTCCATGGTGATTTCCGGCCGCCGCTTGATAAACTCAGGTGCCCAGCCGTTCATGTAGTTGTTATAGAAAAGGTCAGGATGGCTGGAAGTGTAGCCGATCGGATGCACTATCGTTGCGGCAATGACACGGTCGCCTGCTTGTTTCAGCAGGTTCCAGATCATGGGGCCGGCGATGCAGAAGCCCATCGCCATGAACCGGTCGATGCCGAGATGGTCCATCAGGCCGAGCTGGTCGTCGAGGAAGCAGTCCCAAGGTCGTTCGATTTCGAGCGGGCCCTCCGCCTGACCGCCGGTGGCGTTACGCAGATCGAGCGCGATGACGCGATAAGTATCGCTGAATTCCTCCAGCGGATTGAAGGCATGGCTGGCGAGATTGGCGATTTTCGCATTTAGACCTCCGCCGGGAATAACCAGCAGCGGAAAGCCGGCGCCAGCCTCTTCGTAGTAAATCTTCACAGGACCGTTTTCATAGATTGGCATGGCGGTTCTCCTTTTCCGATGGGTTATACTGCGTTTGAGCAAGCGGTTTCCACCCGGAACGGGGTCTAAAGAATGACGAACAACTACACACCACCGAAAGTCTGGAAATGGGAAGGCCAGAAGCAGGGGCGGTTTACCAGCATCAACCGCCCGATCGCCGGTGCGACCCATGACAAGGAACTGCCCGTCGGCAAACACCCGCTGCAGCTCTATTCGCTCGGCACGCCGAACGGCGTGAAGGTCACGGTTCTGCTGGAGGAGTTGCTGGCGCTGGGCCATGCGGGTGCCGAATACGACGCCTGGCTGATCCGCATCGGTGACGGTGACCAGTTCAGCAGTGGCTTTGTTGCAGTGAACCCGAACTCCAAAATCCCAGCTCTAATGGACCACGGCACCAATCCGCCAACCCGGATCTTCGAGTCCGGCGCGATGCTGTTGTATCTGGCCGAGAAATTCGGCGCATTCCTGCCGAGCGATCCGGCGCAGCGGCCGGAATGCCTGTCCTGGCTGTTCTGGCAGATGGGCAGCACCCCTTATCTCGGCGGCGGCTTTGGCCATTTCTATGACTACGCGGAGGAAAAGCAGCAGTACCCCATCGACCGCTACACGATGGAAACGAAGCGCCAGCTCGACGTGCTCGATAGGCGCCTCGCCGACAATCGCTACATGTGCGGCGATGAATACACCATTGCCGATATGGCGATCTGGCCGTGGTACGGCGGATTGGTCATCTTCGACCAGTACGGGGCGGAAGAGTTCCTCGACGCCAGGAGCTACACCAACGTTCTGCGTTGGGCGGAGGAAATCCACGCCCGCGAGCCGGTCAAGCGCGGACGCATGGTTAACCGCCTGCGCGGCGAACCACATGAACAGCTCCGCGAACGCCATGACGCTGGGGATTTTGAAACGATGACGCAGGACAAAGTTGAGGCGTCGCACTGAAAGGGGCGCAACGAGCGGGTGTAACCCCTCGACTAGTGGCTGATATTGGTTAAAGGCTTTGAATGATGACGAATGATCGCTTTGGTATCCGCTGGGGACTGGCTGGTGGCACGACACTGGCATCCATAGATGAAACGCGCGAGGCGGCCCGATTTGCGGAAGAAGCGGGCTTCGACAGCTTCTGGATTTCCCATGCAACGGGCGTCGATCCCATCGTGGCCCTGGCCTGCATTGGCGGCGATTTCCCCGGCATCGGCGAAGTTGGCACTTCGGTTGTACCGCTGTATGGCCGTCATCCGGTTGGGCTCGCCCAGTTGGCGCGGACCGCGCAGAATGCCGTAGGCGGGCGGTTGACCCTTGGCGTGGGGACTGCCTCCAAGCGTCATGTCGAGGGCGTGCTCGGCCTTTCCTGGCACAAACCATTCTCCTACACGCGTGAGTTCATAGAGGCGTTGGAGCCGTTGCTGGCGGATAAGCCCGCGGATTCGAATGGCGAGCAGGTTTCCGCACACGCCGAGCTCGGGATCGAAGCCGGACCGACGCCCATTCTGCTGGCCGCGCTCGGCCCAAGGATGTTGCGGTTTGCAGGCGGCAGGCTAGCCGGCA
The DNA here is from genome assembly GCA_029936195.1 of Alphaproteobacteria bacterium. Classification (GTDB taxonomy): domain Bacteria; phylum Pseudomonadota; class Alphaproteobacteria. The sequence goes on from JAPYUH010000261.1 coordinate 2,094, forward strand.
CGACGCTGGGACAGTGCGGGCCACGGACCATATCATCCTACATCCTGCCGCACCTCCAAGCCGGTGCAGAGCGTGCCGGACGCGGCGACGCCCCGCGCATCATGGCGCTGGTACGGATCTGCGTCACCGACGATTTCGCCGGTGCCAAGGCTCTGGCACGCGAAATTGCGGCGCAATACCAATCAAACCCTTCCTATGCCAACGCCACCAAGCACGAAGGCCTTGATGACGCCTCCGACTTGCACTTGATCGGTAGCTGGCAACAAGTTCTGGATGGTCTGGCAGAATATGCCGAGGCGGGAGCGACAGATTTGCGCATTCAAATTGCAGCCCACGACGAAACGTCCCAAGAGCGGACACGTGACGCCCTGGCGGACTATCTGTCTTAATGCCTGTAAAACATTGCGAGAAACCGGCGCCAGGAGCAAACGCCCGATTTTAGCTCTTGCCGCGTTTGAAGACAAATTCGACACCGGGCTCATTTCCGCGTTGCCCGCATGAGCAAGAGTTCTGCGTTAATTTTACTTTGCATCGCCGAATGGGCCTAACATCGCAGTGCGGTCGTCAGAAGAAGTTGGCTTTCCTTAGATAATGGATTGGGCGGACCCATCATACCTTTGGGTCTAGCGAAGCCATATCCCATTGCACCGGTATCAAAGTCCGCCGCGTCGAATTATGTTATCTCTGCGAGCCCGATTATGAAATTCGTCCGGACCGTACGATGCCGGCAACACTATGAAGGATAAGACACATGCGCGCGGTAGGTATTATGGTGCACGGAGGGCCGGAGGCCCTGGAAGTTGTTAATCTTGCGGAGGTTCATGCCGGAAGGGGTCAGGTGCGGCTACGCGTGCATGCCGCTGCCGTAAACCCCACCGACACGATGGCGCGGAACGGCTCACGCGCCGAACAGCAAATGGTCGATCCACCGCCGTATGTGCCGGGCATGGACGCGGCCGGGATCGTCGACCAAGTCGGTGAAGGCGTAACCACTAGTGTGCGGGTTGGGGACGCCGTCATGGCCATGGTAGTGCCAACAGGCAGCCACGGCGCATACCGGGAACAGATCGTCCTCGATGCCCGATCAGTGGTTCCCGCCCCCGCCGGCACCACACATGTCGAGGCATGCACCCTGCCCATGAACGGGCTGACGGCTCGTCTTTCGCTTGACCTACTCGGCTTGGCATCGGGTCAGACCCTGGCCGTAACCGGTGCGGCAGGGGCCTATGGCGGCTACGTTATCCAACTCGCCAAGACTGAAGGGTTAACAGTCATCGCGGATGCCTCCCGTGCTGACCGGGAACTCATCGCGTCGCTGGGTGCCGACATCATTGTCGAACGGGGCGATGATGTCGCCGCGCGGATACGGGAACATTTTTCTGATGGTGTCGATGGTCTTGCCGACGGCGCCGTGCAGAACGAACTGGTCATACCGGCGGTCCGCGACGGCGGTGCGTTCACGGCGGTACGCGGGTTCGAGGGAGAGCCCCAGCGTGGCATTAACTTCACCGCCACTTGGGTGCGCAGCTACGACGGTGAGTTCGAGAAATTGGACCACCTCCGGCAATTGGTTGAGGACGGCGCAATGACACTTCGCGTCGCCGGCATTTACTCACCGGAACAGGCTGGCGAAACACATCGGCGCCTTGAAGCCGGTGGAACGCGCGGACGGCTC
>JAPYUH010000261.1:3868-5546 GCA_029936195.1 Alphaproteobacteria bacterium
CACCTGGTTTTTGCTCCATCTTTGGATGGCTGTGCTGATCGGGCCGAACTTTTGCGTCCCGGCATAACGGTCGAGTCTCAAGCGGCGGAGCTGGCTCAACTCCTATTTTATGAAGATCTCAATGATGTCGTGCTGGTCGCGACATCCAGCGGCGGCATGGTCATGGCGCGGACGGCGGAAATCGCGCGGGAACGCATTGGCCGGCTGGTCTTCGCCGACGCGCTGGCGCTACGGAACGGGGAAAAGGTTAGTGATATCGTCACGCGGCCGTCTTCGATCAACACCGAATTAGCCCTAGGACCGTCACGCGAGGATGCGGAGGGACGATTATTTGCGGGTCTGGATCCGGAACTACGTGCTTGGGCAGTAGAGCGCTGCACCCTGCATCCGATCGCTATTCATACGCAGCCAGTAAAACTCGACAGATTCTGGTCGCAAGACTGGGATGCCTCAGTGATTTATTGCCGCCGCGCACCCAATCCAGGTGAAGCCCATCAACGCCGGTGCGCCGAGGCTCTGGGCGCCCGTTGGCATGAACTCGATACCGGTCATTATCCCATGCTGAGTGAGCCGGAAAATTTGAGCCAGCTGCTTTTGACCACGGCGGCGGAAGAATAAGAACACGCGCTTCCGTGGATTTATACCAAGGTTCGGTGATAACCAGCGCTCGTTGGAGACACCTTAATGATCAACAATCTCATTACGAAAAAGCAGAACCAACCGCCGGGCGCAAGCAAGAGGCCCAATCGATACGCCAGGGGCCGGCGTTGTAGAGAACATCAATGAACCATTCAATTTGCGGTCAATGCCGAAGGGGCTGGATCGGCTAATCCGTTACAACGCCACCACCCACATTGATGGCCTCTCCCGTGATCTCGCGAGCTTCGTCGGAGGCCAGGAAGACTGCCGTGTTGGCGATGTCATCAGCGCTTTGCAGGCGTTGCAGTGGGATGTTGTCGCGGGCGAATTTGTTGCCGATTTCGGATGCATCGCCCCGTCCCTCCCATCCTCTCCAGGCCATGCCCACATCGCTGATATAGCCCGGACATATGGCATTAACCCGGACATGCGGTGCCAGTTCCACGGCCAGGGCCCGGTTCATGCCCAACACGCCCGCCTTGGTCGCGCCATATACAGATAATTCGGGCCAGCCCCGCTTGCCGGCCTGGGACGACATATTGATCATCACGGCATTACCCGTATCGTACATCGCCTGGGCAAATGCCTGGGCACACAAGATGACACCTTTCAGGTTGACCGCCAGCAACGCATCGATCCGTTCTTCCGGAATTTCGGTGATCAAGCCACGTCCGCTGAGGCCGGCATTGTTGACCAGAACATTGACACCGCCCAGCCGGTCAATCGCTTCCGCCGCCATGGATCGGGTTTCCGCCAGGCTGGTAACGTCACAGCCGATAGCGAAGATCGTGCCAAATTCAGACAATTCTTCCGCCGTGCCTTGTGCAATCTCGGCATCGATGTCGGCGATGACCACGGACGCCTCTTCCCGCAGGTATGCCGCTGCAATCGCTTTACCGATACCGGCCGCGCCGCCTGTCACCACCGCGCGGCGGCCCGTCAATCGTCCAGCCATGATTTTTCCTTTTCAACACTGCACCAAACTACAAAATATCAAAGTATTGATTCTTTTTCGAAGGCTTTGAAGGTTTCTTTCATC
>JAPYUH010000262.1:0-2143 GCA_029936195.1 Alphaproteobacteria bacterium
GCGTGGGCCGGGGCCTGGGCCGGATCGAGTTCGAGGGCTTCCGCGTCAACATGGGGGAAAGCCGGGAACGTTTCGTGGAATATACCGAGGCCCTGATCCAGGGCCTGGAAACCGGCCATATCGAATATGACGGCAAATTCTACAAACAGCCGAAAATCGCCGTGCGGCCGTTTCCCTTTGCCTCCTTCAAGGGGCGTTTTTATGCCTCCGCCGTGTCGCCCGAGAGCTCCCGCATCATGGCCCGCCTCGGCATCGGCATTATGATCATCGCCCAGAAACCCTGGGACAAGACCCTGGAGGAGCTGGAAAACTACCGGGAGATCTACCGCGAAATGAACAACGGCGAAGAGGCGCCCCAGCCCTTGATGGTGGTTTTCAACTGTTGTCATGAAGACGAGAGCATCGCACAGGAGATGCATGTAAAATACACCCGCCGCTACAGCCTCTCCGCCCTGCATCATTACGAATTCGCCAACGAGGGCCTGGCCGATATCAAGGGGTATGAGTATTACGGCGGCCTGTCGAAAAACATCAACAAGCACGGCATCGACAGTTTTGTCAATTTTCTGGCCGATTTGCAGGTCCGGGGCACCCCCGACCAGGTGTTCGATCAAATGCGGGACTATCAGGACAAGACCGACTGCGCCGGCTTCATCAACGGTTTCAGCTTCGGCGGTATGCCCCACGAATTGGCCAAGACCTCCATGACCACCTTCGCCGAAAAAGTCATGCCGCGCCTCAAGGCCCTGGACGTGGGCACCACCATCGGCGGCGGCCGGCCCTTGAATATCGCGGCGGAGTAAGACTTAGGCGCCGGGCAGGCGGCCCCTGTCGTGGGGGGCATCGAAGTTTAGCTTGGGGCCGGAGGGCACTACGCCAAATGGGTTGATGGCCAGATGGCTGCCGTAATAATGCTGCTTGGTGCGGGGGATATCCACCGTCTCGGCGATGCCCGGCCATTGATAGAGCTCGCGCAGATAGTTTGATAAATTCGGGTAATCGGCGATACGCTGGCGGTTGCACTTGAAGTGGCCCACATAAACCGCATCGAAACGGACCAGGGTCGCGAACAGGCGCCAATCGGCCTCGGTGATGCGCGGCCCGGTCAGGTAACGCCGGTTCTCCAGGCGTGCTTCCATCTCATCCAGGGCGCCGAACAGTTTGTTGTAGCTGGCCTCGTATGCTTCCTGGCTGGTGGCAAAGCCGGTGCGGTAGACGCCGTTGTTGATATTCTCGTAGACCACCCCGTTCACCGCATCGATGTCCGCGCGCAGATCCTCCGGATACAGATCGGGCAGCGATTTCGTGGCCAAATGGTCAAAGGCGGTGTTCAGCATGCGGATGATCTCGGAGGATTCATTGCTGACGATGGTCTTGGACTGTTTGTCCCAGAATATCGGCACGGAACAGCGGCCGGAATAATCCGCCGCCGCCTGAGCATAGACCTGATGGGCATATTGGGCCCCCGTCACCGGGTCGCCGCCGTCGGCCAGAACCCAGCCGTTGTCCAGCATCAGAGGCTCCACGAAGGCTACGGAAATCACCGCTTCCAAACCCTTCAGGGCGCGCAGTATCAGGGTGCGGTGGGCCCAGGGGCAGGCATGGGCGACGACCAGATGATACCGGCCCGCCTCGGCCGGAAAGTCATTGTCGCCAATCCAGTTGCGGAACGAGGTCGCGGCCCGATTATAGCTGCCTTTGGTGTTGCGCTCGGCGAAATCCTCAATCCGCCATTTGCCTTGCACCATAATGCCCATGGCTCTCATTCCCTTGCTGTCTATTTGAAATCAACGTAGTGATGATGGGGCCCAGTGACCAGCCGATTGGCGGCACATATTTGTTCGCCGTGGGAAACAAACCTGCTAATTATTTCACCATTGTTTCCAGAGGCGCGGACGCATGGATAATTTGAATGAAATGGCTGTGTTCGCCAAGGTGGTCGAACATCGGGGCTTCTCGGCGGCGGCGCTGGGGGTCTCCAAATCCGCCGTTTCGAAACAGGTGGGCCGGTTGGAGGACCGCCTCGGCGCCAGGCTGTTGAACCGCACCACGCGAAAATTGTCCCTGACGGAGGTGGGCGAGGTGTTCTACGAACGCTGCGCCCGCATTGTCGAGGAAGCCCGTGCGGCGGCCGATGAGGTGG
>JAPYUH010000262.1:2243-3617 GCA_029936195.1 Alphaproteobacteria bacterium
GAGGTGGACCTGGTCCTGGATGATCGCTTTATCGACCTGGTGGCGGAAGGCTTTGATGTCGCCGTGCGGGTCGCCGCCCTGGCCGACAGCTCCCTCATCGTGCGCCGCCTGGCGCCGTCCAGGGCCGTCTTGTGCGCCGCGCCCAGCTATCTTGAACGCCACGGCCGGCCGGAAAACCCCGAGGATCTGCGCCAGCACAATTGTTTCGGCTACCTTTATCGCGACAGCGGCACGGATTGGGCCCTGACGGGCGCCAAGGGGCCCGTCACAATTCCCTTGCGGGGTAATCTCCGCGCCAACAACGGCGAAGTTCTGCGCGACGTGGCTCTTGCGGGCGCCGGCATCGTGGCCCTGCCCAGTTTCATCGTCGGGGAGGCATTGCGGGCGGGGCAACTGGTCGAACTGCTGCCCGAATGCGTACCGCAAACCCATGACATCTATGCGGTTTATCCCCATCGCCGGCATTTGACGCCCAAGGTTCGCGCCTTTGTCGATTTCCTGGTCGCCCGGTTCGGCCCCCAGCCCTATTGGGACAGGCCGTGGCGGCCATGATGCCCACTATGTTTTTGGCCACCTCGGATGCCGTATTGATCGCCGCCATATCATTTTTCGCGGCCCTGGCCCAGGGGGCGACCGGCTTTGGTTTTGCCATCATCGCCCTGCCGATGCTGTTGGGGGTGATGGGCAGTCTGGACGCGGTCGGCCTGACCATCGTCCTCAATCTGCTGGTTTCCCTGGTTCTGGTGCCGGGGTTGTGGCCCCAGGCGCCGCGGGGACCCCTGACCCGGTTGTCCGTGGGCAGCCTGGCCGGCTTCCCCATCGGTTTGGTGATTTTTCTTCATGCCAGCCTTGAATGGGTGCGGTTGGCGGTCGGGCTGATCATTCTGCTGTTCGCCGGCTGGCTGGCCCTAAGCCATCGCCGTGCGTCCGCCGCTGGGCTTGAAGCACGGGGAGTCGAGGCACAGGGGGCTGAGATCCGGCCGGATCGAACCTGGACCGAGGTTGCCGTTGGCCTGGTCTCGGGCGCCATGTCCACCGCCCTGGCCATGCCCGGCCCCAGCGTCATGCTGTATCTGGCCGCCAGCGGCATGGCCAAGGCGCAATTGCGCGCCACCACGCTATGCCTCTTCACCTTGTCCTATGGCGCCGCCCTGATACTGCAGGCCGCCGTGGGGGCCTTGGGCAGCGGCATCTGGCTGGCCGTCGCCGTGGGTGCCGTGCCGACGATCATCGGCGCGGTTGCCGGCAGCCGGTTGTCGAGGATCATCAATGAAGGCCACTTCCGCGCCATCGTCCTGGCCATTCTGCTGGCCACCGGCGCCTATACGACGTTCAATGCGGCGACAGTGTGGATTTGACGACAATTTGCGGGTG
>JAPYUH010000262.1:3717-5530 GCA_029936195.1 Alphaproteobacteria bacterium
GCGGGTGGCCCGGTGGTTCAACCAACGTTGAAAACGGTCTAGCTGACGCGCACGGCGATCTTGCCGAAATGCGCGCCCTTCGGCAGGGCCTGGAGGGCATCGCCCAAGCCGTCAAAATCGTAGACATGATCATCCAGGGCGGGATGGAAGTCCGGGCGGCCCTTCAAGTCAGCCATCATGGCGGTAAAATCGGCCACGCTGCCGGTGGAAATGCCGATCATGCGTTTGCGGAACATGAACACCAGGGGCAGGTTTATTTCCGCTATCGAGCCGCCCACATTGCCGATCAGCGACATGGTGCCGTCCGCCCGCGTCGCGCGCATGGACTGGGCGATGGTGTCGGCCCCGCCAACCTCGACCACCAGATCGGCGCCCAGGCCATCCGTCAATCCCAGGACTGCCTTGCCCCAGTCCGGCACCTCGCGGTAATTGATGGTTTCATCCGCGCCGAGGGCCCGCAACCGTTCGAGTTTCGCCTCGCTGGAGGAGGTGGAGATCACGCGGGCGCCCCGCGCCTTGGCCAATTGCAGGGCAAACAGCGATACCCCGCCCGTGCCCAATGTCACCACCGTGCCGCCGCCCACCGCCGTCTTCGGCATTTCGGCCAGGGCGTTCCAGGCGGTGATGGCGGCGCAACCCAAGGTAGCCGCCTCGATATCCGCAAAATGATCCGGCACCTCGACCGAACTGGCCACGGGCACCGCCATGTATTCACGCGCCGTACCGTCCAGGGGGCCGCCCAGGGCGCCGCTGAATCCCGACGGGCCAAGGTCTCCATCATACCAGTTCTGAATAAAGCAGGGCAGCCGGCGCGAACCCATGGCGACATCCTCCACGCCGTCGCCCAGGGCAGCAACCTCGCCGACCCCATCGGACAACGGCACCAAGGGCAACTCGCCCGACATCTTGCCATAGCCCCGGCCAACCATGAGATAGTCGCGGTAGTTGAGGGACACCGCCTTCATCTTCAACAACACCTCGCCGGGACCAGGTTCGGGTTGTTCTGCCTCGACCATCTTCAGGCCGTCAAAGCTCCATTCGTCGGTGATCCGCCATTGTCGCATTTGCTTCATTGTCATGTTCCCGGTCTATCCCTTAGTCTGCCGTTCTTATAACAAAGGCCGGATGGAAACATGAAACTCTATGACGCCGCTGCTTCGGGAAACTGCCACAAGGTCCGCATGCTGCTGTCCATCTTGGGCATCGCGCACGAAGTGATACCCATCAACCTGCCCGGGATGGAACAGAAGACATCCGCCCACATGGCCCGCAATCCCCTGGGCACCGTGCCCGTGCTGGAGGACGGCGATGTCACGATCTGCGATTCCCAGGCCATCCTGGTCTATCTGGCATCCAAGCACGGCGGCGAAGCCTGGTTGCCGAGAGACCCGGTCGGCCAGGCAAAAGTGCAACAATGGCTGTCCTTCGCGGTCAACGAGCTGTGGAACGGCCCGGCCCTGGCGCGGGCAAATTTGCTGTTTGGGCGGGATATCGACCTCGCCCGCGCCCAGGCGGCGGCGAATATCTCCCTAGCGGTCATGGATCGGCATTTGGAGGCAAACGATTGGCTTGCCCTGGGGCGGCCAACCATCGCCGATATTGCCTGCTATCCCTATTCCGCCCTGGCGGAAGAAGGCGAAATATCCCTGGTGCCGTTTGCCGCCCTGGCTGCCTGGTTCGAACGCATCAAGGCGTTGGAGGGATATGTCTCCATGGCCGGACTCGATTGACCTCCAAGGAGACGCTGCCCCAATTGTGCTAACGGCTTGAAAATTCCCCATGCCGGCCTTCACCGGCGGCGAAACGGGCGGCG
>JAPYUH010000500.1 GCA_029936195.1 Alphaproteobacteria bacterium
ACGTGCTCTATGCTTTTTCGGGGCGAAGGGGCACGGAAAGATAGACCCCGAATTCCGCGCCGATGTCACAGCTGATCCGGGCATGCACACGGCCCTGGCGGTCCAGGAAGCGCTGTTTATCCGCAACGGGAAAGATACCTTCGTGCCAGATATTGGGGTGGATATAGAGGCCCCGGCGACCGTCACACCAAAACGCGATGACCTTGTCCGGCCGGAGGTCATCGCCGGGCAGGGCAACGGGCACCACGAACGGTTTGGCATCCAACGGAAAAAACAATTGTCCGCCGTCGGGGTGATAATTCAAATGCCACAACAGGACCCGGTCCCGGTGCACGGTTTGCTTCTGGGCGGAGGCGGTTTGCGGGTCCGTGGACCAACCCAGCACGTAGTGCCCGCCAACCGCGTCGTTTTTGCCGTAGAGCACATCGCCCCGCCATTCACCTTGAAAAATTCCCTCTACAAAACCGCCCTCGTCGCCCGTATCCGTATCCACCGGCCGCCAGCCCGGAGCCGGCCAGCGCACGATCTCGATCTCAAAGTCATTCGGATCATCAACCAGGCAACCGTAGTCCGCCACGCTTGCATCCGTGGCGACAACAAGGGGAACTTCAAATAATTCCAGCGAAGGCTTTTCAGCCGCATCGAATAGATAGACGGGCGCGGTTTCGTGCATGCTCCATTCCTTCGCGAGCGGCATTGGCAAATTCGCATGGCGACTATATCAAAAAACCTGCTCTAATTGGCGGATATAGCCGGAGGAGGGCGAATGATGAGCGAAGCCATGGCCTACACCAGGGATGACATGGACTATTTGGAACATGGTTCCGAACCATTGTCGCTGCGCCTGTTTCGGCCCGTGGGCCCAGGACCGTTTCCCCTGATTATCGACCTTCACGGCGGTGCCTGGACCCAGGGCGATCTGTCCGGTTGCCAGGCCCGGGATGAAGTTCTGGCCAAGGCCGGGTTTGCCGCGGCGGCATTGGATTTCCGCCATGCGGGGGATGGTTATCCGGCATCGTCGGTCGATATCAACTACGCCATTCGCTGGTTGAAGTCCCGTGCGGGCGAAATTTCCATTGATCCCGCCCGGGTTGCCCTGACGGGGCAGTCCAGCGGTGGACACCTGGCCATGTTGGCCGCCATGCGGCCGGATGATGAGAGATACACCTCCATCATGCTGGCATCTGACACGACAGCGGACA
>JAPYUH010000263.1 GCA_029936195.1 Alphaproteobacteria bacterium
TTGTTCGCGTTGGGTACGGCATCAACGCTGTTCTCGTTGCTGATGATCTCGGTGTTCCTGGGGGTCTATACAATTCTGTATCGCAGGTCGCGGTAACGGCCTTTTGGCGTGATATCTCAAACCACGCTGTGCGGTGTCAGTTTCGTGCCGTCGGAATAGCGGCTGAAGCGGAAGGCGTCCAGGTTCAGGGATGGCTCGCCCTTGAGGATCAACTCCGAGATCAGGCGGCCGACAATGGGTCCCATGCCGAAGCCATGGCCGGAGAAACCCGTGGCCAGGACCAGGCCCTTTGGCTCGTCCAGGGCATCCAGGGTGGGCAGCATGTCCGGTGCCATGTCGATATAGCCGGCCCAGGAGAAATCGATTTTCACCCCGGCCGTTTGCGGCAACAGGCGGTGCAGGTTGGCCAGGGTATCGTTCAGGACTTTGTGATTGGGTTCCGGGTCCAGGATACGGTGGCTGGTCAATTCCTTGGCCAGCGCGGCCTTGGAGAAACTGCCCCCCCGCAGGTCCCAGGCCAGGCGCTTCAGGTGCAGCTTTATGTCCCGCCGGTTGGAAGCGAAACTGCCCAGGAAATGCCGCAAATTCAACAGGCTCTCGAATGTCAGGTCATGGTCGGCGGAGCGTTGCGCGATATTGAAGGTGCCGTCGCGCCGTTGCCGAAACGCCACCCCGGTCCAGGTGGCGGTATGGCTGACGATGGGGCCGGGCGTGGTGCGCGCGACGGAACCCTTGATCCACATTTGCGGCAGTTTCAGGCCCAGGGTGCGCAACATGCGCCCCGACCAGGCGCCGGCGGCACAGACTACCACCGGCGCACGGATCACGCCCTGTTCCGTGACCACGCCCGAGACGGCCCCCGCCGTGGTCTCCACCTCGAACACGGCGCAGTTGGTGAGGAATTCAACGCCACGGCCCGTCGCGGCGCGGGCCAGGGCGGCGGTGACTTTACGCGGTTCGGCCTGGCCGTCGCTTTCCGTGAAGATGGCGCCGTGGCAGTCGAAGGCATTGCCGGGCACCACCGCCTCGGCCTCCGCCTGGGTAAGAATTCTCGCGTCCAGGCCGAACGCCAGCGCGGTCTGGCGCCAACTCTCCCAGCCGGCGCCTTCCTCGGCATTGGCGAAGGTGACCATGTTGCCCGCCGCCAGCCATTCCAGATCGGCGTTCAACTCCCGCTCCAGGCCGCGCCAGATCTTGTTGGCTTCCATCATCAGGGGGATTTCCGCCGGGTCCCGGCCCTGCTGGCGGACAAAGCCCCAGTTGCGGCTGGACTGTTCGCCAGCAACCTCGCCCTTTTCACAAACGATGACCGAGGCGCCGCCCTTGGCTAGATAATAGGCCGTTGCGGTGCCGGCGATACCTGCCCCGATAACCACCACATCCGCTGTCCGGTCCATGCCGCGCTATCCGGTGAGGTCTTCGGGCCGGCGGGTTCTCTCCAGCAACATGCCGCTGTCGGCGGCGAAACACAGGGTTTCCATTTCGCCCACCTTGTAGGTGGTGTCCGAGAGGTGGCGATGTTGTTCCACATGGACGAAATGGCCCGGCCCCACTTCGAACACGTCCGTTTCCAGGGTGCCGAGGAATTCCGTCGCCACATAACTGCCCCGGACTTTGTTGGCCATTTCCGGGTTGTCGCCGGTATGCATTAAATCGGCGCGTACCGAGAAATGCGCTTCCTGGCCGACGTTCACTTGGCGGATATGTTCGGGCACCCGGATGTAGTAAAGTTGACTGCCGGCCTCGACAAATACCATGGAACCGCTGCGGGAGCGGATCACGCCCTGGAACATATTGTTGTTGCCGATAAAATCGGCGACGAATTGGTTGCGCGGGTTCTCGTGGATCTCCCGGCTGGTGCCGATTTGCTGCACCATGGCGTCCGACATGACGATGACCTTGTCGGCCATGGACATGGCCTCTTGCTGGGAATGCGTGACCATGATGAAAGTGATGCCGGTCTCCTGCTGGATCTTTTTCAATTCCACCATCATGGTTTGCCGCAAATTGTAATCCAGGGAGCCCAAGGGTTCATCCAACAGCAATACGGTGGGTTCCGAGATCAAGGCCCGGGCCAAGGCGACGCGCTGTTGCTGGCCACCGGACAAATCGGACGGTCGGCGGTCGGCCAGGGCATCCATGTTGACGGTTTCCAACATGGACCAGACCCGCCGGGTGCGCATGTCCTTCTCCAGGCCGCGCATTTTCAGGCTGAATTCCACATTCTGGAAAACCGTGCGATGGGGAAACAGGGCAAAGCTTTGGAACATCATGGAGGTGTCCCGGTGGGAAGGGGGCAGGTCCGTGACTTCCTGCCCGGAAATAAAAATCCGGCCCGACGTCGCCTCCTCCAGCCCACCAACCATGCGCAGCAACGTGGTCTTGCCGCAGCCCGATGGCCCCAGCATGGAGACGAACTCACCATGCTCGATCTCGGCACTGAAATCGATCACCGCCCGGGTGTTGCCGGGAAATGTCTTGTCCACATGCTCCAGGACGACGTCTAGGTCAGCCATTGTTTGTCATCGGCTTCACGCACCACCCCACCGCCTATTCCGCGGATTTGGCCAGCGCCTGCAGGATATTCCACACACTCTCGAACGGCACTTCGTCAAAACCGCCACGGCTGTTCAATTCGCGCAGCATCTCCAAAGTTTGGCTCATGGTATCGTCGTCACCGGCCGCGGCCACCAGCTTTTCCAAGGCCTCGGGGAAATGCGCCTCGCGGGATTTTTTCGTGCTCAGCGCACTATCCACCAGGGCCGTCAAATGCTCTGCGGTTTCGCGCAAACTGCCCTGGCCATAGGGCCGTCCGAACAGGCCGCGCAGGCCATTGGCGTTGAATTTCTGACGCAGGCCTTCCGGCATGGACTGGGCAAACCCTTCCAGCACCTCGCCGACGCCAAAGCCTTGGGTGAACAGACCGCGAATGGTATCCACGGTACCGTCGCCGCCGCCGTACATGCGGATTTGCGCGCCTTCCAGGGCGTTGCCCATGGCCTTGGCCTGGTCGATCTGAATATCCCGATCCGCCGCGATGGACAGTTTGGCCAGCTCCAGGAAGGTGGCGGCCTCGTTGTATTTCTTCAGGGCGTCGGCCTTGGCTTCCATGCCGGATGCCTCCGCTTCCAACATGGCCTGGGTGTTGACCACGCGCAGGGCCTCGATCTCCGCTTCGGCGCGGCCAGCGGCGGCGGCCTCTTTTTCGATCCCTTCGGCGGCGATCTTTTGCGCCTCGGACGAGGCCCGGGCGCGGATCATGGTGGCATCCGATTCCTGTTCCGCCGACAGCTTTCGCGCTTCTGACTGCGTGATCATATGCATGCGGGTAATGGCCGCCTTGCTCTCCTCGTCGATGCGGCGGATTTCCGCCAGCATTGCAGCATCAATTTGTTCGATATCCTTGGCGCGCTCCGCATCCGCCACAAGGCGCACGGATTCGACCCGGTGCTGGGCGCCCTCCATCTCGGCCGTGGTGACCAGGCGTTCGACTTCCGCGGCTTCCAGTTCCCGGGTTTTTTGCACGATGGCGATTTCCCGGTTGCGTTCCTCGGTCTCCCGGGCCTGCAGGCGCCGGATGTCGGCGGCCTCGCGCTCCTTGTCCTTCTCGATCAGGGCGATATCGCGCTGGCGCTGTTCCAATTCGATCGCCAGATCCTTCTGGACTTCCACCTCTTCCAATTCCTTGGCCTTGGCGACAAGGGCGATCTGGCGGTCGCGTTCTTCCTGTTCGCGGGCCAGGGTGCGGCGGATTTCCGCGCGCTCCAGTTCCTCGGCCTTGCCAATCAATTCGATCTCGCTGTCCCGCTCGGCTTTTTGCCGGGCCAGGCTGCGGGCGATTTCGGCCGCATGGGTGGCCCCGCCCTGGCGGATGACGGCGGCTTCCTTCTCGATCTGCGCCTTTTCCAGTTCCTCGGCCTTTTGGATTTCCTCCTGCTCCACCTCCCAGCGGCGGTCGAGGATAAAGCGTTGTTGCTCGCTCAGTACCTTGGCTTTTTCATTGGCCACTTGCTGTTCCTGCCGGGCGGCGGCGAAGCTTTCGGCCTTGTCCAGGTCCAACATCTCCAGGCGGGTTTCTAGGGCCCGCTTGCGAACCGCCAGGCTGGCCTCTTCGGCGGCGGCATGGCGGGCATCGCGGGCGGCTTCTTCCTCGGCCATCACGGCGGTGATGCGGGTAATCTCGGATTGCTGGCGTTCGCGCTCCTTTTGCGACAGCACGATCTCGCGCTGTTTCTCGGCCTGCTCGCGGGCCAGGGCGCGGTCGATCTCGGCCAATTCGTTCTGTTTGGCCTTTTCCACCAGTTCGATCTGACGGTCCCTTTCGGCCTTTTCCAATGTCAGATTGCGGCTGATATTGGCCAGTTCTTCCTCCCGCGACTTGGCGATCAGGTCGATCTCCCGGTCCCGGCGTTCCTTTTCCAGGGCCAGATCTTTCTGAATCTCGGCGGTCTCCCGGCGCTTGGCCTCTTCCGTCACGGCCAGATCACGATCCGTGCGCATGCGCTCGAGGTTTTTTTCGTTGTCGATTTCCTTTTCCTCGACGCCCATGCGTTGATCCAGCACATAGATTTGTTTCTCGCCCAGCTGTTTGGCCTGCTCGTTGGCGACTTCCTTGTCCTGATTGGCCCGGGCCACGGCCTCGTGACGCTCGATCTCCAGCAACTCCAACTGGGTATCCAGATCCTTTTGGCGGATCGCCACGGTGGTGCGTTTTTCCGTATCATGCACCTTGCGCTTGGCATCCGATGTGATCTCGGTGATCACTTTCAGGCCTTCGGCGTCAAAGACATTGTCGGTGCGGAAAAATTCTTTACCCGATTGTTCCAAGGTAACGATGGAGACTTCTTCCAGTACCAGGCCGTTGGCGGTGAAGCTCTCGGTCACGCCATTGCGGATTTCGGTTGAGAATTCGTCCCGGTTTTGATGCAGTTCCTTCAGGGTTTTGGTCGCGGCATAGCTGCGCAGGGCGCCGACCACCTTGGCTTCCAAAAGGTTTCGCACCTTGTCGCTATCGAATGTCTTTTCGCCCAAGCTGCGGGATGCGACCAGCACCGCTTCGTCCGTATGACCGACGTGGGTGTAAAGTTCCACCACCGCGTCAATGCGGATATTGTCCGAAGTCAGAATGGCCTGGTCGCGGGAGCGGGAGATGATCAATTTCAGGGTCTCCAGCGACACCCAACTGACCTCGTGAAACACCGGCAGTACCAAGGCGCCCTTGCCCAGGCAGACCTTTGTGCCGCGAAAGCCCGTGCGGATAAAACACATGTTCGAGGGCGCCCGCTTATAGACCCAGATCGAAATGATATAAAGGATCGCGATGACGACAATGGCCGTGATGAACAGCGTAATTCCAACTTCTAACATCGTGTAGACACCCTTATCTTTTTTTCGTTCGTTTGGCTGGCGCGACGCGCGCCGAAATCTAGCTGGCGCGACGCGCGCCGAAATC
>JAPYUH010000264.1 GCA_029936195.1 Alphaproteobacteria bacterium
GCGGTACCGCCGAAGCGGTGGCCTGCGGCAATATTACGGGCCTGAGCTTGGCGAGCATTACAGTCACCGCCATCGTGGCCGCCCTGCGATCGCCTATTGGCGGTTTCTCGGTGCACTGTCCGATCGTTCGCGACGGCTTTTTGTGCTGACGGCAATCATCTACGTCGGGGGCGCCTTGGGAACCGAGTTTTTGTCAATTATTGGGTTTCCCGCCATGGTACGGATACCCTGTACGGCAGCATCAACATAGTGCAGGAAACCATGGAGCTTTCCGGCCTTGCGGTATTTTTCGTCGCCTTGTTGGGATACATGCGGGAAAGTTTCAGCGAATTGAGTATCGTCGTGGAATAGTCCCGAGCATGACAATGGCGCCACCCCAAAACCCTAGGGCGGACAGCGAACGGCCTGTCCTTGCCTCCCGCTACATGGTCTCGCCAGGCTACTACCTGGTCTTTTTTATCCTCTCGCCGCTGATGGCCTTGGGCCTGGGGCTGATGCTGTCGCAAACGCCCTTGAATGGCGACGATGTCTATGACGGCGATAATTGGCTGGAGATCGGCCTGTCCATCTTCATCATGTCGCATCTGTTCATTGTCATCTTCCGCTCCCACGGCAACGGCGCCATCTTCCGCCTGCATCCATTTCGGTTCACCGCCGTTCCCTTGTTGGCGCTGGTGGCGATGGGATTTTCCACCTGGGCCCTGGTCATCGGCTCGGTTATCGCCACGTTCTGGGACGTCTATCATTCCAGTTTACAAACCTTCGGCCTGGGCCGCATCTACGACAAGCTGGCCGGCAATGACCCAACCGTGGGGCGCCGCCTGGACATCACCCTCAATTTTTACATTTACGCCGGACCCATCGCCGCCGGCGCCACCTTGATGCACCATGTCAACGATTTCTCGGAATTCGAAAAGGTGAATTCGTTCTTCTTCACGGAAATCCCGGCCTATGTGGAATTCAACAGCGGCATATTAAGCTGGCTGGTGATCGGCACCGGCGCTCCCTTCCTGGTTTACTACATCCTTGCCTATTGGCGGCTGGCCCGCGCCGGGCACCGGATCTCCTATCAAAAAGTGTTGTTGTTGTTCCTGACTGGCGTGTGTTCGATTTATGCCTGGGGCTTCAATCCATTCGGCATGGCCTTCTTCATCATGAATGTGTTCCATGCCTGGCAGTATTTCGCCCTGATCTGGTGGTCGGAACGCAAGACCCTGACCAGGCTGGTGAGCCGCGAGGGCCGCGCGCGGGCCGAGGCGGCGGCCTTGACGCTGTTGCTCGGGACCGGCTTGGCCTATGGCCTGGTGGCGGGCCTGTACAGCGGCGACAACAGTTGGATTGTCAGCGCCTTCCTGGTCGTCTCATTGATGCATTTCTGGTACGACGGATTTATCTGGTCGGCGCGGCGCAACCAGATTTAGCGCGGGCCAAGTTTGAACCGAGCCTCCCTCTCCCCCGGCCCAACCACCCATTAATGGTACCCTGTGGGTGGATGGGACGGGGGAGCGGGAGGCCTGGCGAGTCCAGTCAAACTGGAAATCCGCTACCGCTTGCCCTCGATATTGATGGCGATCAGCCGTGGGCCGGCGGTGGCGAAGGCTTCTTTTAGGGCTGGGGCAACCTCGGCCGGGTCGCTGACCGTGGTGCCGGGTACGCCCATGCCCTTGGCCATGGTGACGAAATCCAGGGCCGGTGTGTCCAGGTTCATTTCCGGATAATCCTGATTCGAACTGGCATCGAAACGCTGGCGGTAGGTGTCCATGTTGTGCTTCAGAATACGGTATTCCCGGTTCACCAGAATGACGAATACGATATCCAGGTCATGATGCGCCGCCGACCATAGGGCCTGAATGGAATACATGGCCGAGCCGTCGCCGGAGACCGCCAGCAGGGGACGGCCGGGCTGGGCCACCTTGGCCCCGATGGCCCCCGCCAGGCCCTGGCCGATACCGCCTCCCCGGCCGGAATAATAATCCCCCGGCTTGGCGAAATTGAAGGCGCGGGCCAGGTCCAACCCGGCGGTGATGGCCTCCTCCACAACGATGGCGTTGTCCGGCGTCCCGGCGGCAATTTCCGCCATCATCCGCGGCATGGACATCGGGTTGCGGTCCCAGGCGCGTTGGCCGCGGGCCTGATAGGCCGCCGATGCCTCCGCACTTTGGCCGGCGTGCGCCTCGTTGCGGGCCGTGGCGGCGGCCGGGTAGCTGCCATCCGCCAGGCTGTCGGTCAATTTGCCGCCGAGGGCCCGCAAGGCGCTGGGCAGATGCCCGACCAAGCCGCCGTCAAGGGCATGATTGTAGGCCAGCCGTTTGGCGGCTTCCTCAATCTGAAGCACCACGGCGCCGTCGGGGAAGGGGGCGCCGGGGGCGAACCAGACTTCCTCGAAAAACGGCCCCCCGATCAGCAGCACCAGGTCGGCATTGCCCAGGGCGTTACGGATGGCGCCCGCGTCCACCGGCAGAATGCCCTTGGCGTTGGGATGGCGGTTGGGGAAAGCGGAATGGTGGCGAATGGCCTCGAACCAGACGCCGGCGCCCATGGCTTCCGCCAGGGCCACCAGATCATCCGTGGCACCGGCCCGGGCCACGTCGTCGCTGACCACGATGACCGGGTTCGTGGCGCCCTGGATTTGTTGCACCATTGCCGCGATGCCATCGGCGTCCGGGCGCGGGGCGGCAAATATTTGCTTGGAGGCGGCGGCGGTGTTCTCGGTTTCCTGCTCCATGACGTTGATGGGCAGGGCCACGAAGACCGGCCCGGCGGGGGCCTCGTTGGCGATTTTGAAGGCGCGGCGCATGATGGCGGCCATCTCGTCGGCGCGCTCCACCTGGACGCTCCATTTCGTCACCGGCGCGGCCATGGCGGCCAGATCATGGCCCAGAACCGGTTCGCGCAGGCGCAGGCGGGTATCCTGCTGCCCGGCCGTGACCACCATGGGCGAATTGGCCTTCAGAGCGCCATAGATCATGCCGATGCCGTTGCCCAGACCGGGGGCCACATGCAGATTCACAAGGGGCGTCTTGCCGCTGGCCTGGGCATAGAAACTGGCGGCGCCGACGGCGATGCCTTCATGCAGGGCCACCACATATTCGATTTCGGGATAGCTTTGCAGGCTGTCCAGCAGCGGGCTTTCCGTGGTGCCTGGGTTGCCGAAGATGCGTTCCACGCCGTTGGCCCGCAAACTTTCCATCAATACCTGTCGTCCGCGCATGTCGTTCTCCGTCCTCTGATTTTATACAATTCGTGTGTCGTGGCGGCCCCAGTAACGGTCCTTGATCAGGCGCTTGTACAGCTTGCCGTTTTCATGGCGGGGCAGGGCCGGATCGAAATCCACCGTGCGGGGGCATTTAATGGCCGACAGATGCCGCCGGCAATAGTCCAAAATCTCCGCCGCCAGATCAGCGCCGGCTTGGTCCGGCTCCATGGCCTGGACCACCGCCTTGACCGCCTCGCCGAATTCCGGATCGGGCACGCCGACCACGGCGACGTCAAGAATTTTCGGGTGGCTGACCAGCAGATTTTCGATTTCCTGGGGGTAGATATTGACACCGCCGGAAATGATCATGAACGACTTGCGGTCGGTCAGGTAAAGATAGCCGTCTTCGTCGACCCGGCCCACGTCGCCCAGGGTGAACCAGCCCCTGTCGTTGCGGGCCTCGGCCGTGCGCGCGGGATCGTTGTGATATTCGAATTCGGGGCCGTCGGCGAAATAGATTAGTCCCGGTTCGCCCAGGGGGCATTCCTGGCCGTCGTCATCCATGATGCGCAGGGTCCCGACCAGGGCGGGGCCCACGGAACCGGGATGGGCCAGCCAGTCCCTCGACCCCAGACAGCAAAAGCCAATGCCCTCGGTGCCGGCGTAATATTCAAAAAGAATCTCGCCCCACCATTCGATCATCCGCCTTTTGGTTTCCATCGGGCAGGGTGCAGCGGCGTGAACCGCCATGCGGTGGGAGGACAAATCGTACTTCGTTCTGATCTCTTCCGGCATTTTCAGCATGCGCACGAACATGGTCGGCACCCACTGGCTGTGGGTAATCGAATGGCGTTCGATCAAGGCCAGGGCGCCTTCGGGGTCGAACCGCTCCATCACCACAGTGGTGCCGCCCTTTTTCAACACGCCCATGTTGAAGCGCAAGGGCGCGGAATGATACAGGGGCGCCGGCGACAGATAGATGGCGTTTTCGTCGATGCCAAAAACTTTGCCCATGATGTCCGCGTCGCTGCGCGGGGTACCCAATGGTTCGCCGGTAATCTCAAGCTTGATGCCCTTCGGCCGACCGGTGGTGCCGGACGAATACAGCATGTCCATGCCTTCGAATTCATCGGCGATGGCGATTTTCGGCAGAGGTGCGATTTCGTCTTCGTAGCCGCGGTAGCCGGTAATGGCGCCGCCGACCATCAGCCGGGTTTCCACGCCGGGCATCAGGCCCGCCATTTCCGCCGCCACGTCGGCCTTGGCCCACGAGGTGATGAAGACCTTGGCCTGGCAATCGCCGACGATGAAGGCCACCTCCTCGGCGGTCAGGTATGATGATATGCAGGTGTAGTACAGTCCGGCCCTGTGCGCCGCCCAACAAAGCTGTAGATAAGCGGCATTGTTTTCCATGAAGATGGCCACATTGTCACCCATCGCCAGACCAAGGCCGCGGAATAAATGCGCACCCTGGTTCGACCCCTCGTTCAGCACTCCATAGGTGACCACCTGGCCGCTGTTGGCCATGATATAGGCCGCCTTGTCGGGATTGGCGGCGGCATGAATTCCGGGATGCATGAAAAACTCCTGAGGGGCGCTCGAACGTGGGCGGGCCAATTTAGCACAGCCTAACGAATTTGCGTTCAGTTTCGGATAGCTCCCAGGTCGCGGTTCCGCTATTGCAGGGGCAAGCTTGGTTGGATTGGGAGTTCGCGATGAGTGACAAATGGTTCGAGGATATCAATGTTGGCGACACGATCGTCTCGCCTGGCAAGACGTTGACCGAGGCCGAAATCATCAATTGGGCCTTCCAGTTCGACCCGCAACCCTTTCACATGGATAAGGTGGCGGCGGAAGAGCATATGTACGGCGGCTTGATCGCCTCGGGCTGGATGCTGGGCACGTATTCCTTCCGGTTGTTTTTGCTGGCCAACCCGTGGGCGGCGGATGCCTCTCTCGGCTCCCCCGGCATTGATGAGTTGCGCTGGATTCGTCCCGTCCGGCCAGGGGATACCATCCATGTGGAGGTGACCATCACCGATTGCCGATTGTCCGCCTCCAAGCCCGATCGCGGGGTGATCGGCATGGACTGGCGGCTCATTGATCAAAACGGCGAGACCGCCATGACCATGCGCTCCATCCAACTGCTTCGGCGGCGGCCATAGCGCAATTCAAGATTGGACCGAGCCACCCGGACACTAGTCGCAGTTTATTTCCCCGAAATGAATTTGTTCGTCTGCAAATC
>JAPYUH010000501.1 GCA_029936195.1 Alphaproteobacteria bacterium
CTAGTTATGAATTTGATAAAATAATAATGCCAAGGATATGGGTTTGGACGACGAGCCTCTGGCGCCACAACTTTTATTTAGTGTAAGATAAATTTATAACAATTGTGGCGGCAGTCACATCGTTAATTTTTGATAAACCATAATATCGGCCTTTCCTGAACGACCGCCACGGCGGCGGCACGGTTGCACGCTGGAGGAGACATGGTAATGGGCGCGGTGATGGAATCGGCGATTGAATTGGAGCAAGGCACCAATGCAGCCTTGCAACAGACCTTGGACTATTGGCAGCAACTTCGCGGCCAACGCAGCATGCCCGCCCGCAAGGACCTGGACCCCGCCGATATTCCCCGCCTGTTGCCCAAGCTGATGCTGGCGGACGTATCGGGTGTCGATGCATCGGCCAAGGCGCCGGAAATTCGTTTTCGGCTGGTGGGAACGGAAGTTGTAGGCCATTTCGGTTGCGAACTGACCGGTTGCCGGCTGTCGGAAATCGACTATGGCGCCCTAGCGGACGAAATCGCCGATGTATACCGCAAGGCCGTCGCCTGCGGCCGGCCGCAATACGTCAGCATGGAATTTTGACAAAGCCGTGATAGATTAATGCGCATGCAGCAACTGCTGCTGCCACTGTCCGATGACGGCAACAGCGTGAACATGATTCTGGCGGTGGTGCACTGCCAATAGCACCAAGTGACGGTGATAAGGCATGGGGAGACCGCCTTGAACAATCGTCTGCTCCCGTTACTGCTGTTTTTATTGTTTTTCGCCAATCCCCCCGGGGCCGCAGCGGCCCATGCCGCCCACGCCCTGGACACAGACCTGGTGACCCAGGCGGCTCACGACGTCATGTTTGGCGATGGCGAACAGGCCAAGGCCGCCCTGGCGTTCATGGCCAAGCGGGGCCAACGGGACGTGGTGGCCGGCCTGATCCTCAGCCTGCGGTACAATCGCCGCAGCGACAAACCTATCCTGGAAACCCTGAAGGCCCTAACCGGGCATGACGCACACACCTGGCACCTATGGATGCTATGGCAGGAGGCCCACGGCGACGTCCGGCCTCATGCCAGCTATGGCGGTCTGTTGCGCTTGATCCTGCAGCGCCTGGGTCGGGGCTTCACAGTCTTCTTCCGGGACTGTCTGACGTCAACGCCCCTGGGACATATTGAGGGGTTTTCATAAGGGAGGAT
>JAPYUH010000265.1 GCA_029936195.1 Alphaproteobacteria bacterium
CGCCGCCGCGCCGATCCCGACCCTGGGCCTGTTTGGACCCAGCCGCGAGGAATTGTACGGCCCCTGGGGCGGTCGGGCCGCCGCCGTGCGCACGGACCGCAGCTTTGCGGACATCCGCAACGATCCGGCCTACGATTACCGCAAACAGGATAGCTGGATGAATACGTTGCCGGTTGAAAAGGTCGAAGCAGCGGCCCGTGAATTGCTTTCCGGGGGGCGCGGATGAGCCGTTCCGATCGTGGGCCCGTGCTCTCGGTGCTGGTGGTCGCCCACAATGAGGCGGCACAGTTGGCCGACTGCCTGGAGGCGCTGGGTTTTGCCGATGAGCTGGTGGTGGTTTTGGACAAATGCACCGACGGCAGCAAGGCCATTGCGGAGGGCTTTGGCGCCCATCTGGTGGAAGGCGCCTGGGAGATCGAGGGGCATCGCCGCAACGCCGGACTGGATGCCTGCCGGGGGGGCTGGGTCCTGGAAGTGGATGCGGACGAGCGGGCCAGCGAGGCCCTGGGGGCGGAAATCAAGGCCGCCATCCAGGGCCTGGAGAGCGGCTATTTCCTACTGCCGTTCGACAATTACATTGGCGGCCGTCTGGTGCGGTACGGCTGGGGCGGCAGTTGGGGCGTGTCTGCGGCCCCACGTCTGTCGGCAAGGGGGGCAAAGCGGTGGGGCGAACAACGTATCCATCCATCGCTCACCCTGAACGGGCCGCGCCGTTGGCTCAAGACGCCGATCCGCCATAATGTCGACAAAAATATCTCGGATATGTTGCAGCGTCTGGACCGCTACACCACGGCCCGGGCGGCGGACCTGCGCGCGTCGGGGGACATTGGTGGTTTGGGCGGCAATATTCGGCGCATGTTTTCACGCTTCGGCAAATGCTATCTCTCCCGCAAGGGCTATCGCGAAGGGGCATATGGGTTTTTGATCGCGTTGATGGCGGGGCTGTATCCCATCCTCTCGCATCTGAAAGCCCGGCTGGAGAGCGAGTAGACAATGCGGGTGATGCAATGCATGGCGGGGGCCAAACATGGTGGGGCGGAAGCGTTCTTTACCCGCCTTGTGCTGGCGCTGCACCGGGCGGGGTTGGACCAACGGGTGGTCATGCGCGGAGACCCCGGGCGGGAAAAGCAAATGTCCGAAGGTGGTGTCGCGGCCCGACCCCTGGCCTTTGGCGGTAAGCTGGATATCTCCACCCGCCTTGGCCTGCGGCGGGAAATCGCCAATTTCAAGCCCGATGTGGTGTTGAGCTGGATGAACCGGGCGGCCGGCTTTTGCCCAAATCCACGCGGGCGGTTTGTCCATTGCGGCCGCCTGGGCGGCTATTACGATCTGAAATATTACCGTACCTGCGCGCATCTGATCGGCAACACCAAGGGCATCCGAAACTATCTGATCGAACAGGGCTGGCCGGCGGAGCGGGCCCATTATCTGCCTAATTTTGTCGCCGATGATTTGTCCAGTCCGGTGTCCCGGCGCACCCTGTCGACGCCCGATGACGGTGCCGTGATCCTGGCCCTGGGCCGGTTGCATCAGAACAAGGCCTTCGATGTACTGATCGAGGCGATGCGCCGGCTGCCTGATGTTTATTTGTGGCTGGCGGGCGCGGGGCCGTTGGAAGCTGATTTGCGCAAACAAGCCGTGCATTTCGGTGTCGCGCCGCGCATTCGTTTCCTGGGCTGGCGGGACAACCCGGCCGCCCTGTATGCCGCCGCCGATCTGGTGGTCTGCCCCTCCCGCATCGAACCCCTGGGCAATGTGGTGCTGGAGGCCTGGGCCCGCCAGCGGCCCATTGTCGCCGCCGCCGCCGATGGTCCGCGGGAATTGATCCGCGATGGCGAAAACGGCCTGTTGGTGCCAATGGATGATCCAGGCGCCCTGGCCGCCGCCATCAACCGGGTGCTGTCCGGTCCCGAAGCCACCGGCGCCATGGTCACAAACGCCTATCACGACTATTTGGCGGATTACGGCGAGAGCGTGGTGGTGGGCAAATATTTGGAATTCTTCAACCAGGTGGCCGGCTGATGTGCGGCATCGCGGGCATCATGACGGCGGACGGAAGCGCCCCGGACGCAGACGTCCTCACCGCCCTGCAGAGCGCCTTGCAACATCGCGGCCCCGATGGCATGGGGCAATACTTGGGCGAGGGCATTGGCCTGGCCCATGCCCGTTTGGCCATTATCGACTTGGAAACCGGCGACCAACCGATCCAGGCTCCCGACGGGGCCACGCTGATCGCCAATGCCGAGATCTATAATTATGTGGAACTGCGCCAGGCCCTGGACGAAGAAGGAGATGCGGTGGCCTGGCAAACCCGGTCCGATTGCGAGCCGGCCTTGCATCTTTACCGCCGCCACGGCATCGATTTCGCCGAACAATTGCGTGGCATGTATGCCATTGCCATCCACGATCCGACCGCGGGGCAATTGATCCTGGCCCGTGATCCCTTTGGCATCAAACCGGTCTACTACGTCGAAGGCGATTTCGGTTTCGCCTTCGCCTCCGAACCATCGGCCCTGATCAGTGCCGGGTTGCGGGCCGGCAAACTGAACGACAGGCCCCTGAACGAATTGTTGCAGATGCAGTTTACCACCGGCCGGGGTTGTATATTCGACGGCATTTACAGGGTTTTGCCGGGCGAGACATTGGTCATCGCCCAAGGCCGCATTGTCGACCGCCGCCGCCGGGACGCCCTGACCCTGCACCCGCCCCGGGCCATGGACGAAGCAGCGGCCTTGGCCGAACTGGAGCGGGCATTGCTGAACAGCGTCGAGGTGCACCAGCGATCAGATGTTCCCTATGGCATGTTCCTCTCGGGCGGGATCGACAGCTCGGCCCTGTTGACCCTCATGGCGCGGTTGAACGAGCAGCCCGTGCAGGCCTTTACCGCCGGGTTCTCCGGCACCAAGGCCCATGACGAGCGGGCCCAGGCGCAAGCGGTGGCCCGGCATCTGGGCGCCGAGCATCACGAGATCAATTTCGACGAAGGCGATTTTTGGACCCTGTTGCCCGAGGTCGCCGCCCGGTTGGATGACCCCGCCGCCGACTATGCCGTGCTGCCGACCTACAAGTTGGCCGCGCGGGCAAAAGAGGCCGGATTGAAAGTCGTGCTGTCGGGCGAGGGCGGGGACGAATTGTTCGCCGGCTATGGCCGCTATCGCGATGCCCAGCGGCCCTGGTGGGTCGGCGGGCCCCGGACCATGCGGCGCACGGGCCGGTTTGACCGTTTGGGCGTGCTGCGTCAGCCTTCGGATACCTGGCGGGATGGCATTCGCGGGGCGGAGAGCACCCTGGGCGCTGGTGAACTGAGCCGCGTGCAACTGGCCCAGGCTATCGACTGCGCCGCCTGGTTGCCCAACGATCTGCTGATCAAGCTGGACCGTTGTCTGATGGCCCATGGGGTCGAGGGGCGGACGCCGTTTCTGGACAGAGAGGTGGCTGATTTCGCCTTTCGCCTACCCGATGAATTAAAGTTGAAGGACGGCCGGGGCAAATATTTGCTGCGGCGCTGGCTGGCCAACGCCAACCCGGTGGCCAAACCCTTTGGGCGCAAACAGGGTTTTACCGTTCCCGTCGCCGAATGGATCAGGAACCGGGGCGCTGAATTGGGCCCCTTGGTGGCCGCCCAACCCGGTATCGAGGCCATTGCCCGGCCCGATCAGGTGGCGGCGCTGTATCAAAAGGGGGGCAAGCGCCAGGGCTTTGCCGCCTGGACCTTGTTGTTCTATGCCTTGTGGCACCGCCGGCATATTCTGGGTGCTCCGCCCCAGGGCGATGTTTTCGAAACCTTGGCCACGGCCGTATAGGAGACCACAATGACCGAGACCTTCGATCTGTTACTGCGCGGCGGCACCCTGGTGACCCATAACGGCATCGACCTGGGAGATGTGGGGGTGCGGGACGGGCGCATTGTCGCCATCGGTGATTTGCGTACGGCTTCGGCCGGCGAAATGGTCGATGCCACCGGTTTACATGTACTGCCCGGCATCATCGACACCCAAGTGCATTTCCGCGAACCGGGCAACGAGCACAAGGAGGATCTGGAGGCCGGCTCCCGCGGAGCCGTGCTGGGCGGTGTCACGGCCGTATTCGAAATGCCCAATACAGCGCCCTTGACCACCGATGCGGAGGCCTTGGCCGACAAACTGGCCCGTGCCAAGGACCGCATGTGGTGCGAACATGCCTTTTATATGGGCGGCACCGGCGAGAATGCGGAGCAATTGGCGGATTTGGAGAAGCTGCCCGGCTGCTGCGGCGTGAAAATATTCATGGGTGCCTCCACCGGCAATTTGTTGACCGAGGACGATGCGACCCTGCGGCGCATCCTGACCACCATTAATCGCCGCTGTGCCGTGCACGCCGAGGATAATTACCGCCTGAACGACAGACAGTACATCGCCCAGGAGGCCGCCAATCCCACCGCCCATCCCGTCTGGCGCGACCCCGAAAGCGCCTTGCGGGCCACCAAACGGTTGATCGCCCTTGCGCGCGAAACCGGTGCGCGGGTGCATGTGTTGCATATCAGCACGGCCGATGAAATGCGTTATCTGGCCGCCCACAAGGATATCGCCTCGGTCGAGGCGACGCCTCAGCATCTGACCCTAGCCGCACCGGAATGCTATGAAAATCTAGGCACCAAGGCGCAAATGAACCCGCCGATCAGGGACGACGGGCACCGCCAGGGTTTGTGGTGGGGCCTGGACCAGGGCGTGGTGGATGTGCTCGGCTCCGACCATTCGCCGCACACGTTGGAGGAAAAGGCGGCGACTTATCCGGCCTCTCCCTCGGGCATGCCCGGCGTGCAAACCATATTGCCCATCATGCTGGATCACGTGGCTGCCGGCCGCTTGAGCCTGTTGCGCCTGATGGATCTGCTCTGCGCCGGCCCGGCGCGGCTGTTCGCCATCGCCGGCAAGGGCCGCATCGCCGTGGGCAACGACGGCGATTTCACCCTGGTGGATCTGGCCGCTAAACGGCGCATATTGGACAGCGACATGGCCAACAAGTCGGGCTGGACACCGTTTCATGACCGAGAGGTCACGGGCTGGCCCATGGCAACGATTATCCGGGGGCAAATCGTCATGCGGGATGGTGAACTGGCCAACGGGGCGGTGGGGCGGCCATTGAAATTCGGTGAATGCTTGCCGGACTGAAATCAGACGCTATGATCCCCAAAAAATTGACGCGAAATTTCAACACCTACAATGATGGGAAGCGGCGATGAGCGGCACTTTCAAGGCTTGGTGGGCCACCGACGTTGACGGCAAGGCAAACATTGAATTGAGCGATGTGGCGGATAGTGATCTGGCCGCGAACGAGGTTACCGTCGGGGTCAAATTTTCCACCATCAACTACAAGGACGGCATGGCCGTTCAGGGCAATATCAACAAGATCATGCGGTCCCTGCCCATGGCGCCGGGCATCGACTTTGCCGGCG
>JAPYUH010000502.1 GCA_029936195.1 Alphaproteobacteria bacterium
TACTGTGATGAAGTTCAAGCACTTTGCCACCTTTTATCGTCTCTGATCATAGCATTTAGGGTGACGATTATTTTTCTCATAGCGGCGATTATAACGACCTTTGGCAGCTTTCCTTGTTGCTTGAGGTGATTGTGGAGGGTCTTGATTTGCGGGTTCCACTGTTTGGC
Organism: Alphaproteobacteria bacterium; assembly: GCA_029936195.1. GTDB lineage: Bacteria > Pseudomonadota > Alphaproteobacteria. Next base: position 168 of record JAPYUH010000502.1, read on the forward strand.
GGACAGAGTTGCCATGTAGAGGGCGTTCCTAATTTGGTTGCGCCTGCCGATGATATGCCTTCGCCCGCGGAAGGCGCCGGAGTCCGTGGCCACCGGCGCGAGGCCGGTAAGGGCTGCGATTTGGCGCCGGGTCAATTGCCCAAGCTCGGGGAGCTCAGCCAGTAATGTCTGGCTGACGGTGGCTCTGATGCCGGGCATCAATTGCAAAAGCTCATCACGATGTTTCATGGTTTCGTCCGCCGTGATGAGGTCATCGATCGCACGCCCGATGGCGGTGATGGCGGTGACGATGGTAATGCGGAGGATGTTGTAACTTTCCCGGATAGTCGGATCCGGTTCCATCGTCAGACTTTTGAAACGGTTTTCCTCGGCAACCTTGGTGTTGACCAGTTGGCGGCGGCGCGCGACCAGTTCGGACAGGCGTTCCGTGGCCGCATCGGGCCGTTGCTTCGGCACGGGCTTGATCATGGCGCCATAGACCGCGATCACCAGGGCATCGATCTTGTCTGTCTTGGCCAGAGTGCCCCTGGCGCGGGCGAAGTGGCGCACCCGGGCCACCGCCGCCGACAGGCCTTCCGCATCCGCCATGCGCCAAGCCAGCTCATGCAGACGGCCCGTCGCCTCCATCACCACCAGGGCAACCGGAAACGCGGAAAGCCAGTCCGGCATCTCGCCGACGCCGGCACCATCATTGCGGAAACGGCGCACCCCATCGCCGGGATACAATCCCACATCCAAATGGCTCTTGGAAACATCGATGCCCACATAGACATCGGCAATATCTTTCATGGTGATGCTCGTATTCATTCTGGACCCTCTCTCGTATACGGGCTTAAAATGCCCTCGCGACTGTTCGGGTTGAACGGTAGTGGCGGGCGGGGAGCCAGAGCTCTGTGACGGTCTTCCAGGACCAAGACGTGATCAGTCTCCCGCCCGCCTGACAGCGCTCAGTATCTCCAATAAAGGCGTCTTCGGAAACATACGAGACAGTGAGACGGTGAGAAGAAGAAAGA
>JAPYUH010000266.1 GCA_029936195.1 Alphaproteobacteria bacterium
TTCCGCTGAACCCTGACGCAGGGTTCTTTCCCATACCGGACCCCCATATGGGATCCTCATGCTCGACCCCTATACTTGACCGGGTGCCAAAAGCCTGCAACAACGCGGCTGTCGGCGCCATCCGTGCCGGTATCGATGAATTTCCCAAACTGGCTGGAGGCGCCTTGTGGCAAGCGGCAACTATCTCTTTACATCTGAATCCGTATCGGAAGGGCATCCCGACAAGGTCTGTGATCAGATCTCCGATGCCATCGTTGATATGTTCCTTGCCGCTGATCCCGACGATGCCCGGGTTGCCTGCGAAACTCTGACCACGACAAATCTGATCGTCCTGGCCGGTGAAGTGCGCGGCCCATCGGAAGTTGCCAACGACAAGGCGGCCATGGAACAGGCCGCCCGCGACACGGTGCGCCATATCGGTTACGAGCAGGATGGCTTTCACTGGAAACATGCCGAAGTGCAGGTGCATCTGCACCCCCAATCGGTGGATATCGCTCAAGGTGTCGATGCCTCGGGCAACAAGGACATTGGCGCCGGCGACCAGGGCATCATGTTCGGCTACGCCTGCACCGAGACCGATGCGCTGATGCCCGCGCCGATCCATTATTCCCATGCTATCCTGCGAAACATGGCCGACGACCGCCGGGCGGGCAAGACGCCGCAGTTCGGTCCCGATTCGAAAAGCCAGGTCACCTTGCGCTACGAAAACGGCAGGCCCGTTGGCGCCACCTCGGTGGTGGTGTCGACCCAGCATGCCGAGGACGCCGGGCGCGAGGAAGTGCGCGAACTGGTGCGTAAATATGTCTTGGACGTCCTGCCCGAGGGTTGGATGTGCCCGGACGATGAATTTTACGTCAACCCGACCGGCCGCTTCGTCATCGGCGGACCGGACGGCGATGCCGGCCTGACGGGGCGGAAGATTATCGTTGATACCTATGGCGGCGCCGCCCCCCATGGCGGCGGTGCCTTCTCGGGCAAGGATCCCACCAAGGTTGACCGCTCGGCCGCCTATGCCTCCCGCTATCTGGCGAAAAATATCGTCGGCGCCGGCCTGGCGGATCGTTGCTGCATCCAGCTCTCCTATGCCATCGGCGTGGCCAAGCCATTGTCCATCTACGTGGATACCTACGGCACGGGTCGTTGTGACGAGGATGCGCTGGTATCATTTTTGTCCAAGAACGTCGATTTGAGCCCACGGGGCATCCGTAACATGCTGTCCCTGAACCGGGCGATTTATGCCCCCACGGCGGCCTATGGCCATTTCGGCCGGGCGCCGACGGAGGACGGCCATTTCAGTTGGGAACGCCTGGACCTGGCTGGGGAATTGAAGCCGCTTCTTGGCTGACAACCCAACCCGCACTCTATACGGGCGCCGGCGCGGCAAGGCCCTGCGCAGGGGGCGGCGTGATGTGTTGACGCGGCTGTTGCCGCAATTGCAAATCAGCCCGGACGATCTGGGCGTTGGCGCGCTGGACCCCGCGGGTTTGTTCGGCCCCGACGTGCGCGCTGTGTGGTTGGAAGTTGGCTTCGGCGCCGGGGAACATCTGGCGGCCATGGCAAAGGCGCATCCCGACATCGGTTTCCTAGGTTGCGAGCCGTTTATCAATGGCGTTGCACGGCTGTTGGTGGATGTGGAAGAACTGGGGCTGAGCAATATCCGCATCGTCGTGGATGATGCAGGGCTGCTGCTGGACCGGTTGGCTTTGGCCAGTATTGAGCGGGCGTTTCTGCTGTTTCCGGATCCTTGGCCGAAGCGCCGGCACAATCGCCGCCGGTTTATCGGCCAGGAAAATATCCAGGCCATGGCCAGGGTATTGACCGACGGCGCGCATTGGCGCATGGCCACGGATCATATGGATTATTGCCGCTGGATGCTGGATCACATGACCGGCAGCCAGGAATTTGAATGGCTGGCGCGCCGGCCCGGCGATTGGCGCCGGCGTCCCGATGACTGGCCGCCGACCCGCTATGAAGGTAAGGGGATTGAAGCCGGCCGACCGCCGGCTTTCTTGACATTTCAACGGCGGAAGCGCCATCAAATGGCTCAGGTTAGCCGCGGCACGCTCTAAATGCTTGCGTTTCAGTGACCGGGACCATATATAGGCCCTTAACAAATAGCCTGGCGACCAGCGGGGCAGTAACAAAGGTGGGCCAGCGGCCCGCCTTTTGCGTTTCTTGGGCGTGTTTCGGCTTGATACAAATATAATTCAGGGGTTTCTTGGTGCCGGCAGCAGATAGCCAGACAGACAGTCAAATTGGCGGACAATTGGGCGAGGTAGAACGCTTAATCGGTCCGTCCGTTGAAGCCATGGGCTTTCGCCTGGTGCGTTTGGCCCTGTTGGGGGAGGCCGCCATGCCAACCTTGCAGGTCATGGCCGAACCCATGGACGGGAGTGAAATGAATGTGGATCACTGCGCCGATCTGAGCCGCGCCGTCTCGGCCATTCTGGATGTGGAAGACCCTATCGAAACGGCCTATGCCCTGGAAGTCAGCTCGCCCGGCGTCGACCGGCCCCTGGTCCGGCCAGAGGATTTTGCCCGCTTTGCCGGTTATCAAACCCGTATAGAGTCGAGTGAACCCGTCGAGGGCCGGCGCAAATTTGTCGGCCGCCTGCTGGGCCTTGACGAGGACAGCGTCGCCATCTCGGTCACCGATAGCGACAACAGCGTAAAAGAGTTCGCCGTTCCTTTTGAGAGCATCCTCCGCGCCAAGCTGGTGCTGACCGATGATTTGATCCGAGACACATTGAAGAAGAGAAAAAACTAATGGCCGATGCACAAACAGTCGTAGGCGCCAATCGTCTGGAACTTTTGCAGATCGCTGACGCGGTGGCGCGGGAAAAGTCGATCGATGCGGAAATCGTCGTCGAGGCGATGGAAGAGGCGATCCAAAAGGCCGCCCGCTCGAAATATGGCATGGAGAATGAAATCCGCGCCGAGATTGACCGCAAGAGTGGCAATATCGGCCTGTTCCGGCTTTTGGGCGTGGTTGAAGAAGTGGAGAACCCGGCCACGGAAATTCGTCTGTCCGAGGCGCTGGGCCGCAATCCCGATGCCCGTATTGGCGATCTGATTTCCGAAGTTCTGCCGCCCATCGATTTCGGCCGCATCGCGACCCAGACCGCCAAACAGGTCATTGTCCAGAAGGTCCGCGAGGCGGAGCGAGAGCGGCAGTACGAGGAATACAAGGACCGCATCGGCGAAGTCGTCAACGGCACCGTCAAGCGGGTGGAATACGGCAACGTGCTGGTCGATCTTGGCCGGGCCGAGGCGATTGTGCGCAGGGACGAGGCCCTGCCGCGGGAAAGCCTGCGCCAGGGCGACCGCATCCGGGCCTATATTTATGATGTGCGTTCGGAACAGCGCGGGCCGCAGATATTTCTCTCCCGCACCCATCCCCAGTTCATGGCCAAACTGTTCACCCAGGAAGTGCCGGAAATCTATGACGGTATTATCGAGATCAAGGCCGTTGCCCGGGATCCCGGCAGCCGGGCCAAGATCGCCGTGGTTTCCAACGACAGCAGCATTGACCCGGTCGGGGCCTGTGTCGGCATGCGGGGTAGCCGGGTGCAGGCGGTGGTGAACGAGTTGCAGGGCGAGAAAATTGACATCATTCAATGGATCCCCGATCCGGCCGCGTTTTTGGTCAAGGGCATGGCGCCCGCGGAAGTGGTCAAGGTGGTGATGGACGAGGAAGCCCAAAAATTCGAAGTTGTGGTGCCCGAGGATATGTTGAGCCTGGCCATCGGCCGGCGCGGCCAGAACGTGCGTCTGGCATCGCAATTGACCGGCTGGGAAATCGATATTCTGACCGAGGCCGAGGAATCCGAACGGCGCCAGGAGGAGTTGCGGAAGCGCAGCGAACTGTTCATGGAAGCCCTGGTGATCGATGAAATGATGGCGCAGTTGCTGGCCACCGAAGGCTTCCGCACGGTCGAAGAGGTGGCCTTCGTGGATGAGGACGAATTGGCCACCTTGGAGGGTTTCGATAGTGATCTGGCGGCGGCCTTGCAGCAGCGCGCCAATGATTATCTTGATGCCCGCGACGCGGAGTTCGATCAAAAACGGACCGAATTGGGTGTGACAGAGGAACTGGCCGCGCTGGAGGGCCTGACGCCGGGCATGCTGGTGGTGCTGGGCGAGCAAGGCATCAAGGAGCTGGACGATTTCGCCGAACTGGCGACGGACGAACTGGTTGACCCAGGCGATGGCCTGTTGCGGGAATTTGAACTGGACGAAGAAACCGCAGCCGCCATGATCATGACCGCGCGGGCGCACTGGTTCGAAGACGACGATCAGCCCGCGGAAGCCTCTGATGAAGCCGAAACCGATACGGACGCGGAAGCCGGGGACGAAGGTTAGAGACGACGCAGATGAAAGCCACCGCCGCCATGACTGATCCGGCCGAAGGCCAGGACCAGGGCCAAAACCAGGGCCAAATTCCGGTCCGCGGACCCGTTCGCCGTTGTATTGCCACCGGCGATACGGTTTCGACGGATAGCCTGGTGCGTTTCGTGGTGGGCCCCGACAGCGTGATTTTTCCGGATCTGGCGGGTGAACTACCCGGCCGGGGGATTTGGGTCGGTGGACGGCGGGATTTGCTCGAACTGGCGGTCAAAAAGCGCTTGTTCGCCCGCGCGGCCAAAAAAGTCGTTTCGGTGGCCGAGGATCTGCCCGATCAGGTGGACGCGGCCTTGGCCCGGCGTTGTTTGGCCCTGCTGGGCCTGGCAAAGCGGGCCGGTCAGTTGACGCTGGGGTATGAAAAGGTCCGCGCGATGTTGCTGTCCGATGGCAAGGCGACGGTGGTAGCGGCGCGGGATGGCTCGTTGAAGGGGCGGCAGAAGTTGTTGAGTGGCCGTTCCGGTGATGCGGTTGTGGGCGGCGGGAACATTGGATCCGGGCGCCGGATTATCGATCAATTCACAATTGAAGAATTGAGTTTGGCATTGGGTGGTGAAAATGTGGTACATGCTGCCTTGCGGGCAAGTGGACTGGCGGATCGCTTTATAATCGAATGCCGCCGGTTGAAGGAATTCCGCAACGAAACGGTTCCGCCGGTCTAGTTTCGGCGGAGGCGATTTGTTGTGTGACGATGTCATTGTGTGAGAACAAGCCTGTGTGAAGACGGGATTGTTTGAAGCTTTTATTGATTGCCGCGGTTGGCAACCGCCAGGAATGAGATGGGACAAGACGACGTGAGTGATACGGGTAAGAAAAAAACCCTGAGCCTTGGTGGCGGCGAGCCCCTTAGCCTGCGCAAACCGGACGAGGGCGGCGTGCCATCGCGCGGCGGCATGAGCGGCGGCCGCAAGACCGTCAAGGTGGAAGTCCGCCGGCGTCGCGCGCCGGCGCGTGGCGGCCAAACGTCTACCGGTGCCGCCGAGATCGCCG
>JAPYUH010000503.1 GCA_029936195.1 Alphaproteobacteria bacterium
TAAATTCCTCCGGCGCGTCCTTGCCGTGAAATTTATCCAGCGCCGGTTTGGGGTCGAACAAGTCCACTTGCGACGGCCCGCCCTGCATGCAAAACTGAATGACCGCCTTGGCCTTGGGCGCAAAGTGTGGCTGGCGTGATTTGGTGTCCGTAGGTAGAGCCGCCTTGTGATGCGACTCCGTTCCGTACAGATCACGCATCAACAGCGAGGCCAGCGCAGTGCCGTAAAGGCCGTCGCCCACACGATCAAAAAACGTCCGGCGATTGATTCCGATCGTGTTCATCATTAGTCAACGTATAAAAACGCGGCAGAATTAAACAACGCGTGGCACACCGCCGCCAGCGCCTTGTTGCGTTGGCCGGTTTCCTTTGCCGCCACAAATTGACGCTCCAGTTCCTGCATCGATTCAGTCATACCCGCCAACTCTTTCTCTGATGGCGGCCGATTGACGATCTTGCGATACGCCAACCTAATGGCCGGATCGATGCCTTTGGCTTCCTTTTGAATCTCCGAAGCCAGCTTGCGCGACAGGTCGTAAATCACTTTGTCATGCAATAAAAACAGCGGCTGCTGCACCACGGTGGAGTTGATACGCGTGACACAATTGGGGTTCATCGCCGGCAGGTCGAACGTCTCCAACAGTGTCATCATGTGTATGCGGCGTTGGCGAATGTAAACACTGCGTCGCCATCTCCCTTCTCCCGGCTTACCCGTGACATAACCCCTTTCACGAACCTGCACATCATCAGGTTTGCCCCCCAAACGGGCGTTTAAGCGACCGCTGATAGCAAGCAACCCGTCGTGCAATTCCTCCGCGTCCAGACGCCGCATGCGCATGCGCGATAGCCAGACGTTGTCGGGGTCCTTCGTCGCAGCAGTTTTGGTATTGAGTGAAGATTGCCGATACGCGGTGCTGGTGCAGATGAGGCGGTGGAGATGCTTGGTGCTCCATTTGTTTTCGACCAACTCGATGGCCAGCCAGTCGAGCAACTCGGGATGCGTGGGCGCACTGCCGAGTTTGCCAAAGTTATCGAGGCTCGCGACAATGCCGCGGCCGAAATGATGTTTCCAAACGCGGTTCACCCACACCCGCGCGGTAAGCGGATGATCCGGTTGCGTGATCCAGCGCGCCAACGCCAGCCGATTGCCCGTCTTGTTATTGCCCACTGCTTTTGC
>JAPYUH010000267.1 GCA_029936195.1 Alphaproteobacteria bacterium
GCCAGGCCGGTTTCCAGCCGCCATGGCCCGTTAGTCCATGGCGGACGAGATTGACTAGGGAATACCTGCTGACCTGGGTGCTCACGAAAAGATTTTGCCAGGATTGAGGATATTGTTGGGATCCATCATGGCCTTCAACTGCTTCATCAAGGCAATTTCCGCCGGGCTGCGGGAGATCTCGAGATAGTCTTTCTTTTGCAGCCCAATGCCGTGCTCGGCCGAGACGGAACCGCCGCGGCTGGCCAGGGGATGATAGACCGCGTCGTTGATGACTTTTTTGGCGTTGTCGCCGTTTTCACCGACCGCATAGACGATGTGTAGATTACCATCGCCCAGGTGACCGAATACGGCGCGCTTGCGTTCGGGCCATTGCGCCACGATGGGCTGGTCGATCTCGTCCAGATAATCAGGCATGGCGGCGATGGGCAGGCCGACGTCGAAGCCGATGGTCGGGCCCCAGGTGCGCAGACTTTCCACGTCATCGCGCAGGGCCCACATGGCGAGGCGCTCCCCCTCGGACTTGGCGATCACGGCGTCCACCATCAGGCCCTCTTCCAGCGCCTCGGCCAGCATATTTTCAAAGCGCTCGCCATCGCCGTCCGGGTCACCGCCCATGACCTCCATCAGTACATAGTAGGGATATTCGTCCGACAGCGGTTGGGCCGCGCCGGGCCGCGAGGTGACGAGTTGAAAGTAGTTTTGCCACATAACCTCAAAGGCCGAGAGACCACCGCCCGAACGGCTATTGCAGAAATTCAGCAGCTTCGGCAGGTTGGCGAATTCGTCCACCGCCAGAAAAGCGGTTTGCTGGCTGGCCGGTTTCGGCCGCAGGCGCAGCACCAGGCGGGTGACAACGCCCAGGGTGCCTTCGCTGCCGATGAACATATGCTTCAGATTATAGCCGGCATTATCCTTGATGATCTTGCCCAGGGCGCTTAGCACCGTGCCGTCCGCCTGCACCGCCTCCATCCCCAGCACCATGTCCCGCGCCATGCCATAGCGCACCACCCGGTTGCCCCCTGCATTGGTGGAGATATTGCCCCCCAAGGTGGCGGAGCCGCGCCCGCCCAGATCCAGGGGGAAGAAAAAGCCCGCCTCGTCGGCCGCTTCCTGCACGGTTTGCAGAGTGACGCCGGTTTGCACGGTCATGGTGGACGAGTCGGGATCAATCTCTTCGATTTCGCGCATCCGCTCCAGGCTGAGGATCACTTCATCTTCGCCGACAATGTTGCCGTCCACCAACCCGGTCAAACCACCGTGGCTAACCACCGCCTGGCCATTGTCGTTGCAAAGTTTCAGCACCGCCGATACTTCTTCGGTGCAGGTGGGGCGGACCAGAACCTTGGCACACAGGGTCTTGTCGGGATGGCGGTAGCCCGCCGAGCGGCCGGATAATTCTTCCTTCAACACCAAACCCTTGTCGCCAACGATGTCCCGCAATTGCGCAATGAAATCTGCCATGACCTAACCGTAATCTCCCCACGTTCTGTGCTGCGGACTATTTTACGCCGCCTTTGCCCAATCGCCAACTACCCCGGTTTGGGATTGGTTATTCGGTGGCTGCCGCCGCATGGCCCGACGGCAGAGGGGCGGCGGGATTATGGATCCAGGCAGCGATATCCCGCCAGACAGCTTTGCCCTGCAGATCCCGCAACAGCATGTGCCAGCCGTCCGGGTAAAGGGCAAACTCCGGCCTTTCGGGCAGGCGCTTCAAAGTGTCATAAACCGGGCCGGCGGGCACGATTTCATCTCGCGCGCCATATAGCACCAAGGCCGGCAGGCGCATCGCCGGGGCGGCGTCATAGGCCCGTCCCATGAGCTGGGTGACGCCATAGACTGCGTCTATACGGGTGCGGCGGATCACCAGCTTGTCCCTGCCCAGGGCCCGCAGCATGGCAATATTGTCGGACGGGCGGCGGTTCAGGCCGCTGCCGGTGGCGGTGTTCCACGGCATCACGTGGGCCGACAGCCACAAACTGAAGCGCAACAGGGGATGCATGGATTGACCGCCCCACAGCCCCGGCGCCACCAGGATGACGCCGTCCAAATATTGTTCCGGCTTCAGATCGCCGCGTTCAGACAGGGCCAGCACCGCCACCGCCGCGCCCATGCTGACGCCCAGCAGATAGACCGGCACGCCCGGATGACGCCCCGCGACCAGTTTCAGGGCCGCCCTAGCGTCCGCCGCCATTGCCGCCGCGCCGCCCCATATCCGTGCCTGGGGCGCGCCGCCAAAACCCCTTTGATCATAGGCATAGGTGGTGATGCCCTGTTTGGCCCACCAGGCGGCCGGGTCATCGAAGTAGGCGCGATACATGTTGAAGCCGTGCAGGGCCACCAGCACCGCCCTTGGCCGGCCCGTGGCGGGCCAGACCTTGAGGGACAGTGCCTTGCCATCCTCGGTCGTGAAGGCGCCCTCCCCCATGCGCGGCGCCATCTGACCGGGATGAAAGTCCTGGACCCGGGGTCCGCAGCCCCCGAGCATGACAAGTACACACAATCCGGCGGCGAATGCCTTAAGATAGGGATTGGTCTTATTAACAAAGGTATTGAGAAAATGGGCAAACTGTCTGAACTTGCGGCGCAACGTTTTGGCATGGCGTGGCCGGTCGCCGAAGACGCGCCGGGGGCGGAAACATTGAGCGCCATGCTGTCCCACCGCACCCACCGGCGGTTTACCGAGCAGGCGGTGACGGAAGAAACCCTGAACCTGCTGTATGCCTGTGCCCTGTCGGCGCCCGCCAAATCGGACCTGCAACAGACCGCCATCATCCGCGTGCGGGACCCCGCCAAGCGCCGGGCCATCGCCGATCTGATGCCCGAGATGGGCTGGATCGGTACCTGCCCCGTGTTTTTGCTGTTCTGCGGCGACAGCCGGCGCATTCGCAAATTGTGCGAACTGCGCGGCCATGCCTTTGCCAACGATCATCTGGACGCTTTCCTGAACGCCGCCGTTGACACGGCCCTGATTCTGCAGAATTTTGTCACCGCCTCCCAGGCGGCGGGCCTGGGCTGCTGCCCGATATCCGTGGTGCGCAACCATATCGACGCCATCGCCGAGATTACGGCCCTGCCCGAACATGTTTTTCCCCTCGCCGGCATGTGCCTAGGCTACCCTATCCATGCCGGCTTTACCTCGACCCGGCTGCCACCGGAACTAATTGTCCATGAAGATCAATACGACGACAGCGAATTGACCGCGAAAATTGACGCCTATGATCAGCGGCGCAATGGCATCTATACCATCCCGCCAGAGAAATACCGCCAAACGGCGGAACATGGCAGCCCGGATTTCTATGGCTGGTCGGAAGATAAAACCCGCCAGGTCTCGGTGCGGGAGCGTGACGACCTGGCCGCCTACCTGCGCCGGCACGGCTTCTGCCTGGATTAACACCAAGGTCAAAGCAGTTCCCGGACCCGGCGGCGCAATTCGGGCAGAACATCGTGATCAAACCACGGATTGCGTTTTTGCCAACCCACGGTACGCCACGATGGGTGCGGCAAGGGCATGAACGCCGGGGCATGATCACGCCAGGCGCGCACGGTCTCGGTCAGGTTTCCGCCCCGCGCCGGGCCTAGATATTGTTTTTGGGCATAGGCGCCGGCCAGGACGGTCAATTCAATATCAGGTAGCAGGTCCAGCAAGGCGGGATGCCAGGCCGGCGCGCATTCGGGCCGCGGGGGTCGGTCCCCGCCCTTGGGCAGGCGGCCGGGATAGCAGAATCCCGTGGGAATAATGGCAATTTTATTCCGGTTGTAGAATGTTTCCTTGTCGGTATCCAGCCAGTCCCGCAAGCGATCGCCACTGGGGTCGTCCCAAGGTATGCCGCTGGCATGAACCTTGGTACCCGGTGCCTGGCCGATGATTAATAGCCTGGCGCCGGCGGCGGCGCGCAGAACCGGCCGGGGGCCAAGGGGCAAATCGGCCTCACAAATTCGGCAACGGCTGATTTCCGCCAATAAATTTTGAAGATTTCCCGCAGCGGCCATGCCGCAGCATGGCCCATTTTAAATCGCCGGGGCAAGCGCTCAGCGCTATCATTAACCAAACGTTAACATCAACCATGTATCGGTACACAAGACCGATTTTTACCCGTCGGCGGGGCACTGACAGGCGGACCATGGCCTTTGATTCAAAAATTCGGAGTGGCCCTCACCGGCAAGGGACAGGAGGTTGATGTTGGCATCGGGGTCTACCCTTGCGATCGTGGCCGCATTCGGCGCCATGGCGATTGTCCTTGGTCTGGCTATGCTGCTGATGCGTGCCCGGCGCAGTGGTTTGGCGACGGCCGACCGCAATGATGTTCATGGCGGCGATATCGTGCAGGCCTTGCCCATCGCCGTCGCCTACTTCGATACCAATAATCGCTTGCGGCAGGTAAACAGCAAGCTGCTGCAACTTTTGCCCGTGGCGCATGCCCTAGTCGACAAAGAGATTTCCCGGCTGGAATTTTTCCGGACCCTGGCCGAGGCCGGCATCTTTGTTGACGCGGCGGACCGGATTCCAGCCTTTTTGCAGGACGTCGCCGACCGCCTGGCGATCGCCAATGCCGAGTGGGAGGTCAGCCTGACCGACGGCCGCAGTCTACAAATATGTGAACGGGATACCGAGGCGGGCGGCCGTCTGCTGACCTTTGTCGATATTACCACCCAGAAACGGCAAAGCTGGGCCTTGGATGAAAAATCCGAACTGTTGACCACGTCCCTTGAAAGCATCGACCAAGGGGTCTTGGTATTCGATGGCGACGGCCGCATGCAGACCTGGAACCAACGCTATTTTGATCTATTCGGCATCACCGCCGATATTGCCGAGGTCGGACTGTCGCTGAAAAAATTCTGCTGGTATCTCGCCGACACCGGCGTTTTGAAGGAAAATAGCCCGGATTTCATTGACCGCCGGGTCAAGGCCATCATGGACTGCAACCCGCCACAGCATGAAATGATCGGACGCGAAGGGCGCACCCTGGATGTGCGGCGCAATCCCATGCCCGATGGTGGCGTATCGATTACCATAACGGATGTCACCGCGGCCCGCCGCGACAGAGAGGATTTGCAGCGGCGTTCGGCGGAATTGGAAGCTATTTTCGCGAATCTGGACGTCGGCATTGCCTTTGTCGATGCCGAGGGCGGCATGGTGGCCATGAACGAGGTCCTTTTGGAACTGCAGGGACTGGACCCCGACAAGGTGGCTGACTGCGGGAACCTCAAGGACATCCTGCGCCTGAACGCCGAAAACGGCGAATTGGGCGAAGGTGAAGTTGATGATTTGGTGGCGGCGCATATGCAAACCGCCTTTGGCAAGATGCCGAACACCTACCAGCGTATTCGGCCCAACGGACAGATCTTGCAATTTCGTACTTTCGCCATGCCCGGAGGGGGC
>JAPYUH010000504.1 GCA_029936195.1 Alphaproteobacteria bacterium
CAACTTCGTGACGATCTCTTCCCGTTTGTGTCGCTTGGTCTCCATCTCTGATCCTCCGATTCCTAACTATAACGGTGGACCAAGTCAGTGGGCGAGGACCATGCGCCTTGCCTTTGGCGACGCACTCGGTCTCGGGGGCATGCCATGAATAGATCTTCCAGCCCCTCTGGCCTTGCCTCTGCTCCCGGATTAGATGGGCCTTGACCAGGGGCACGGCGAACAATGTTTGCAGCTCTTCATTGCCCGTCGTCTTGCGCCGGATATCCCTGATCATGCGGCCCAGGCGAGTGCGTAGGAACTTGAGCCGTTTGTGCATGCGCTTGTACTGCTTGGCGTGGGCATATCGGCCCGCCATCATGGCGGCGGTCTTGGCAACCCGCCCGTAGGACTGGCGCAGGGGCACATCGTGTTCCTTGGCCAGCTTGCCCAATTGCTGGATCGCCACCAAAAGAAGCTTGGCGTCGGTCGAGAAGGTGATGTTCTTCGGCTGCACCGTGGTATCCACGGTGACCCTGGCCAGATCGCTTTTCTTCAAGGCGCCGGTGTCGTGGGCGATGCGCAGGCTTTCCTGCAACAGGATATCCAGTGTCTCGCCGATGCGGTTGCGCCAATGGGTCATCCCGGAGCGCTCATGGGGCAGTTGGTGCCGGAAGAATTCCTCGCCGGTGAAGTACTGGAAATAGGGATCGTTCACCCAGCGCTCCCAGATCCCTTCATCCGACAGGGCGTAGGTATGCTTCAGGATAAACATCCCAATCATAAACCGGACGGGCTCACCGGGCCTGCCTTGATCGGAGAAATAGGGCGCGATCTGGAAGTCCAGCCAGGCCCTGTCGATCTTGTCGGCCAGGATTACAAGCTCGTGCCGCATGTTGATAATTTGATCCAGGCGGGCCTTGAACAGGTCGTCGTGATCGGCCCTCTTCTGCTGTTTTGGTCGCATCGAAATCCCCTCGAATCAACCTCAAGAGGGATTTACAACGCCTCGAAAAGGGAATCAAAAACGCAAGAAAACGACTGCCAAAACATCACTTTCTTGCAATTTCAAAAATGCCCGATCAAGCTAAATCAGAACCAAACCAACGGTGTCAGGGTTTTGACAGACGACTACTTAAATGAATTCCAGGGCGCCGCTTTCCTGTGTCACCGGGTCGGGTGAAATCCAGAAC
>JAPYUH010000268.1 GCA_029936195.1 Alphaproteobacteria bacterium
TGCCGAATTGGCCCCGGCGACCAGGGCGACCTGGCCATAGGTCGCCACCTGACCGGCCGGGATCTGCCGCGCCACCTGATGGATTCGCACCTCAAGGCCCGTCACCGTCATTTTTTCCTGCTTTCCAGGCCGAGGATATGCGGCGTTTCTGACCACGCCAAGTATAGACGACGACATTGCCAGCGGCCAAGACGATCCACCTGTCTTCAATGCATGGCGGTGACGGCAGAGAATAACGGTTCCTGTCATCGACCCTCTGGCCAGCGGTGCGCGGATGCCTCAAAATAGGCTTTCAATTATCCCGAGGGGAAGAAACCTGGACATGGTGATGAAACAGCTTGCCGACGACCTCCGCGCCGAGGGGGAGGAGCTGAATGCCCTGCTGGCCACCCTGTCGGAGGATGATTGGCGGCGCCCGACGCCGTTCAAGGATTGGACCGTTGAGGCGGTCATGCAGCATCTTTTGGTGGGCGATTGGATGAACGCCTTGGCCCTGACCGACCCGTATAAATTCTCCGCCACTCTGGAACGACGCAATGCCGCCCGCGCCGCCGGGGAAAAAGTCTCCGGGCTGGAATTCATGGACCACGATCCAGGCGCGGGCGACGCACTGCGCGCTTCCTGGCACCAAGGGCAAGTGGCGCTGTGTGATCTGTTCGCCGTGCGGGAGCCCGAGGCGCGCATGCAATGGGTCGGACCGGACATGAGCGTGCGGTCGGGCGCCACCGCGCGGCTGATGGAGACCTGGGCCCACGGCCAGGATATCTATGATCTACTGCGCGAGTCCCGCGCGCCCACGGACCGCCTCCGCAACATCGCCACCCTGGATGTCAACACCTATGGCTGGACCTTCCACAATCGCGGCGAAGATCCGCCCGGCCCCAGCCCCCACGTCCGCCTGACCGCCCCCTCGGGTGCGACCTGGACCTGGAATGAACCCAGCGAAACGAATTTAGTGGAAGGCGCGGCCCTTGAATTCTGCCAAGTCGTCACCCAAGGCCGCAACATCGTCGACGTTGACTTGACGCTGGTGGGCGAGGTGGCGGAAAAATGGATGTCCATCGCCCAATGTTTTGCCGGCGTGCCGGAGACCCCGCCACAGCTAGGGCATCGGGCTTGGCATCAAGATTTGTAAGCAGGAAGGCAATATGACAGACGACATTGACCCCAAAGGCTTCGCGCGCGGCCTGACGAACTACGGCGACAAGGATTTTTCCCTGTATCTGCGCCGCTCCTTCGCCAAATCCATGGGCTATTCCGACGAGATGCTGGACCGCCCCATCGTGGGCATCGTCAATACGGCGTCGGGCTATAACAATTGCCATCGCGGCGTGCCGGAGCTGGTGGACGCGGTGAAGCGGGGCGTGCTGGCCACGGGCGGGCTGCCGATAGATTTCCCCACCATATCGTTGGGCGAAGTGTTCCTGAACCCCACTTCGTTGATGTTCCGCAATCTCATGGCCATGGATACGGAGGAGATGATCCGGGCCCAGCCCATGGATGCCGTGGTGCTGGTGGGGGGCTGTGACAAGACCGTGCCGGCGCAACTGATGGGCGCGGCCTCGGCCGATCTGCCCACCATTCAACTGATCGTCGGGCCCATGATGACCGGGCGTCACGAGGGGGAGCGGTTGGGGGCGTGTACGGATTGCCGGCGCTTTTGGGCGGATTTCCGGGCCGGTCGGGTGACGGAACAGAAAATTGCCCAGATCGAGGGCAATCTGGCCACCACCCTTGGCACCTGCGCCGTCATGGGCACGGCCTCGACCATGGCCTGCATCGCCGAGACCCTCGGCATGACCCTGCCCGGTACCGCCGCCATTCCCGCCGTCCACGCGGACCGCCTACGGGCGGCGGAGGCGAGTGGCAAACAGGCCCTGGAGACCGCCCGGGCCGGCCTGATCCCGTCGAAACTGATCACCGAACAATCCGTGGAGAATGCCCTGCGTGTGTTGCTGGCCCTGGGTGGTTCCACCAACGGAATATTACATCTGACGGCCATCGCCGGGCGAGCCGGACAACGGGGTATTGCAATATCCCTTGAGCGCCTGAACGAATTGAGCGACACGACGCCGGTCCTGGTCAATCTCAAGCCCACGGGCGTTGGCTATATGGAGGATTTTCATGCGGCGGGCGGCATGGGCACATTGCTGCGGGAACTTGCGCCCGTCCTGCATCTCGATTGTCTCTCGGTCACCGGGGAAACCCTTGGTGAACGGCTGAAATCGGCGCCGGGATACCTCGACCGCGCCATTATCCGCAGCCGCGCCGAGCCGTTCGAGGCGGTGGGCGGCCTGGTCGCCCTGTTCGGCAATCTGGCCCCAGGCGGCGCCATTCTGAAACGGTCCGCGGCCGATCCAACCTTGTTCGAACATACCGGCCGCGCCGTGGTCTTCACATCGTTGGAAGATCTGGCCGATCGTATCGACAGCGACGATCTCGACGTCAAGGCGGACGATATCCTGGTGTTGCAGAACGCCGGCCCGAAAAGCCCCGCCGGCATGCCCGAGGCCGGCTATATTCCCATTCCGAAAAAGCTCGCCCAGGCCGGGGTCAAGGACATGGTGCGGATTTCCGATTGCCGCATGTCCGGCACCGCCTTTGGCACCATTGTCCTCCACGTGACGCCGGAGGCGGCCGTGGGCGGGGCCATCGGCTTGGTTCAAAACGGCGATGAAATCAGTTTAAGTATTTCGAATAAATCATTGATATTAAACGTTGATGATGCTGAGTTGGAAAAACGCCGGCAATCCGCCGTTTCCCAGCGGGCCCAACCCACGCGGGGCTATGCAAAACTGTATGCCGATCATGTCACCCAGGCCGATCAAGGTGCCGATTTCGACTTCCTGATGGCCTCGTCATAGGCGGGGCAACCGCGGGGCAGACGCCGGGGCCGTGGCGGGGCACAATTGCAGCGCTCTGCGCGCTGCTGGTCGGTATCGGTCTGGCGCGGTTCGCCTATACCCCACTGTTGCCCGCCCTGGTCAGCGGTGAATGGTTCACGGCCAGCCAGGCCGCTTATCTGGGCGCGGCCAATCTGGCGGGATATCTGGCCGGCGCCGTGCTGGCCCGCACCCTGGCGGCCCGCACCTCAACCCGTTTCGCCCTGCGCGGCTGCATGTTGCTGGCCAGCCTTGCCTTCCTTGCCTGCGCCCAGCCCTGGTCCTTTGCCTGGTTCGCCTTTTGGCGCTTTCTGGCCGGCGCCATGGGCGGTGTTCTCATGGTGCTGGCGGCACCGGCGGTGTTGCCCAACGTTCCCGCCAACCGGTTGGGATTGGCCGGCGGGCTGATTTTTACCGGCGTCGGCCTGGGCATTGCCCTTTCGGGCACCGTCGTCCCCTTCACCTTGTCCTGGGGACTGACGGAGACCTGGGTGACCCTGGGCCTGCTGTCGGCCATTCTGACTATCGTTGCCTGGAACGGCTGGCCAAGCGATGCGGCCGTCGCCCCGGTGTCGGCGCGGCCGCCATCCCGCCTCGCCTTGAAATCCCTGTATCTGGAATATGGTCTAAATGCCTTTGGCTTGGTGCCGCACATGGTGTTCTGGGTGATCTTCATTGCCCGGGGATTGGACCTTGGCCTGGCGGTGGGGGCGCTGCATTGGGTGCTGTTCGGCATCGGTGCCCTGTTGGGGCCGGTAACGGCGGGTTATCTGGCTGACCGGTTTGGTTTCCTGGCGGTGCTGCGCTGGGGTTATCTGATCCAGGCCGGTTTTGTCGGCATCATGGCTTTTTCCGACCAGTTATGGACCATTGTGCTGTCCAGCCTAATCATGGGCGCCTTCGTGCCGGTCTGCACAACCCTGGTCCTGGGCCGTCTGCGGGAGTTGATCCCCAATGACCCCGATGCCCAGACCGGTGGTTGGCGCTGGGCGACGATTGCCTTTGCCGTGGGCCAGGCGGGCGGTGCCTATGGCCTATCCTTCCTGTTCGATCGGCAGGGCGACTACGGCCTGCTGTTTGCCGTGGGTGGAAGTGCGCTTATCCTGGCCCTGGCCCTGAATTTTTTACTGGGGCGAAGGGTTTAGAGTGTCAGGACGGCGCGGCCCAGACCGTCGATCTCGGCAATCACTTCGTCCCCCGCCTCGATCCAGACTGTCTGCACCAGACTGCCCAGGGTGACGAATTCACCTTGCCGCAGGGGCATGCCGCGGGCGGCCCGCATGTCGGCCAGCCAGACCAGGGCGTTCAGGGGATGGCCCAGAATATCGCCGCCGCGCCCCGCGCCCACCTCTTTGCCATTGATCACCATGTGCCCCGCCATTGTCCCCAGATCCAGCTCTCGCCAGTCGGCAAGCTCCGGCCCCAGCACACAGCCGGCGCCGAAGAATTCGTCTGCTAACAGGCAGGTCATGGGTTGGGCGGTAAAATCATTCCAACGGTCGTCCACCAGCTCTATGCTGGCCATGACGGCGCCAACCGCCCGGCCGATGGCAGCGTGATCATAGCCCCCTTCCCGGCCTGGCAGATCCGCCGACAGGCGCACGGCGATCTCGCATTCGACGCCGGGTCGGCACATCCCGGCGCGGTCGTAATGACCCATTCCCAACTTGACCCGTTCGGCAAAGACGCCGCCGGCACAGGGCGCATCGATCTTCAGATATTCCTGCATGACGGTGGTGGTGCAGCCGATCTTGTGACCGGCAATCGGCCCCCAGCCGGCCGCGCTAAGTTTTTCATGCACCGCCTCCTGTATGGCATAGCCATCATCCAGCGTGTCCGGTCGGCAGTCGGCCGGCAGTTCCGCCAAGGCCGTGGCCGTTAACCGCGCATCCGCCAGCAGCCTGGCCGCCCCTTGCACGGCATCAATGGATAAGGTCATGACGGCATCTACTCAGGTGTTTCCGGCACGATGGAGCGGGCGATGGTGTCGTCCAGGGCCTCGAAATCGTGATAACGGATGGTCTCGTACAATTCGGCGCGGGATTGCATCTGGTTCATCTTGCCCGCGGCGCTGCCGCTGGCGGCCAGTTCCTCATACAGCCCCGTCACGGCGGCCGCCGCGACGCGCAGCGAGGAGGCCGGCCAGATCACGATCTTGCAGCCCAGGGCCTCCAATTCCGCCGCCGTGCGTTGGGGCGTGCGGCCAAACTCGGTCATGTTGGCCAGCACCGGCGCCTTCACCTCCCCACAGAAACGGCGGAAGTCATCGTCCGAGATCAGGGCGTCGGGGAAGATGATATCGGCGCCGGCTTCCAGATACAGATTGGCCCGGCGGATCGCCTCGTCCAGGCTTTCGGCAGCCGCATCCGTGCGCGCCACCACCAGCAAATGCCGGCGGGCGGCGACGGCGGCGGCGATCTTGCGGGCGGCGTCCTCGGCCGTGGCCAGTTGCTTGT
>JAPYUH010000505.1 GCA_029936195.1 Alphaproteobacteria bacterium
TCATTGACATCCAAGACGTTAGCACTTTTGTTAGCACCCATGGCCAGCGTTCATAAGCGTCCCCGTTCCCGGTATTTCCAAGCCGCCTTCCGTGACCATCAGGGCCGGCTGATTATGCGCAGCACCAAGGTCACTGATCGCGCCAAAGCATTGACCATCACCCTGGAGTGGGAACGGTTGGCGAAGAATGCGGATGAACTGGTCGAGGCCCAGGTCCTCAAGGTAATCTCTGGATTGATGGAACGCGTGGGGAGCGAGGCCATCCGTACCCCCTCCACGCGCGACTTCCTTCATGAATGGATCCGGGGCAAGGAACTGCACCGCTCCGAGGGAACGGCCACCCGCTATCGAAGTGTGGTGGAGGGGTTCCTGAAACACCTTGGCCGCAAAGCCACTCGTCCGCTTAGCTCTGTCGCGCCCAGGGACGTGCAGTCTTTCCTTGAGCGGCGCCTTGAGGGGGGCTGTGCCCCCTCGACTATCTCGGTCGACGGCAAGACACTACGCGGGGCCTTCAACCATGCGGTAAAGCAGGGGCTGCTTTCGGGCAACCCCGCCGATGCGGTGGAGTTGCCCGCGTGTAATTCCGTCAAGCGCGGCACCTTCACCCCGACAGAGATCGGCATCCTGCTTGAAGCCGCCGAGGGCGAGTGGGTCGACCTGATCCTGATCGCCTACTACACCGGGGCACGCCTCAGTGACTGTACGCAGATGAAATGGGCTGATGTCGACCTGGCAGCGGGCACGCTCACCTATGCGGTCAAGAAGAAGGGGGGAGCGGAGCAGCAAGTACCGCTACATGAGCAACTGGAGGCCCGCCTGGTGTCACTGGCTGGTCAGGATGAACCCATAGAGTTCATCATGCCCGGCATGGCCCAGAAGGGCCAAGGGGGACGACACGGGCTTTCTGAGGGCTTCAAGCGCATCATGCGCCGGGCGGGACTCGACCTGCAAATCGTGCAAGGCGGGGGCAGGCGCAAGCTTGCTCGACGCACTTTTCATTCCCTCAGGCACAGCTTCACCAGTGCCCTGGCCAATGCCGGCGTGCCTGAGGAGCTGCGCATGAAGCTAACCGGCCACTCCAGCAAGGATGTCCACCGCGGCTACACCCACCTCGAGCTGGAAACCCTGCGGCAGGCAATCGGCAGGATCCCTTCTGTTAACGAATCAT
>JAPYUH010000269.1 GCA_029936195.1 Alphaproteobacteria bacterium
TGACCCACAGCGGTCCTCGCCACGGTGTAAGCGTCCGGGGGACCCGCCCTATTTGAAAGCGACGATTTCTGCGAAAGTTTTCGCCTGATGGGGGACGATAGTGTCCACTATCGTTAGTGGACACCAAGTGGATTTACGGAATCTGGATGGATCAAGCCACCTCGCCGAGGTCATCGAAGGAGTGCCGTTCAAGGACGGAATCAAACAAATCAAACACGCCGCCTGAGATCGCCGCCACCAACTTTCGGACATAGCTCGGCATTCAGCTATAGCTCAATGCCATCTGGGAAACATCGGTTCATTGTGCTTATCGTGACTTTGCCAATGTGCTACCTTCGTTCGTTATTGAGAAAAACCACCCGGAAGATCCGATTTAGGGGAGGTTCGTGGCGTTGCGCGGGCTGTGTTTGGTACCTTGCACGATTGCTGGAGCGGCTGTTGCCGCCGTACTCGCCCTCGGCGTCGCTGGGTTGGGCGTCGCTCCCGCGCAGGCACAATCCAAAGTCAGGATCGTCGCCGTCGAAGCAATAACTCTGGAACCAACGCCACTGGTAGAGACAGTATTTTCAATTGGTGACTTTGTCGCGAACGAGGGCGTGACCATCCGCCCGGAAGTGGACGGCCGCATCGTCGAGATCTCCTTCGAGGAAGGCCAGCCGGTGACGCGCGGCCAACTGCTGTTCCGGCTCGATGCCTCGATCTACCAAGCGCAACTGCGGGAAGCGGAGGCACGGCTGAACCTGAGCCGCCAGAACTATGATCGCGCCGCGAAAATGAACCTGAAGGGCCACAGCAGCGGTGAAATCCTGGACCGGGCCTTGTCTGAGAAGCGCATCAACGAGGCAAATGTCGAGGTGAACAAGGCACGCCTGGAGAAGATGCGGATCGTTGCCCCCTTTACCGGAACCATTGGTCTGCGCCGGGTCAGCCTTGGCGAGTTCGTCGAGGCGAAGAACGAACTGGTCACCCTGGTCAGCCTGGACCCGCTCAAGGTTGAGTTCCGCCTGCCCGAGCGTTACTACCGCATCATTCGCAATGGTGGCGACATCCGCGCGGAGCCAGATGCGTTACCGGGCGAGGTCTTCGAGGGCCAAATCTACGCGATTTCGCCAGTGATCGATATCAACGGCCGCAGTATTGCGGTCAAGGCCAAGGTGGCTAACCCCGAGCGGCGGCTTCGCCCCGGCATGTTCGCCCGCGTCTCGCTTTTGGTCGACCAACGCATCGACGCCCTGGTGGTGCCGGAATCCGCGATCATGCAACGTGGCGACGGTCAATTCGTCTATCGCATCCTGGAAGATAAGGCCGTGCTGGCCAAGGTCAGCCTGGGTCTGCGCCAGACCGGGCGGGTCGAGGTGGTGGCCGGCTTGAGCAAAGGCGATACGGTGATCACGGCGGGGCAAATCAAATTACGGCCGGGTTATCGGGTCAAGGTGGTTGATTACGCCGCCCCCGGTCCTGGGAAGCAATAGGCGGGTCGACACCATGCGGCTCTCCGACATCTGCATCAGCCGGCCGGTCTTCGCGACAGTATTGAGCCTGGTGCTGGTTCTGCTCGGCATCGTCGCCTACCAGCGGCTTGCCATCCGCGAGTATCCAAATATCGACGCCGCCGTGGTCACGGTTGCGACGACTTACCGCGGCGCCGACGCCCAGATCGTTGAATCGCAAGTGACCAAGGTGCTGGAAGACTCGCTGGCCGGGATCGAGGGCATCGATTTTATCACCTCGGTCACCCGGCCCGAGAGCAGTCAGATTACGGTTACCTTCGTGCTGGGCCGCGAGCCCGACGGCGCCGCCGCCGATGTCCGCGATCGCGTCGGGCGGGTGCGCGGCAAGCTGCCGAACGAGATTGAGGAGCCGGTGATCCGCAAGGCCGAGGCCGATGCTCAGGCCATCATGTACCTGGCCTTCACTAGTGATCGCCACACGCCGTCGGAAATCACCGACTATGCCGATCGCTACGTCCGGGACAGCTTGCAAGTGCTGCCCGGCGTGGCCCAGGCGCGGATCTTCGGCGAGCGGCGCTATTCGATGCGGATCTCGCTCAACCCGAACCGGCTGGCGGCATACAAATTGACGCCACAGGATGTAATCGAAGCTTTGCGTCGGCAGAACGCCGAAATTCCGGCCGGGCGCGTCGAGAGTACGGATCGCGAGTTTTCGGTATTGTATGAGACCGACCTCAAGACGCCGGAAGACTTCAATAATATGGTGGTCAAGCGGGTGGACGGCTTTCTGGTGCGGCTTGCCGACGTCGGCCATGCCCGCATTGGGGCACAGGACGAACGCCGCACCGTGCGCTATGGCGGCAAGACGGCGATCGCCCTTGGAATTATCAAGCAAGCCACGGCCAATCCCTTGGATGTCTCGAAGGCGGTGCACGCCGCCGTGCCGAAGATCAGCGCCAGCCTGCCCAAGGGTATGCAGGTGCGTGTCGCCTACGATACCACGGTCTTCATCAACGCCTCGATCGACAACGTTTACCAGACTATCATCGAGGCGGTGGTGCTGGTCGTTCTGATGATTTTCCTTTTCCTGCGCTCTTTCCGCGCCGTGCTGGTGCCGATCGTCACCATCCCGGTCTCGTTGATCGGTGCCTGCGTCGTCATGTATCTCTTCGGCTTCTCAATCAATACGCTGACCCTGCTTTCGATGGTGCTGGCCATCGGGTTGGTGGTCGACGATTCCATTGTCATGCTGGAAAATATTCACCGCCACATCGAGGCCGGGCAATCGCCGATCCGCGCGGCGCTTAAGGGTAGCCGCGAAATCGGCTTCGCCATCGTCGCGATGACTTTGACGCTGGTTGCGGTCTACGTGCCGGTTGGGTTCATGAGCGGAACCACCGGCAAGCTCTTCACCGAGTTCGCCTGGACCCTGGCTGGCGCCGTGCTGGTCTCGGGCTTTGTCGCGCTGACCCTGTCTCCAATGATGTGCTCACGCTTCCTGCGTCACCACGATGCGGAGACGCAGAATTTTTTCTACCGCATCATCGAGAATTTCCTCAACGGCTTGACCCGCGGTTATCGCCGCTGCCTTGGCCTGGCGCTTCGGGTTCGGCCGCTGGTGCTCCTCGTCGGTCTCGTCGTTGCCGGTGCCAGCTATCCGCTGTTCACCAGCTTGAAGTCGGAGCTGGCGCCCTACGAGGACCAGGGCCTGATCCGGCTGTTCTTCCAGGCGCCGGAGGGTGCCACGATTGATTATACCGATAAATATGCGGCCCGCTTTGAGCCGATCGTCGAGGCGGTGCCCGAGGTCGCGCACTTTTTCGTCGTCGCCGGCTATCCGGTGGTCTCGCAGGGCATCACCTTTCTAAATTTGAAGAACTGGCGGGAGCGAAAGCGCTCGGCCGCCGAGATCGCCAACGAACTCCGCCCGAAGGTCGGCGCCAACCCCGGCCTCAAGGCCTTTGCCATACTGCCGCCGCCCTTGGGGCAGTCACGCAGCGCCAAGCCAATCGAACTGGTGATCCAGACGGTGCAGCCCTACGAAACGCTCGCCAGCTGGGTCGAGGCGATTGTCGAAAAGGCCGAAGCGAATGAGGGTTTGAGCAACCTGAACACCAACTTGAGGCTAAACACGCCGCAGCTCAAGGTTCAAATTAATCGCGACAAAGTCGAGACCATGAATATCGATCTGGCGGCAGTGGGGCGCACATTGGAGACGTTGCTGGGCGGCCGCGAGGTGACGCGCTTCAAACGGGACGGCGAGCAATACGACGTCATCATCCAGATTGCCGATGTCGACCGCACCAACCCGGACGTCCTGCGCCGCATCTTTGTGCGCACCGCAACCGGCGAGATGGTGCAACTCTCCAACCTGATCTCGATCACCGAGACGGTAACGCCCAAGGAACTCAATCATTTTAATCAGCTGCGCGCGGCCAAGATTTCGGCCAGCCTGACGCCGGGCTACAGCCTGGAGGAGGGCCTGAGGTTCCTTGAGGAAACGGCGCGAAGCGTTATTCCCCAGACCGCGCAGATCGACTATTCCGGCCCCTCGCGCGAGTTCAAGAAAACCAGCGCCGACATCTACATTACCTTTCTGCTGGCGCTGCTCTTTATCTACCTTGTGTTGTCGGCGCAGTTCGAAAGTTTCGTTGATCCCTTCATCATCATGCTGACCGTGCCGTTATCGATTGCCGGCGCCCTGGCGGCGCTCAGCTTTAGCGGCGGCACACTGAACATATACAGCCAGGTTGGACTGGTTACCCTGATCGGCTTAATCACCAAGCATGGTATCCTGATCGTGGAGTTCGCCAATCAGATCCGCCGGCGCGGCAAGAGCACGCGCGAGGCGGTAATTGAGTCGGCGATGCTGCGCCTGCGGCCGATCCTGATGACCACGGGCGCCATGGTTTTGGGGGCGCTGCCTCTAGCCACCGCAAGCGGCGCCGGCGCCGAAAGCCGTCAGGACATCGGCTGGGTTATCGTCGGCGGTCTCTTGGTCGGCACCCTTTTCACCCTTTTCGTCATCCCCGTGGTCTACACCTACCTGGCGCGGGGCAGCCACAGGATCGTCGAGATTGATGACATGCTTGATACGGCGGAAGATCTGAGGCCGGCGGCGGAGTAGGCGGCCGGCGCATTATGAACGGTGAAAAGCTGGTCGGCCCCCATTGGTCTTGTCACGGTTCTGTTCCGGATACTTGATAGCAATATTAGCAATCAAGGCGATAGACTATGGGACAACGATATCTACGCCAGTTACTCGTCGTTGGCGCGCTGTCAGTCATCCGGCGTGCCAAGCAGCTGGGTTACACGCGGCATCCCTGGCTGGTCGGGCTGTTGGAGCGGCGAACGACCAAGATCGCGGCCGTCGCCCTGGCCAACAAGATCGCCCGGATCGCATGGGCCATGATGGCGCGCAATGAAAAGTTCCAACCGTCAAGGCTGATCCCAGTATAGAGAAGCAACACGAAAAGGCGAGGAAAGGTTCCCCGCTCACGAAGTTGGAAAGGGCAATGAACGAATAACGCACCCACGCCAGTCGGCTCACAGATCGGGACAACCCAAAAGTGCCAGTGCGCCTCTTGAGCGCGTGCTTTTGACCGGGACCCGATCTGCGGAGAGCATTATGGCCAGCGGCCATGGAATAAGGCCGCGCGAATAGACCGAACACATGGCAGCTCCGACCAGCACGTGCATCAACGTTCAGGAAACCCTTGACAACAGGGAGCCGTCCACACATGGCACTTATCGAGCCTATACCGGCATCAGGCTGATGTCTGCTATGGCCCTAACTTCGAGCGTTATATTAGAGAAACGAAACATGGCGCTCTTGACCC
>JAPYUH010000506.1 GCA_029936195.1 Alphaproteobacteria bacterium
GACCATGGTCCGCCCGGCCGGGGCGCCGGCACCCTAGCCACGCAAGATGAATTTTGGCACTATGCCGGGAAGCGAAGAATAAGAGAGATTGAACGTATGAACATGCAGGCAGCCATCCACCCCTTCGACCATCCAGCGGCCTGGAAGGCCACGGATTTCACGTCTAAGGCAGACCTGACGATCGAACTGGAAGGGCGCCATCTGTCCGCGTTGGAAGCCGGGTTGGCCGCCCTCAAGACAGAGATTAACGGCCATGGCGATGTGACGCGGGAACGTTTTCCCCTGGACGCCATCGCCGGCGACATCGCCGCCTGGCGCGAGGAGGTTCAGCGCCGCCGCGGCATGCTCATATTGCGCGGTTTCCCCGTTACGGACCTGGAACCAGAGGACATTCAATTGATGTACCTGGGCCTTGGCAGCCATTTCGGCCGGCCCACCTCGCAGAGCCCCCTAGGCGATCTGATTGGCGAGGTCGTCAACATCGGCGGCGATGATCCCCAGGAGCGCGCCTATCGCGGCAGCCGCCGGCTGAAACTGCATACGGACCGCTGCGATCATCTCGCCATGCTGTGCCTCCGCCCGGCGCAATCGGGGGGCTTGAGCGGCTACGCCAGCGGGCTGACCGCCCATAATATCGTCCTGGAAGAACGCCCGGACCTGATCGAGGCGCTTTACCGCGGCTATCATCACCACCGCTTCGGCCAGCAGGGGCCCGGCGAACCGTTGGTAACGGCGGAACGCGTCCCGATCTTCTCGGCGGTGGACGGCGTGCCCTCGGTAGTCCTCATTCGCGGCTATATCGACCTTGCCGTCCAAGAGGGCCATGTCCAGCTTAGCGACATTGAATTGGAGGCTTTGGATTTTCTGGAGGCAGTGACGGAACGCGATGATGTGAAGCTGGAATTCATGATGGAACCGGGAGAACTCTCCATCGCCAACAACTGTCTGTTGCTGCACAACCGGTCGGCGTTCGAAAATGCCAGAGACCCAGGCTTGAAAAGGCTGTTGCTGCGGCTGTGGCTGCGCGAGGACCGCCGGCCCATGGCGCCCGGCGTTCTCGTCCACAAGGGAACCGCCGGCATCGCCAAACAGCAAGGCCTGGGAACCTATTACACGCCGGACGCAACGACGCCGTAAGCCATGACCGCGCCGGGCGA
>JAPYUH010000507.1 GCA_029936195.1 Alphaproteobacteria bacterium
CGGGCGCCGAAAAAACGGCACCATAATGCGACCGCCAAGCCGATCGGGCCGGCGCCAATGATCAGGACACCGTCGCCGGGCCGCAAATGGGCCAGACGCACCGCATGCAACGCCACGGCCAGGGGTTCCACCAGGGCGCCGGTTTGATAGTCAACACCATCGGGCAAGGCCATGGCTTCCGCCCCGCCGACCCGCACATAGTCCGCATAGCCACCGCTACTGGGTCCGCCCATGCCGGTATAGACCACGTCGCGGCAGCGATGGCCGCGCCCGGAGAGGCAGTCCAGACATTGGCCGCAGGCGAGATAGGGCAGGGCGCAGATGCGGTCTCCTTCGTGCCAGCCGCCCGGTGCCTGGGCGCCGACTTCCACCACTTCGCCGCAAAATTCGTGCCCCATGATGGCGCCATGGACCAGCGGCGCCATGCCGCTTGATCGGTCGGACAGGGCGGACAGATGCAGGTCCGACCCGCATATGCCGCAATTCCTGACCCTGACCACAAGGTCCGTCGGATGCGGCTTGGGAGCCTCCACATTGCCTGTGACCAAGGGCTGACCCGGTGCCTCGAACATCGCCGCGCGCATTTCCACTCTTCCCGCATCCATTGCGTTGGCGTTATTGTCCAGGCCTCCGTGAACGAACGCAAGATGGAATACAAATGGGATACTGCGAACCATGACCGAAATATTGCAGCCAGCCAACTTCCCCGATGGTTTTGCCGACATCGCGGCGTTGGAGGAATTCATGAGCCGGCCCAGCCAGGCCTTGATCGATGATCTGGCGGTGCTGGATGGCGATATCATGGTGCTGGGCGCTGGCGGCAAGATGGGACCGACACTGGCGCGGCTGGCCAAACGGGCCGCGCCCGACAAACGCGTGATTGGCGTGGCGCGCTTTTCCGAAGCCGGCCTGGCGGAACAATTGCAAGGCCATGGCGTCGAGACCATCACCTGCGATCTATTGGACCAGGAGGCCATGGCGGCGTTGCCGGATATCAAAAACATTGTCTTCATGGCGGGACGCAAATTTGGCTCGGCGGGGGCCGAGGAATTGACCTGGGCGATGAACGTGCACGTTCCGGCACTGGTGGCGGATCGGTTTCGCGATGCCAGGATCGTCAGTTTCTCCACCGCCTGCGTCTACCCCTTTGTCTCCAT
>JAPYUH010000270.1 GCA_029936195.1 Alphaproteobacteria bacterium
CCGCTTCCAAGTGGCCGTCCCATAGGTCGATCATGACACAGTCATTGGGCGTGGCATCGGCGCCCCAGAGTTCCCGGGCCGGGAAATTGACGCTGTAAATATGTTGGGGTACGGGATTGTCCCGGCCCTTGGAATTTTCGTCGGCAAAAACGAAAACGCCGTGGTCACGTTCCACCAGGCCGCATTTGCCCCGGGCATAGCGGGGTGCTCGGGTGTGGCCCGTGGGATGATTATTCAGGACGCGGACCCGGTCGCCAACCTGGAAGGTCGCCGTAATTTCATCATCCAAGGTGAATTGATCGCCCCGGCCCAACACGCCGGCCACCTGTTCGGCGCGCAGCACACGTTGCGCAAGATCGTCGGGCAGAGGCGCCGCTGATTGGCCGCTGGCCAGTTCCCCGGCGGTGACGAGGTCCGCGGCCAGCAACAGTTTTTCAAGGCCAACCAGCCAGGTCTGATAATAGCTGTTGCGCAGATATTGTTCAGGAGGCTGGTTCTCGCGGGCGTGACGGGACATATCGATGTTCCATTTGCCCATGGCGCCGGAGGCAAGGGTCAGTGCCAGGGCGCGCCGTTGCCACTCGTGATGAAAGACCGGCTCGTCCGCCTCGGCCTCGATGGGGCCAAGGCCATGCATGCCGCCCAAATCATGGGCGCCGTTCATGGCGCCACACCCAAATTCGCGCTGGTCATGGCGCGCCCACCACTTCGACGCCGATCATCGAATTCCGCGTCACCAATCCGGCCAGTTCATCCTTGCTCATTTCATCCGTGTCGTTGGGCCGTTGGGGCAGCACCAGATAGCGCAACTCCGCCGTGCTGTCCCAGACCCGGACGGCGACATCCGCGCCCACTTCGGTGCCGAATTCAGCCAACACGCCGCGGGGATCAATTACCGCGCGGGCGCGGTAGGGCGCCGATTTATACCAGGTCGGCGGCAGGCCCAGAACCGGCCAGGGATAACAGGAACACAAGGTACAGACCACCAGGTTGTGGGTTTGCCGGGTGTTCTCCACCACATACATATGTTCGCCCTGGCGCCCGGTATATCCCATGTCGGCAATGGCTGCGGAGGCATCCGCCAACAGCCACGCCTTGTAATCCGGCTCGGACCAGGCCCGGGCCACCACGCGGGCGCCGTTCTGGGGACCGATCTTTTCCTCGTAAGTCTGGATCAGGGCATCAAGGGCGGACGGGTCAACCATGCCCTTGTCCACCAGCAGGGATTCCAGGCTGCGCACCCGCAACTCGGTCTCGCTCAAATGACTATGATCATCGCTCATGGTGGAAACCGCCTAGATGCAGGTCGCGACGATGGGCCAGAAATCGGCGGTGGTCAACGACGCACCGCCGACCAAGGCGCCGTTAACATTGTCGACGGCCATCAGTTCCTCCGCGTTCGAGCCCTTGACCGAACCGCCATATAACAGGCGCATGGCGGCACCGTCGTCGCGGAAGCGCCGCCGCAACCTGGCGCGGATAAAGCCGTGAACTTGCCGTACGTCATCCACCGTGGGCGTCAGGCCGGTGCCGATGGCCCAGACCGGCTCGTAGGCCACGACGGTATTCTTCGCCGTACAGCCCTTGGCCAGAGAGGCCGTCAACTGCTTGCCGACGACCTTCAAGGTTTGGCCGGCTTTACGCTCGGCGGCGGTTTCGCCAACGCAAATGATGGCGGTCAGGCCCGCCGCCTGGGCCGCGTCCGCCTTCACCCGCACCTCCTGGCTGCTCTCCCCATGATCGGCTCGGCGTTCGGAATGGCCGATGATGACATAACGGCAGCCACTATCCTTCAACATCGCGGCGGAAATGTCGCCCGTGTGGGCGCCGCTGGCGTTGCCATGGCAGTCCTGACCGCCGATCGCTATGCGGCTGCCCTTGAGCGCATCCCGCAAGGGCGCCAGCAAGGTCGCCGGCGGACAAATCAATACATCGCACTGGGGCTTCGCAACCTTGCCCATGCGGGTCGCCAGCTTTTTGGCTTCTCGCGGCCCAGCGGATTTCAAGCCGTTCATTTTCCAGTTACCGGCGATGAGAGGGCGTGGTGTGGCGACCATAATGGTTTATCCTTGTTCGTGACTATTTTGTATCTTGTCCGCAACCAATCAGCGGACAAGATGTAGCAGATTTCAGGGGCGGCGGATAATGGCAAAGGCGCCTTATATATGCTTGCTCCCTGGCCGTACGGTTTCTATGATGCCGCGCCGTTTCGGGGGTTGTTTCTTGTCCCTTGAAACACGGAAATTGGAATAGCAGTTTGGACCGGAACACAGCATGCTGAACGCCTTACGTGAAAGCTCGGGCTCTTGGGTGGTAAAGATTTTCCTTGGGCTTTTGGTGCTCAGCTTCGCGGCCTGGGGTATCGGCGATATCTTCCGCCTGGCGCCCGACGCCGCCGTGGTCACGGTAGGCGACACCAAGGTCAGCGGATACGAATTCCTCAACGACTTCAACCGCCAGGTTCGGCGCATGCAGCAAAGCCTCGGCCCCAGCTTTGACTCGCAACAGGCACGGCAGTTGGGCATGGTGGATCAGGTCATCCAACAAGCGGTCACCCGGGCCCTCTATGATCAGGAGGTGGCGGAGCTGGGATTGACCATGTCGGATGCGGATATTGCCGCCTATATCAGGAAGTCTTCCGCCTTCAAGAACAGCTTTGGACAGTTCGACAGATTGCGCTTTGAACAGGTGATTGCGCAAAACGGATTCAACGAACAAAGCTACATTACCGCCTCGCGCCGGGATTTGTCCCGGGATCAATTGTTCTCGTCCATCACCTCCGCAACGCGGGCGCCGGCTCCGTTGGTCACGGCGTTCTATCAGTTTCAGGGGGAGACACGCGTTTTCGAAGTCTTGAGCCTGCCTTATGGCAAGGTCGCGGGGGTCGCGGCGCCCGGCGAGGCGGATCTGAATGCCTATCACGCGGCCAACAAAAATCAGTTCATGGCACCGGAATACCGCGCCCTGGCATATTTGACACTGCGGCCCGAAGACTTGCTGGACGAGACCCTGGCCAATGACCAGGAAGTCGCCGCCGCCTACGAGGCCCGCCTGAACGAATTCACCACCCAGCCCAGCCGGGAGGTGGAACAAATCGTCGTCGCCGAGGAAGCCGAGGCCCGCAAAATCGCCGGCCGCCTGAAAGACGGCGGGGACTTTTATGCCGTGGCCAAGGAACTGGCCGACATGGACAAGGCCTCGGTCAAACTGGGCCGCATGATGAAGGTGGATCTACCCGAGGAAACCGCCGAGCATGTCTTTACCCTGGCCAGTGGCCAGATCGGCGAACCGGTGGAAAGCGGTCTGGGCTGGCATATTTTCAGGGTGCTGGAAATTACCGAAGGGGGCAGCAAGCCCCTGGCCGAGGTGCGTACGCAGCTGATCAGGGACGTGAAGCTGGAAAAGGCGGCGGAAACCATGATCGAGTTAGCCAACAAGATCGAGGATGAATTGGCCGCCGGCTCCTCGATCAGGGAAATCGCCCAAGGGCTGAACCTGAACCACGGCATTGTCGCCGCCGTCGACAGCCGGGGCCTGGGCCGTGACGGCATGGTGGCGGCCGGCCTGCCGAAGGCGCCGGAATTCATTCGCGATGCCTTTGTCCTGCGGCCCGGCGATGACGGCGAACTGAAGGAATCCGGCGACGGCAGCTATTATCTGGTTCAGGTCGACAAGATCATGGCAACGACCTTGAAACCCATCAGCCAGGTGCGCGACGATGTACGCACGGCCGTGTTGGCCGAACGGCGGGCCAAGGCCGGCGCCGCCCAGGCAGCGAAATTGGCGACCGAGGCCCGAACCGGCAAAACCTTGGCTGAACTGGCCAAGGCCGGCGCTACCAGCCTGACCACCCTGCAACCCTTGACCCGGCAAAGGGCCGCCGCCGAACCCGCCCTGGGCGGCGCATTGGCCAAGAAGCTATTCGGGTTGCAAAAGGGTGAAGTCGCCGAAGGCGCGGCGAGCAATGGCAGCGCCCATTCCGTGGTTCGCCTCATAAGCATCGCCAGGGCCGATCCAAAAGCCGACAAGGCCTCCCGCGACCGGCTGGCCGACTATGTCCGCAACTCCATGACCCAGGACGTCCTGGCACAATACCGGGCGGCCCTGCGCAAAAAGTATGACGTTGAAATCAACGACCGCATCATTGATGCTATGTTTGACGAGTTGAACGTACGGGGCTAAGGCTTTTCCAGCCTGGCTGGCCTGGAACCGCGCAAAATGCGTTCTGGAGGACGCCAGACGATTGAGGTGTCATGCGACCGGATGTAATTGACCTTCGCGAATTTTATGCCACCCGCCTGGGCCAGGTGGCACGCAAGCTGTTGCGCCGCCGCATCCGACAGCTTTGGCCCGATGTGGGCGGCATGGATTTACTAGCCCTGGGCTACCCATCCCCCTATCTGCGTCAGTTCCAGGGCGAGGCCCGGCGGGTCCTGGCCTTCATGCCGGCCCAGCAGGGTGTTCACCGCTGGCCGGTACGGGACCGCAATCAGGTGGCCTTGGTGGACGAGATGGAACTGCCCCTGCCCGATGCCAGCATCGACCGTGTGCTGCTGGTGCATGGCCTGGAAAACACCGAACAAGTGGCTTCGATGCTGCGAGAGGTCTGGCGGGTCCTGGCCTCGGGCGGGCGGCTGCTGGTGGTGGTGCCAAACCGGCGGGGGATCTGGGCGCGGATGGAGCGCACGCCGTTCGGTCAAGGCCATCCCTATAGTCCCGGCCAACTTTCCCGCCTGTTGCGGGATAATCTGTTTCAGCCTGGCGAACGCGACTCTGCCCTGCACTTTCCGCCCGTAGCCTCGTCCATGTTGCTGCGTACGGCCGGCGCCTGGGAAAAACTTGGCCAACGTTGGGGCAATGCTTTTGCCGGTGTTGTTCTGATGGAGGCGGACAAGCAAATTTACGCGGTTTCCGCCCGACAGAACCGGGCCCGCCGCAGGCCCATCGCGTTGCCCCTGCCGGCCCGGCCGACAGCTGCGATTGGGCGCGCGATTGGGGGTGCGGTCGGCTTGACCGGCACCACACCGCGTGCGAGGTTGCCTGACAGCAGGTTCCAAATGCAGGGACCGGGGCGGAACGTCATCACGTTGCCGGCCCTCGGGCGGGGAGATCGCTAATACGTGCCAAAGACCTTACCACTCTGTTGCCCGCCGCTTTCGCGGCCATGGGGTTTGCCGCCGCGCCCTTGCCGGCCCTTGCGGCGCCACAAATGATGGCTCTGGTTGCATCCAACGCGGCCGTGCCCATGCAGTGCAAGCAGGGACATTG
>JAPYUH010000271.1 GCA_029936195.1 Alphaproteobacteria bacterium
TGCCAATCCATCGGCCGTGTTGGCGCCCATCTCGGGCGGGGATGATTTGGTCCGCGACGGCGTCCGGCTAAATTTCGGCGCCGGGCCCGGTTGCGGCACGCCGCCCACGTCGATAAAGCTGCCGCGCGCCTTGTTGTGGGGATGCTCCAGGGCTTCGGAGAAATTCAGCACCGGGGCAAAACAAATGTCGGTGCCTTCCATGATCCCACACCATTCATCGCGGGTCTTTTGGGCAAACAGCCCCTCGAACTTCACGGCCATCTCGGGCCAGGTTTCCCGGTCCATTTGTTCCGGAATGTCGGCTGGATCCACGCCCAGTTTGTCCAGCAGGATGGCGTAGAACTTGGCTTCGATGGAGGCGATGGAGACGTACTTACCGTCCGACGTTTCGTAGCAGCGGTAGAAATGCGCCCCGCCGTCAAGAATATTGGCTTGTCTCTCGTGCTTCCAGGTACCGGCGGCCAGGGAGCCGAAAGCGCCCATCCCGAGGAACGCCGAGCCTTCGGTCATGGCGGTATCGACAACCTGGCCCTGGCCCGATTGCCGGGCCTCGATCACCGCCGCCAGGATGCCCACGGCCAGGAACATGGCGCCCCCGCCCATGTCCGCCACCACGTTCAAGGGTGGTGTGGGCAGCTCCTTGGGGCCGATGGCATGCAATACGCCGGTCAGGGCCAGATAGTTCAGATCGTGGCCGGCGGCCTGGCTCAGCGGGCCGTCCTGACCCCAGCCGGTCATGCGGCCATAGACGATTTTTGGATTGCGGGCGGCGCACTCCTCGGGGCCCAGGCCCAGGCGCTCGGTGACGCCGGGGCGGAAGGGGTCGATGATCACATCGGCCTGTTCGACCAGGCGCAACAGGGTGGCGATGCCGTCGGGGTGCTTCATGTCGACCGAGATCGAGGGGCGGCCCCGGCGCGTCACGTCCGTCGCCGTGGTGCGTGGCGACCCCAGGCCGGAAGGGGCATTGCGGTCGATACGCAGGACATCGGCGCCCATGTCGGAAAGCAGGGTGCAACACAGCGGCGCCGGGCCAATGCCCGCCAGTTCGATGACTTTTACGCCCACCAGGGGGCCGGTATTTTCGTTACTCATGAGGTTTCCTCGTGTATTTCTGGGTTATTCGGAATTTTTTTTAGAGTTTTTTCCAGCCGGTCCCACTTGCTGACCCATGGCGGCTTCGTAGACTTTCAAAATGGCCGTCACGTTTTCGCCGCCCTGATCCTTGCCGCGCGCCATGCGCATGATGTTGTGAACCTGGGGCCCCAGCATCAACGGCATGTTCAAATCGTCCGCCAGTTCCAGGGCCAGGCGCAGATCCTTGTAGGCCAGATCGACGGTAAAGGCGGGTTCGAAATCCCGCTCCAGGGCGCTTTTCGCCACGCCGCGATAGCCCATGGAATTGCCCGAGCTGTTGCGCACGATCTCGTTCAAGATGACCGGGTCTATGCCGGCGGCGACGCCCATCATCAGCCCCTCGGCACCCGCCACCATGTTGGTGAAGGCGATCATGTTGTTGACCAGCTTGGCGATGCAGCCGGTGCCTAATTCGCCCGTATGGACGATGGTCTTGCCGAAGGATTGAAAGATCGGCATGCAGGTATCAAAGGCACCCTTGTCGCCGCCCACCATGATGGCGATGGTGGCCTTTTCCGCCCCCACGACGCCGCCCGATACGGGGCCGTCCAGGGTGACGATATCCTTGTCGGCCAGGCGGGCGGCAATTTTCTTCATCACGGCCGGGGAGTTGGTGGACAGATCAACGTAGATGGTTCCCGGCTTGGCATGCTCGCCAATGCCGTCCGGGCCCAGGGCCACCGCCTCGACATCCCTAGGCATGGGCAGGGAGGTCATCACAACCTCAACCTGGCCGGCAATATTGGCGACGGAGCCACCGGCCGTGCCGCCCACCGCCACGCATGCCCGCACCGCCGCATCCGATAGATCGTGGACCAGCACCTCGTGCCCGCCCTTGATGATATTGCGGCACATGGGCCCGCCCATATGGCCCAGGCCGATAAATCCAACCTTCATGTTTTCCTCCCAGGTTACTTATTCTTTATTGGTCATTTTGATCGAGTTTGTCCAACAATGCCAACCCGGCATCGGCATTGCCACGCCCGGCCCGGGCGCTAAAACGGGTTTCGGCGTCAAATTCCGTTAGCGCAATGGTGGAGAATTCCTCAAACAGTTTGTTTAAACTCATACCACGCCTCGCGGCCAACGCTTTTAGGCGTGTGTGTTTATCATCCGGCAGCCGGATCGTCATCGTGCCCATTAATCCATCTCCCAATTCGCCATAAAATCTCCGGGTGTAACCGCATTGATATTCAGGAACCGCATTTGTTCACCATCAAAATCACGCACGTTGTTGGATATGATGATCGTCGAAGCCGCCGCCGCCGCCAAATCCACAAGGTGATTATCAGCTTCATCCGGCAAATTCGGCCGCCACAAGAAATACACGGATACCCATCTGCTAACGCTCAGAAATGAATCCAGCAATTCAGCGCGTTCTCCCGCATCCAGCAGACAGTCGATGAACAAGCCGCGCCTGGACAAGACGCTTTCTTACTCTGTAAACAACGTTGTTCCCATGGCTGGTTCCAGACGCCGCTGCAAACAAAGCCGGATGACCTGGCGATTAGCAGCACCAGGTGCGCCCTTCAGGGGCGCGATAAAGACGTTTGTGTCGATCACCACCGGCATTATTGACATGCAAAAATGATAGCATATATGCTATCAAATTAGCAATCGTATGAAGACCGAGCCTTCTGGAGAATAATCGATCAATGAAAAAGAAGCTCCATCTGCACATCAAGAACAACCGCGCCGGAGAGGCGGTGTTCCGTACCACACCGGCGCTGTACCGGGCGGCGGCGCGGCGTCATGGGGCGGTGGCCAAACAGGTTCGGTGACGATTGATTGGGACCTGGACCAGTTTGGCAAATCAATGGCCACGGCGGATGCGCTGGTGACCTGGGATTCCCCCTTGAAGGTTTGGCGGAACGGGCCCCGAAGCTGAAGAATATCCATATCATCGGCGCCGGGGTGGAGCTTCTGGCGCCCTTTGATTGGCTGCTGCGCGGTGTCACCCTGACCAATAATTCCGGCGTCCATGGGGACAAGGCCGGGGATTATGCCCGCATGGCCATCGCCATGTTGAACAACAACATGCCGAAATATCTCACCGACCAGCGGCAGAAAGTCTGGGCGCCGGTCTTCGCGACGGATAACGCCGGCAAGACCCTGGCCGTGATTGGCCTGGGCGCCATGTGCGGGGCGGTGGCGCGGGCGGGGAAAGCCTGGGGATCCTGGTGATAGGCATTCGCCGTTCGGGCCGGCCGACCCGATCGGTGCGGGAAGTTTATGGGACGGCCAAGCTGAAGCAGGTGCTAAAGCGGGCGGATTTCGTCGTCCTGACCCTGCCGGCGACGCCCGAGACCCATGGCCTAATCGATGCAACGGCCCTGGACGCCATGAAGCGGGGCGCGGGGTTGATCAACATGGCCGGGCCGGGGTGCTGGATCATGGCGCCCTGGCCGCCCGCCTGCGCGACGGCCGTCTGGGCGGTGCCATTCTGGATGTGCACGCGGCCGAACCGCTTCCCAAATCGGCCAGGATCTGGTCCGTGCCGACCTGATCCTGACGCCGCATGTTTCTTCTGACGACGATGTCACCTATGTGCCCCGCACCCTGGACCTGGTGTTCGGGAACCTGGGCCGCCTGCTGGCCGGCTAGGCGTTGGTCAACCGGGTTGACCCGAGCTTGGGTTATTGATCAAAATGGCGGCGGCAGGCTTTGTGGAGGCGGCACCGCGTCATGGCGACAGATAAATTGGGCCTGGAATTCACCGCCGCATTGCCGGAAACCGCCCAGGCCTTTAACGACGCCATGGACGATTACATGGTTTTCGATGGCGAGCCCGTGGGCCATTTGCTGGCCACGGCGGAGGTCGACCCGGATTTCGCCATGGGCTATTGCCTGACGGGCTGTTTGCGCCTGTTTGGCGGGGTCAGCGCCGCCCACCCGCGGATCAACTTGGAACTGCGCGCGGCCAAGGCCCGGCGCAGCCGCGTCTCGGCCCGGGAGCAGGCCCATATCGACGCATTCGAACGCGCGGCGGGGGGCGAGATGTGCCAGGCGGGCCAGATGTGGGACGCCATTCTGGTGGATTTCCCCCACGACATGATGGCCGCCAAATGCGCCCACGAGGCCTATTATCTGGTGGGCGAAGCGGCGCGCATGCGCCAATCGGTACAAAACATCCTGCCCGCCTGGCATGACGGCGTGCCCTATTACGGCTTCCTCCTCGGCATGGGTGCCTTCGGCCTGGAAGAATCGGGCGAATACCGCGCGGCCGAGGAAATGGGCCGCCGGGCCGTGGCCATGGACCCGCGCGACTGCTGGGCCGTGCACGCCGTCGCCCACGTCATGGAGATGGAGCGGCGCGGCGAGGAAGGCATCGCCTGGCTGCGCCAGACCAGCGAACATTGGGACCATGCCAAATGGCTGCGCGGCCATCTGTGGTGGCATTTGTGCCTGCCGCTGATGGCCCAGGGTGATTTCGACCGGGTGCTGGCCATTTTCGACCAACACGTCTCCGACTGCGACAAGGACATGGTCACCCGCCTGAACGATTGCACCTCGTTGTTGTGGCGTCTGGAGCTCAACGGCATCGACGTGGAGGACCGCTGGGACCAATTGGTGGACCTGTGGGCCGACCACATCAACGACCACGCCTTTGCCCTCGCCGATACCCACATCGCCATGGCCATGGTCTCGGCGGGCGGCGAAAAAAAGCTCGGCCGTTTCCTGGAAAGCCAGCATGCTTACATTGAGGGCGAGAGCAACACCAACGGCCAGATCATGGAACAGGTCGGCCGCGCCCTGTGCGAAGGCATCATCGCGTTCAGACGCGGCGACCATGCCCTGGCGGCGGAAAAAATCGGCGCCGTCCACGACCAGATCCACCGCATCGGCGGCTCGAATGCCCAGCGGGATCTGTTCCGGATAACGCTGGAAACCGCCCGGGCAAAAGGCGCTTGAATTCAAGCCCAAGAATTTGGGAGACGTGTCCGTAAATTAGTGCACGTCTTCTACGAAACGGCTATTAGGCTATTTATCGCTTTGAAGGCCTTTTCGGCTGCATCCAAAGAGTTCAATACAGCATTAGATTCCACTTCCAAGACATGGCAATTTGAAATCAACCATGACGCTGGTCGAAAGTGATCAAACATTGGGAATT
>JAPYUH010000508.1 GCA_029936195.1 Alphaproteobacteria bacterium
GCGCCGATGGTTTTGTTGCGCTCCAACGCGCGCCGCCGTGCGGGCGAAAGGGCGTGGATGGGCACGGTGCCTTTTTCCAGGGCGTCCATGAGGGTGGGGTGGTGCAGGGCGCGGCTGGTGACAATGCCCAAAATGGATTCCCGGACCGTCGGGATGTGGCTGGCCCACGCTTTCGGTTCGAGCAGGGCTTGGCTGACGCGCGCATCGTTCAGGTTGCCCAATGCCTGGACGGCGGCGGATTGGATATCGGGAGTGCGAAGACCGATGTCGGTTAGATCATTGCGGGGTGTCAGCAAGCGCAGCAACGCATCGCCGGCAAAGCCGAAGTCTGTATTGCCCATCAACTCGATGGCGGCAAAGCGGCGCGGCAATGAGATGCCGGCCACTACGGAATTCCGGGCCGAGCCCAGAGTTGACTTAATGGTAAAGTCGGCCACCACGTCCATCGGCAGATCGTTGCGCTCATACTTGGCCTTGATTTCGGCTGGCGTGAGCTTGGACTTCAGCGGGATGAAGTTCCTCAGGGGATGCGCGTCGGGGTGCGTGGCGGTCAGCTTCACGCCCTTCTTTTTTGTCCCGAGGATCAGACCGTTGAGAAAGGCGACACGTTCCCAGACCGAAATATTGATGGGCTCCTTCCTAAGTTTCGGCTGGGCCATTTGCGTGCCGAGGTTCCAAAAGAAAATCATTTGGTCCGGCTTGCAATCTTGCGCGACGATCTTGCCCAGTTCCTTTAGGGCCGTGAGGAAACTGGGCCGGGCCACGCCATCCACTCGTGGCGCCTGTGATCGCATGAAATCCAAAACGGCCATGGATTCCCCTTTGGAAAGCGCATTGAACACGGCGGCGCGCAGCCACTTATCGTTGGGGTCTTTCACGAGCGCAGCCGCCAGAACGTTGGCCTTGCGAGGATGTTTCTGTCCGCCCAACTGCAACACTGACAGGAAGCGTTTGTTCGCGTCTTTCGATTGCGCCAGCTTCAGCAACTTCTCCATCGGTGTTTTCGGAAACTTGCCTTGGCGGATTTGGAGGTTGCGGCGGGCGGCGGCTTGTTGGGCGGCGGTGGGTTTGGGCGGCGCGCGGGTTTTCAATATGATGCGCCAGATGCGGCCGTGGTTTGTGCCGGCTTTGAAGGGGAGCTTGGCGCGGA
>JAPYUH010000509.1 GCA_029936195.1 Alphaproteobacteria bacterium
AACTACGATCATAATCAAAAACAATAATTAGAATTTTGAGGAAAGGTTTTAGTTCTGGTCTTTATTTTCTTGTTCTGGAGAGTTATCTGATGTTTTTTTTTTTATATTTTTTAAATTTTCTCTCTCAATCTCTTTTGACATTTTTACTTCGTTAATTTGTATTCTTCTGGTTTCTTCTGCTTTTACTTTTCTTTCTTCTAATTCTTTTAACTTTATTTCCTTTTCCTCTTTTAATCTTATTTCTTCCTCTTCTTTTAGTTTTTTTTCTATCAACCTTCTTGCTTCTTCAAGGCGGTCAGATCTATCCTTTTCTGTCTCAGCTATTTTCTTTTTATGAATTTTATCTAATTCTCTTCGAGCTTCATTTTCTTCTATTATTCTTTTTTCTTTTAATTTATTAACCTCTTTAAGTTGAGTTAATTTTTCCTGCTCTGTTTTATCCAGTTCTTCTTTATAAATTTGATCTATTTTCTCTAGTAATTTTCTCTCTTTTTCAATTTCCTCTTCTTTTTTTGTTTTTATAAGGTTGAATGTTTTTAACTTCTCGTCCTCTTCTTCTTTTAACCTTCTTTCCTCTTCTTCTTGTAATCTTCTTTCTTCTCCCTCTTCTAGCTTTATTTTATTTTCTTTTTTAATTTTTCTTTCTTCATCCTGTAATCTTCTTCTTTCTTCTAACAGTCTTCTTTCATCCTCGCCTTTAAATCTTCTATTCTCTTCCTCTTCCAGTAATCTTTCCGATTCTTTTTCTAATCTTTTTTCTTTTTCTTTTAAAATTATTTGTTCTTCCGCTATTCTTCTTATTTCTTCCTCATTTGATCTTCTTTTTTCTTCAGCTTTTAATCTGCTTTCTCTTTCTTTTTTTAGATTCTCTTCTTCCTTTTCTTTCAATATTCTTTGTTCTTCTTTTATCTTAGCCGATTCTTCTTGTTCTAATCTTTTTATTTTTTCAGCTTTTGTTTTTTTTGATTCTTTTTCTTCGATTCTTCTTTGTTGTTCTTTTGCTATTTTTTCTTTATAAAGTTCATCTAATCTTTCTTTTTCTTGTTGTTCTTCGGTTATTCTTTTTTCCTTTAATTTATTAACCTCTTCAAGTTTTGTTATTTTTTCTTGTTCTATTT
This sequence comes from Alphaproteobacteria bacterium, assembly GCA_029936195.1. Classification (GTDB taxonomy): domain Bacteria; phylum Pseudomonadota; class Alphaproteobacteria. Next base: position 1,119 of record JAPYUH010000509.1, read on the forward strand.
TTTCTAATTTTTCATTGAAAATCTGATCT
>JAPYUH010000510.1 GCA_029936195.1 Alphaproteobacteria bacterium
AGGTTCCAACCGATGATCAATGCCACACAAAGCAATGCGCTTTACAGCGACAACCGCGTCAAGCTTGGCGTCATGGCCTTCAACTGCTCCCACGGCTCCACCGTGACAAAAGTGGCGGAGGCCTGGACCATGACCTGGGAAGACAATCTGGCACTGGCCCGCATGGCGGACCGGGCGGGAATGGAGGCCTTGCTGCCCGTGGGCCGCTGGAAGGGCTATGGCGGCGAAAGCAATTTCAACAACCGCACCTTCGAGAGCCTGACCTGGGCCGCCGCCGTTGCCGCCGTGACCAACTACAGCACGATCTTTTCAACCGTGCACGCGCCGGTCATACACCCAGTCGCGGCGGCCAAGATGGCGGCCACCATCGATCATGTCTCGAACGGGCGCTTTGCCCTGAACCTGGTGGCGGGCTGGTTTCAGGACGAGTTCGACATGTTCGGGGTCAACCTCGCCCCGCACGATGAACGCTATGACTATGCCGCCGAATGGCTGACACTGGTCAAGCGGCTGTGGCGGGAGGAGGACACGTTTGATTTTGACGGCAAATATTTTCAGGGCCAGGGATTGTGGAGCCAGCCCAAGCCCCTGCAATCGCCCCGCCCACCGATCATGAACGCCGGCAGTTCCGAAACCGGGCACGCCTTTTCCGCCCGCCACGCGGACATGAACTTTGCCATGCTGCGGCAAAAGGATGCCGACAGCGATCGCCATCAGATTGCCCATCTGAAGCAACTGGCGGCCGACCAGGGGCGCAGCTCCCAATGCTGGATTCATGTCTATGTGGTCTGCCGCGAAACCGAACGGGAGGCCCGCGACTACCTGCACCGATATGTGGTTGAACAAGGCGACGACGCGGCGGTCGGCAACATGATCAGGATCTTCGGCGCCCAGTCGGCCACCTTGAGCGATGACGTATTGGAGGCCTTCAAATTTCATTTCAAGGCCGGCTTCGGCGGCTATCCCTTGGTTGGCACGCCGGAACAGATCGTCGACGGCATGGCGGGGCTGTCGGCGATGGGGGTCGATGGCATGTTGATTTCCTGGGTCGATTACCTGACCGAATGCCGCCAGTGGATCGACCAGGTGCTGCCGCTGATGGAGCAGGCCGGCCTGCGGCAGCCGTTCAAGCCAGGCG
>JAPYUH010000272.1 GCA_029936195.1 Alphaproteobacteria bacterium
CCATCATGCTGGATCTGCATGGCGCCATGGTGACGGAAAGCAGCCCCGACGGCGAGGGCACGCTGCTGGCCCAGGTCCGGGCGGCCGCACCCCACACGCCGATCTGCGTCACCTGCGACCTGCACGCCAATCTGACTCAGGCCATGGTGGACAATTGCGATGCCCTGATCGGCTACAAAACCTACCCCCACACGGATATGTTCGAGGTCGGCACAACGGTCGGTGAAATCCTGCTGGCCAAGTTGGCCGGCGAAGCCGACCCGGTGATGGCCTGGGGCCGGGTGCCGGTGTTGAGCCAGACCTTGCGCCAGGGCACGGTGGATGAACCCTTCAAGACCCTGATCGCCATGACAAGGGAGGCGGAGGACAGCGGCGAGGTCATGGCAGCGACCGTGTTCGGCGGTTTCGCGTTGGCCGATATCCGGGACGCCGGTATTTCCTGCGTCACCATCGCCGATGGGGACAAATCAAAAGCCGAAGCGGTGGTCGAGCGCCTGCGGGCCAAGATGTGGGAGCAGCGGGGCGAGCATCTTTACAACCACGAGCCCCTGACGGCGGCCGTGGCCCGCGCCAAGGAAATCGAAGACGGCCCGGTGGTCCTGCTGGACCACGCCGACAATACCGGCTCCGGCGGCAATCAGGATGTCATGACGGTGATCGAGGAAGTGATCCGCCAGGACCTGGACGACGTGGCCGTGGGCGGCCTGTGGGATCCGGGCGCCGTGCAACAGATGATGGCGGCCGGGATCGGTGCCACGGTAACACTGGAGCTGGGCGGCAAGACCGACATGCCCTCCATTGATCGCAGGGGCGAACCCTTGTTGGTAACCGGCAAGGTCAAGGTCCTGAGCGACGGCGAATGGGTGGTGCGCGGACCCATGTACACCGGCCTCGTGGTGCAAATGGGTCCCACGGCGGTACTGGACACGGGCAAGATGCAGATCGTCATCGTCTCGCTGCATCACGAGCCGTGGGACCAGGGCATCTTCCTCTCGGTCGGTATCGACCCGGCCCAAAAACGTTATGTATTGCTGAAATCCCGCATCCACTACCGCGCCGGTTTCGCGCCCATCGCAACGCATACCATCACCCTGGACGGCGTCGGCGTCACCACGTCGGACAACAGCCTGTTGCGCTACGAAAACGTCCGCCGGCCCATCTATCCCCTGGACAACATCAATGAACCGGGGCCCGATTGATGAAAATCGAAACCCTGTTGCCCCTGGGCAAGGTTGATCCCGGCCTCCGTGCCGCCGAACAGCCCTTTGATATCCATGCGGTTGGCCGGGATGCCCAACTGGTGGAGAGCCTTGGTTATGACCGCCTGGTGGTGGAGGAGACCAAGGATGACCCCTTCGTCATTATGGCCCTGGCGGCGGCGGCCACCACGACCCTGGGCCTGGGCACCTCCGTCGCCATTGCCTTTCCGCGCAGCCCGGCCATCACAGCCATGTCGGCCTGGAGCTTGCAGAAACTATCCAAGGGCCGGTTCTGTCTCGGCCTGGGCACCCAGGTGCGCGGCCATATTCGGCGCCGCTACGGCATAGAATGGTCGGCGCCGGGGCCCTGGATGCGGGATTATATCGGCGCCGTGCGGGCGCTGTGGCAATGCTGGCGGGACGGCACGCCATTGGATTATCAAAGCCCGTCATATGATCTCAACCTCATGGTGCCGCTATTCGACCCCGGTCCCATCGAGCATCCCGATATCCCTATTGTCGTGGCGGCGGTGGGACCGAGGATGTGCGAGGTTGGCGGCGAGGTCGCCAACGGCATCCGCCCCCACCCCGTCTGCACGCCGAAATATATCTCCGAGGTGATGCTGCCGGCCATCGAGAGGGGTGCGGCAACTACCCAACGCTCGCTGGATGGCTTCGAAATCGCCATGAAACCCCTTGTCGCCACGGCGCCGAACCAGGACATTCTGGCCCATCGCGTGCGCGACGCCCGCGCCCGCATCGCCTTCTATTGTTCTACCCCCGCTTACCGCCCGGCGTTTGAAATCCACGGCCTGGGCGAGCTTGCCCGTGAATTGTCCGTGCTCTCAAAGGCCGGCCGCTGGGAGGAGATGCCGGACCACATCAGTGACGACATCCTGCACGAATACGTCACCGTCGGCACTTATGACGAGATCGGCGACAGGCTGATTGACCGCTATGGCGACGTGGTCACCAGCATCGAGTTTTCGATTCCGGCCGCCACCGACAATGAGAAATCCATCCTGGGCGGCTTGGTGCAACAGGTACGGGCCGCAGCCTAGGGAATCCCGACCATTTCCGTTCCACTGTGAAACATCAAGGTATTGTCTCCGTCGGTCCAGTTGCCCATATCGTCGGGCTGGAAATGTTCAAGGTAGCGGGCCCAGCCCGAGGCTTCGGTGAAATACAGCTCCGCCATGCCCGCGAAGGGTTCGCTATCGGGCGTCAGGCTGTGGCTGACCACATAACGGAAGCCGCCCACGTCCTCCATTGTGCGGCGGACGTTGGGGACGTGGACGTCCAGCCAGTAGTCGAACAGCGCGGCGCTGTCGGCGCCCGCTTGCAGGCCGACCAGAAAGGTCACCTTGAAAAAACCGCTCCGCGTGCAGGGGAAGGCCGGGTTCAAGGTTTGTGGGTTTAATGGCAGGGCACCGTCCATGACCACGTATTCCCGTGTTGCCCATTGCCTATAGGGTTCCGCCTTTTCCTGAAACGTATCCACCGGCACCACGCCATGGGCGGTGGCCGGCGCCTCGGGCGGTTGTTCCATCCATACATGGGCCATGCCGTCCCACATGGGATCTTGGTGATTTGGTTTGTCGGCCCTGGGATCGAACAATGTGCAAATGTAGCGCTGGGCGTGCGGCCCGCCGGCAAGGCGGCTTTGCTCTTGCCGGGCGATGGTGCCGGGCATGTGATTGGCGAACCAGTGCGCGATCAGCTCTTCGCGGGAGGTTTCGGCCCGGCGTTTGATCAGATAGATCATCTTTGCACCGGGTGTGGGGTTGGGTCTTGCGGTTGTCATGCTGTCACCTTGTTGATTGCGCCATCCAGATTGCCAGGGCCGCCGTCTTGCCGTCGGCGATGGCATGAGCGATTTGCCCGCCATGGCCCGAGCGAACGGCGCCAACGGCGTAAAGGCCGGGTTGGTCCGTATGCATGTTTTGATCGACCGTCAAGCCGCCGCCATCATGGCAACCCGCCGTGACCAAATCCGTTCGCGGCACGAGGCCGATGAAAGGGAAGATCGCCGCGACCGTCAGGCTTTCCGTCTCGCCGCTGTTCAGTTCCTGCAGTTGCACCGCATCCACGCCGTCGCCGCCGGTAATCCGCCGCACTTCCGTTTGCCAGCGGAAATGCAGGTTGCCCAGATCGGCTGCCTGGCGCACGAATGCCGGGCGGGCGCGGGGTTTCAGGCCGCGCAGGATCATGGTGACGTTGGCGCATAATGTGGCCAGGTGCAGTGCCTCCTGAAAGGCTGCATCACCGCCGCCCACCACGGCGACATCCCGGCCCTTGTACAGACCGCCGTCGCAAAAGGCGCATTGGGAGACGCCCCGGCCCGTCAATTCCGCCTCTCCCGGCACGCCAAGTGTGCGCAGCTCGGCCCCGGTGGCCAGGATCACGTTGGGGGCGGAGCTTTCCGTCAGGCGCCAATAGTCGCCCTGGCGGTCCAACGCGGTGACCGCGCCCGGCTGATAGTCCACGCCGGCCTCCAGCGCCGCGCCCAGCATGCCGTTGACCAGATCCGCCCCCGTCCCGCCCTCGGTGTCAGGGTGGCCATGAATGCTGCCCACATTGGTGATCAGGCCGCCCAGCAGGCCGTCGTCGAACAGGGCTGTCTTCAGGCTGCAACGGGCGGCTTCCGCGGCCGCCGCCAGGCCGGCGATGCCGGCCCCGATGACGATAACCTGGTGGGATGCGCGGGGGGCTCTAGGCATTCAAACGCTCGTCTTCCGGATTTTCTTGGCGATGCGGCAGGGCGGGAAGCCCCAGGTGGGCAGATAGGCGCATTGGGGGATGGGGATATCGCCGCCCGCCACGATGACGGTGATATGATCGGGGCTTTCCACCGCCGGAACAGAGTCCCGTGCCACGCCGTCGCGAACCCAGCGGGGCCATTTGGTCTGACTTGCCAGGCGGGCCGGCAGCCAGGATTTCTCAAACTCCGCCGCCCCGCACTGGCCGTGTTCATGCAGATAGGCCTTTACGTCGGCCTTTGACTTGCCTTCATCGGCCAGCATCTTGGCCACGTAGGGCGCGATGATCACGGCCACCTGCCCCCCATGCATGCGGGAAAAGGCCGAGGTGGCGGAGGCCATGACGGATGCCAGATCGTCCAGGCCGCCGGTCACATTGACCACGCTTTCGGCCCGCTGCACCACCAGAACATCGTCATCCACGGTGAAACCCAACTCTTCCCGCAGGCTCTCCCACGGATTGAATTCATCATCCTCGGCCAGGCACAGACTATAGCGTCCCGGTTGGCCAAGGCCGGCGAAGGCCACCGCCGCCGGCCAGCCGCCGCCCAGATTGTGCATGATCAGGCGCACCGCGCGGCCGATGGCCGCATTGGCCCGCCAACCGGGCCCCAGGGCGCCAAAGCGGCTGTTCATCTGCAAGGTTTTGGCCAGGCGGCCGGACAGGACCAGCAGGGGCGTGACGTTCTCGTCCGTGGTCTGCACCCCGCGTAAATTGAATTCCGGTTCCAACAGCGCCGCCGCCGCCGCCAGCACCACCGGCATGTGGGCATCCTCGCAGCCGGCCATGACGGCGTTGACGGCGACTTTTTCCACCGTCACGACGCCCTTCAGGGGTTCCGCCTCGCCCAGCACTTGATGGCGCGGTTGCCCGCCCGCCCGCAGCATGCCATCGACCCGATTGGTGGTGGGCGGCACGATGGGCAGGCCGTCGGTCCAGCCCCGGCGGTAGAACGTCTCGTTCACCTCGGCCCCGGCGTTGGGGCCGCGCACTACCTCCACCCGTTGCCTGGGGAAGGCGGCAACCTGGGTCAGGCGGTCCAACAGGCCCTGCTCCTCCGCCCGGGCCCGCAGGGTGTCGTCGATCCACTCGCCCGAGGCCCGTTGCCCCGTGGGCAACAGAACCCAAAGAGAGTCCGCCTCGCTCACTCGGCACCGCTCATTCAGCACCGGCCAGCTTGTTTTGCCAATCATTCGGTAGCCGTAT
>JAPYUH010000022.1:0-20236 GCA_029936195.1 Alphaproteobacteria bacterium
CGGATTGGCATAACTGTGCAGCAGGCAGATGGCCAGGGCCTCGATCTTTTGTTCCGCCACCAATTGGTGGAGCGTATCGCGGGCGGCATCCAGATCCAGCGCCACCTCGACCCGGCCGTCATGGTGGCAGCGTTCATCCACCTCCGCCCGCCGCCGCCGGGGCACGATCGGGTCGGGGAAAACCAGGCGCAGATCGAACACGTCGTAGCGTTTTTCCCGGGCCATATCCAGGATATCGCGGAAACCCCGCGTCGTCAGCATGCCGGTTACCGCGCCCTTGCGTTCGATCACGGCGTTGGTGACCAAGGTGGTGCCGTGCACGATCTCGGAAACCGCGCCCAGGTCCAGCCCGTTTTGCGACAGTAGAGCAGCTGTACCTTCCAGTACGGCGCGGGAGGGGTCGTCGGGCGTGGTCAGTTGCTTGTGGATCGCCATGGCGCCGCCGGCCTCCTCATAGAGGGCGAAGTCCGTAAATGTGCCGCCGATGTCCACGCCCAACCTATGGGAGCCGTGGGCCATCAGCGGTTGTCCGGCAGCACGTCGATGGCATTGCCAATGCCCCGCTCCCGCAGCTCGTGGCGGGCGATTTCGTTCTTGGTCATGGTGCGGGGGAATTCCTCGACGAATTCGATATAGCGGGGCAGTTTGAAAAAGGCGATGCGGTCCTTGCACCACTCAACGAGCTCTTCTGGCTCGACCGCCGCCGAAACCTGCACATAGGCCTTGATATCCTCTTCGCCGATCTCGGACGGCACGCCGACCACGGCGCAATCCATAACGGCCTCGTGCGCCGTCATGGCCTTCTCCACCTCGAAGGCGGAAACATTCTCGCCCCGGCGGCGGATCCAGTGGGCCTCGCGGCCAACGAAATAGACAAAGCCGTCGTCGTCCAGATAGCCCAGATCGCCACTGTGGTACCAAAGGTTCTTCCACGCGGCCAGGGTCTCCGCCGGCTTGTTGATATATTCGATCATGTAGGTGTTGGGCACCTTGGGGCGCAGGAGAATCTGCCCCGTGGTGTTGGCGGGCACCGGGTTATCATCGCCGTCGACCACCAGAACCTCCGTCCAGCCATGGGGCCTACCGCAGGAGCCGAGGCGCCGGTCGAAGGTGCGTTCGGAACAGATCAAGACGCCCATTTCGGTCATGGAATAGACTTCCATCATGGGCGTGCCAAAGCGCGACTCGAACTCGTCGCGCAGGTCCCGGCGCACCTGACCGGCGGCAATACCAACACCGATACGAACATTATGTTGTTTGTCTTCCCCCGATTCCGGCGCGCGGAGCAATACCGCCATCATGGTGCCCAGGGGGTCGATCACCGTGACGCCGTATTTGCGGATGGTGGCCCAATAGCCCGAGGCCGAGAACCATTTTTCCATAACCCCGGTCATGCCGTGATACAGCGGCCCGGTGATGGCGAACTGCTGCCCGCCGATGTGGAAAAAATGCGAATTGGCGAAATGCACATCGTCCTCCTTGGCCTCGGCAATATCGCCATAACGGATGGCGGCGGCGATATAATAAAGATGCGAGACCAAAACCCCCTTGGGCATGGAGGTGCTGCCCCCCGTATAGACGATGCACATGGGATCGGCGGCGGCGACCTCCGCGTCCGGCAGACTTTCGTCGCCGCCCAGCAGATCCTCGAACAGCAGCGCACCGGGTACGGCGGCGACATCACCTAGCACCAGAACCTCCGGGTCAGCCGCCAGGCCCGGTTTGGCGGCGATGTAGGCGGGGGCCAGTTCCTCGTCCACCACGAACAGTTTGGCCTTGGTGTCGTCAAGGCTGTAACAGAGGTCATCCTTGACCAGGGAGACGTTGAGGGCGGCATATACGGCGCCGATCTTGGCGCAGGCGAACCAGATCAACGCCTGTTGGGTGGAGTTGTACATTAAGGTCGCGACCACATCGCCCTTGCCAATACCCCTGTCCAGCAGGCGGTTGGCGACCTGGTTCGACAGGCGGTCGGCGTCCCCATAGGTCAGGGTTTCGTCCCGGCAGATCAGGAACGGCTTGCCGCCCAAGGCGGCCCGCATGATGATCAGGTCCCGCAAGGTTTCCGCGTGGGGCGCGCGGCCAAGAATGTCGATCATGCTTTGTCCTATCTGGGTCCTATCTGGTTACTCAAAATGCCCGGCCAGGCCAACCACGCCCGCATCCACGAGCAAGTCTATCTCGCCGTCGGTCAGAGACAAGGCCCCGCGCAGGACCTCGCCATCGTCGGCGCCAAGGACCGGCGCGGGCCGCCGGACGCCGGGCCGCCGGCCATTGACGCGCCAGGGCGCCGCAACCAAGTCTTCCGCCCCCGTAAAGGGATGGGACGAAGCTACCCAGCCGCTGCAATCGGCGAAAATCCCGGCCTCGTCGGTCTCGTCCAGTTCCAGCAGTTCCGCCCAATGACCGCCCAAATCGGAACAGCGGGCGATGATTTGATCCCGGCCGGCGCCATCAAGGTCCCGCCGCAAGGCAGCCTCGTCGCCATAGGCATCCAATGGTAAACTGACCGCCAAGTAAGTGCCATTGCCGGCCGTAACGATTGCGTCCAGGGCCGTTGGCGGGGGGATGGGCGTTCCGGCCAGGGTCGCGGCGGCCTCGATCTGGCTGACATCCAGGGCACGGCCCCTGCCGTCCCCGTGAGTTGCCAAGGCGCCAGCCAACAGGCCCATGGCGCCGATTGCCGCCGCATTTGGATCGGACAATGAAAAGGTCGGCGAGCCGATGAATTCGCCGTTATCCCGGATCAAATCCTCGGCCCCGCCCAGGGCGCTCAAGACCAGGCCGTAGGAGCGCAATTGCTCGACACTGCTGCCCCGCCCCGGCCCGCTCATGGACATTTGCACCAGCGCGGGATTGGCCTTGGCCAGGGCCGCGCTGTTCAGACCCAGGCGTTCCATGGTGCCGACGGTGAAATTTTCGATCAACAGATCCGACTGGCCGGCCAGGCGCAGAGCGATGTCCAGACCCCCGGCCTGCTTCAGATCCAGGGCCAGGCCCGATTTGTTGCGGTTCAGGCTGTGGAAGTAGAGGGAGGATTCGATGCGGGTTTTTTCCGCCATCTTCTTGCGCAGATGTTCCAAACCCCGGGTGCGGTAGAGATCGAAGCGGCCCGGTGCCTCCACCTTGATCACGTCAGCGCCCAGATCAGCCAATATCTGCCCCACCATGGGACCGGACCAGACCCAGGCCAGTTCCAGACAGCGCAGCCCCGCCAATGGCGCGGCGACATTGGGCGCGGCGACATGGTGGGCGGCTGCTGGTGGGCGTTGGGCTGTCCCGGCAGCCGGCAGTTCGCGGATTTGAAAGGGCATTTCCGGCACGCCGTCGACAATGAAGTTGTCGCGGAAAACACCCCGGCCGGCGGCCTCGTCCTGGGAATAGACCGGCGCAATCACGGCGCCTTCCGCCAGACCTCGTTCCAATAACTCATCACGGCTGAAATGGGATAGGGTTTGTTCCAACAGGCGGTCTGCCACGGCGCTGTCCCGGGCCAGGGCGAAGGGATCCTGGAAATCTTCGCCCCGGGCCCATTCGGGATCACCGATGGCCAGGCGGATTTGCCGCCAATCCCGGCGCGAGCGGCCCAATAGCGCCACATGGCCGTCCTTGCAGGCATAAAACCCCATGGGAAAGATGCCGCCGTGGTCCACGCACAAGCGGCCGTTACGGCGCCAGGAACGGCGCATCTCCTCCCGGCCGCCGGAATTCTGCAGGGATAAACTGCGCATGATGTCGGCGGCCGAGACATCGTAATTGACGGCGACATGGCCACCAGTGCCGCCGCCAGTGCCGCCGCCTTGGCGCCGCCGCCAGGCCTCGGCCAGGGCCAGGATGACGCCATAGATACCGCACCATTTCTCGGGCATGTCGCAGGGCAGGGCGACGCCGGGGCCGCCGCCATGGCCGATCACCGCCGCCGCGCCGGATACGGCGCTTGCCAGGGCGCCGCTGCCCCCATGGCCGACCTGGAAATCCCACAGGCGGATGACGCAGTCCGCCACCACTTCTTCATCGCCCCCGACGATGGCGATTTCTGCATTGCCCAAGTCGCCCGCCACCGAGCCGCCCAAGGTGGAAATCCAGTGTTGGGCATAACTAGCAGACCGGTTGGTTGGAGAAATTGCGATCTTGGCTGTGGTGTCGAGGGGAAGCCTTCGCGTGGCCGCGGGGTCGCTCATCCGTTTGCAAGCGGCAGGGGAACGGGGCCGTCCTGGCGCGAGGGCAATGCCACGGCGGCGGTACCCTTGGCGGATATCTCATCGACCTGATTGCGCGCCTCGACCATGAGGTCAAGGAATTTGGCACCGCCGACTTCGCGCTTACCCACGACCTCGCCGCGCCACCAGATTGTATCGCCGACCATGTTGGGGCGCAGGACATCAACCGCCAGCCGATGCAGGAAACCATGATCGCCGATCCAGTTGCACAACATATGCTGTGCCCAGGCAATGCGTTGGGGGCCGACGTCATAGGCCCCGCCCATGCCGACATCCCGCCCGGTGGAAGCCTCCAGATGGCCGCGCCCAGCGCTGTCCTTGGCGCCCGTCGCCTCGTTGATATGATAATCGTCGTGACGGCGGCGGTAACGCAGGGCATCGCCATGCACGCCACCATAATGCAGGGCGCCCTGACAGGCGGAATACCAGGCGATGATGTCCGTCGTGGTCAAGGGGCCCTTGATGACGGCGGGGACATGATCGCCGACCGCGATATCTTCCCAATACAACGGCACGGCCCCCCGGCGTGCTTCGGACAGGACCTGATTTTCAATATCCGCCAGCTCGTCGGGACTATAGCGGTGGGGGACGTGGCCTTTCGTCTCCTCGCCCTTTTTTCTTTTGCCGCCGTCACCCCGTGGCGTCCTGGCGCATTTGCCCACCGCGTGGGCGATGGGTTGGCCGTGCTGATTGAGGTAGTCCAATTCGCCCGTTTGCAGGGCCCATTTGCCGAACCGCCGGCCCGTCTTGACCTCCTGCTTGGTCATTTTGACATCGACCGTGAAGGTATCGTTCAGGCGAATATGGTCGTACCAGGTCCATTCCGTGCCCGCATAGATCCATTGCACGCCGGCCATCTTGGGCGCCACGATGGTGCTGTCGACGGCGTACAGCAGACAGGGCGGCGCCACCATGCCGCCCGTGGGCCCGGCGCGGCCATAGTCGGGATCCAGCCACAGGGGATTGTTGTCGCCGATACCCCAGGCGAAATGACGAATGGCGTCGCGGCTGGCCGTTTCGATCCATTGCATATGGTTGCGCCGCAGGGGCACGCCGATCATTTCGGCGGCCGCCGCCAGGGTTTCCTCGGTGATCTCGCCCCAGGTCACGATACGGGGCGCCTAGGTCTGGACCGCCTAAGTCTGGACCGCCTAAGTCTGGACATGGGGCATCACTTCCCTGGCGAACAGGCGCAGCATGTTGAGGCACTGCTCCACCCCGTAATAGGGCGGATAATGCAGCATCAGCGAATTGATCCCCACCGCGCGCAATTCCTCGATACGCCGGATCACCGTATCGGGGGAGCCATGGACGATGGTGGTATTGACCAGATTATCGTAGGAAAATTCAGACTCCGAGTCCTTTTCAGTCACATCGCCCAGATAGCCGGCGGTGTCGCCGGAGAGGAAGGTTTTCATGTGATAGGTGATGGCGGCTTCGGATTGTTCCTTGGCCTGGGCGTCCGTGGGCGCCACATAGACCATGCGGACACAGTCGAACTGCCCAAAACAGGGGTTTTGGTTTAGGGGGCTGGGCGCCTCGTGCATATGACGTTTGTAGAGTTCAATGTTGTTGCCCAACACCTCCACCGACGGCAGAGAGCCTTGCATCAGGCCGAAACCCTTTTGCGCCGCCAGGCGAATGGAATTTTCCGTGCCCGCGCCCATGTAAAACGGCGGATGCGGCTGTTGAATGGGCTGGGGGAAAATTTCGTAGCCTTCATCCATTCTGAACTGGAAGTATTTGCCGTCGGAGTTCACGCGCTTTTCGTGGAAGCCCTGGAGGATCAGATCCACCGCCTCGGCCTGGCGTTCCCGGCGGCTGTCGAAATCGATGCCCAGGCCCTGGAACTCATAGGGCCGGTAACCCGATCCCAGACCAAGCTGAAAGCGCCCGTTGCTCAAAATATCCACGAAAGCGGCGTTTTCCACGATCCGCATGGGATGATGCAAGGGCACCACCATGACGGCGGCGCCGAGTTTGATGCGGGAGGTTTTCGCCGCCAGGTAACTCAAATAGCTGAACGGATCGGGCAGTATGCCGTAGCGGTTGGAAAAATGATGCTCGGCGATCCAAATAGAATTGAAGCCCAGCTCCTCCGCCTCGATAATCTCGTTGGTGACCCGCTCATGAATGGCATGGTGGGGGTATGTTTCGGTCTTCGGGTCGGGGTGGGAGGTAAACAGAATGCCAAAATTCATGGAAGATTTCCTCTGGACTGGACGGTCGCGCAGACGGATTTAAGTCTCATGGACGACACAAAAATTGTCAATGCACAATGATATTGCCTATAGACAACAAATCTCGATTCTAGATACGCCCTAGCGCCTTGAGCAACCTTGGCGGCGTGACCGGCACCTCCGCGATCGTGGCATCCAGGGGGGCGATGGCGTCATTGACGGCGTTCAAAATTGCCCCCACGGCGCCCGCCGTGCCAGCCTCCCCCGCGCCCTTGACGCCCAATTGAGAGGTCGCGGTCGGGGTCTCTATATGGGCCACGTCGATATCCGGCATCTCGCCGGCCATGGGCACCAGATAGTCGGCGAAACTTCCCGTCAGCAGATGGCCGCCATTATCATAGCGCAGCTCTTCATAGAGGGCGCTGCCGATGCCTTGCACGACACCGCCGCGGATTTGTTCGCGCACCAGCATTGGGTTCAAGATACGGCCGCAATCATGCACCACCAGATGCCGCAGAGGAGTGACGATGCCGCTGTCCACATCCACCTCGATGGTGGCCAATTGGATGCCGTTGCCAGCCAGAAACAGCCGGTCCTTGGAGGCATAGCGTTCCACCACCGTCAGATCGGCGGCAATGCCGTCCGGAATGGAATACGGTTGGAAATGGCCGATCCGGGCAATTTCGGCGACGCTCATATGGGTCGTGGCGGCCTCCATTACCCATCCCGCCCGGATATCCAAATCGGCCGGATCCTTTTGTAGCAAGCTGGCGGCAATGGAGAGCACGTTGCGGCGCAAGGTGGCCGCCGCCCGCAACGCCGCTTCGCCCGCCAGGGCCGCGCCCCGCGAGCCCCACGAACCACCGCCCACCGGACATAGGGCGCTGTCGCCGCTGACCACCTCGACCGCTTCCAAGGGCACGCCCAAAGTGGCGGCCACGACCTGCTGAACACCCGTATCGATACCCTGGCCCTGATCCGTGGCCCCGGTATAGCAGCGCACCAAACCCGAAGCCTCCAGCCGGATCTGACAGGTTTCCTGGGCCGAGATATGCTGGCCGCCCTCGCCATAATATTCCGGCCCGATGGCGGTCAATTCAACGAAAGTGGCAATGCCGAGACCCTGATAAACGCCCTTGGCCCGCAGCGCCGCCTGTTTTTCGCGAAACCGGGGCACATCAAACATTGCCAAGGCCTTGTCCAGACAGTCCCGCAGGGAAAGATACTCGAATTCGATGCCGCCCACGGAGGTGCGGGGGAAATCATCGCCGTGCAGGTAGTTGCGCCGGCGTAGCTCGATCGGGTCGAGGCCCAGTTTGGCGGCGCCCAGATCAATCAGACGTTCCGCCACGGCGCAGGCAATGGGATGCCCGACCGAGCGGATATGCCCCAGAATGCTTTTGTTCAAAAAGGCCATGGTCAAATTGGCCCGGTAATGTTCGTGGCCGTAGGGCGCGCCGGTCAGCCGGCTAATCTGATTGCCTTCCGCAATGGAGGTGCGCGGATACTGGCCGTAGGCCCCGGCATTGAACAGATCGTCCACCTCGATCGCCAGAATATCCCCGGAGGCGGAGAATGCCATGCGGGCGGTAACTTCATGATCCCGGCAATGGACATCGGCCAGAAAGGATTCCAGCCGGTCGGCGATATACTTGATGGGCCGCGCCAACAGCTTGGCGGCCACGCAGGCAACCAGCTCGTCCGCCATCAGGTGATGCTTCAGACCGAAGGCGCCGCCCACGTCCGGGCAGATCACCCTGACCTTATGTTCCGGCAGGCCCAGCAGGCGGGCATACAAATCCTGCTGTTGATGGGGGGTCTGGTGCGATTGGTGCACCGTAAGGCGGTCTTCGCTGGGTTCGAACTCGGCGATGATGCCGCGTGGTTCCAGGCTGACGCCGGTGTGGCGGTGAAAGCGGAAATGCTCTTCCGCCACATGGCCGGCGCGCTCGAACGCCGCCTTGGTATCTCCCGCCGCAATCTCCGCCGTGTAGGCCAGATTGCCGTCCATATGGTCATGCAGACGCGGGGCATCTGGGGCCAGGGCATCCTTGGCATCCACGACAGCGGGAAGTTCAGCCCAGGCTACCGCGACCAATTCGGCGCCATCCTCGGCCACGGCGCGGCTTTCGGCAACGACGGCGGCCACGGCCTCGCCCTGCCAGCGGACGACATCGGTGGCCAGCGCAAATTGTTCCGGCGCCGCCATGGTGGGGAACAGCTTGTGCTCCGCCCGCCAGGAGGCGACGGCATCCGAAATCTCCGCCGCCGTCAGCACCGCGACGACGCCTTTCAGCGCCCGCGCGGCCAGGCAATCAATCGCCTCGATCCGGGCATGGGCATAGGGGCTGCGAACGAATGCCAGATGCAGGAGGCGCGGCATGGAAATGTCGTCCACGAAGCGGCCGCGGCCTCCCAGCAGCCGCTTGGCCCGGTCCCGGGGAACTCCCGCGCCAATGCTCATGGCAGTCTCTCCAGAGCAACGGTCTCGACCGCATCGACAATGGCCTGATAGCCCGTGCAGCGGCAGAAGTTACCGGACAGATAGTCGCGGATCTGTTGCCGGCTGGGATTGGGGTTGTCGCGCAACAATTCCCGGGCGCTCAACAGCATGCCCGGCGTGCAGAAACCGCATTGCAAGGCATTCAGGCGGTGGAAGGCCGCCCGGAGATCATCAAGTTGAACGCCTTCGATGGTTTCCACCGTTGCGCCATCGGCCTGCACGGCGAGAACCAGGCAGCCGCGCACGGTCTGATCATCCAGCACAACGGTACAGGCCCCGCAGGCGCCCTGCTCGCACCCCACATGGCTGCCGGTGAAACCGAGATCATGGCGCAGAAAATCAACCAGGTTCTGGCGCACCGGCACTTCGCGTTCCACCGTTTCGCCATTCACCGTTAGCGCAATCCGCCGTGTCTTCATGGGGACAGCTCCGCCAATGTGCGCCGCATCAAAACCCCCACCAGATGCCGGCGATAAGCCGGCGGATAGGCCGGATCGTCGGCTGGGTCGACCTCATCACCGATCAGCGCGATTGCCGCCTCTGTTGCCGTGGGGTCCTGGCTCAACAAGGCCATTGCCCGCACCGCCAGAATGGGCCGGTCCGAAACGCCCAGCAAGGCCAGGCGCGGACTTCCCAGACCCCTGTCGGAGACAAGGGCCAGACCGGCCATGGCGAAATCGCCGCGGCGGCGGGCCACTTCGTTGAAGATCTGGATGCCGCCATGGCCGCGCCGGGGCAGGCGGACGGCGGTCAGGATTTCGTCCGCCGCCAGGGCCGTTTCATAAATACCGGCGAAGAAATCCGCCATGCCGACCCAGCGTTGCCCGGCCGCCGATTGCAGCAAAACGTCCCCCGCCAGGGCCAGGCAACAGGCGCCCAGTTCGGCCGCCGGGTCGGCCATGGCGAGGCTGCCGCCAATCGTGCCCCGATGGCGCACACCGGGATGAGCAATATGCTCGACCGCTTGATGCAGCAGGGGGAATTCCCGGCCGATCAAGGCACTGGCGGCCAGTTCGCAATGGCGCACCAGAGCGCCGATCTCGATATATCCGTCGCCTTCGACAATCTGCTTCAATGGCTCCAGACGGCCAATATCAATCAGGTACGCGGGTGCGGCGAGGCGAAAGTGCAGCAGCGGCAACAGGCTCTGCCCGCCGGCGATAATGGCCCCGTCCTCGCCATGGCGGGCCAGCATCGCAAGGGCCTCGGCCAATGTCTCGGGCCGCAAATATTCAAAGTCGGGCGCCTTCATGGAACCGGGCTATTCCGCCGAAACCCGGCCGGGCGGCGCGATAGGGCAATTGTCTTCCCGGCTGACCAGATCGAAAACAAAGAGGAACTTCGCCATGCCAACCAGTACGGCGAGGCAGACGCCCAGTTCGAATATTTCGCCGTCGTCAAAATGCTCTGAAAGGGCATCGTACAAATGGCGGTCCATGTAACCGTCCATGTTGGCCAGGGTCAATTCCTCGCACAGGCGCAGCACCGCCCGTTCCCGGTCATCGAACAGGGCGCTGTCGGGATCGAACAAGGCGTCCAGCTGTTCCTGGCTAACGCCGTCCGCCAGGGCCGCCTTGGAATTGCCCCGGTTGCAAAATGCACAGCCGTGCATGGTGGACAGTTTCATCCGGGCCAGTTGCTTGATACGGACCTCCACCCGGCCGCCATGAAACATCCGCGCATAGAAGCTGTTGTAGTACCAATCCATAACTTCCGGCGCATTGCCCGCCACCTCGATCAGGGTGGCCTCGTTCCGGTCCCGCATGGCCGCATCCCACAAGGGTGCCAGGTCTTCGCCCAACTCGGCGCGGGGAATTTTCTTCAGGTGCGGGTCCGGCATGCTGGCTAACTCCAAATCTCATCTGCGACTTCCACCACCAGGCGCAATTTGGCGATCTGGTCGGCAAGGGTGATTTTGTTGCCGTGATGGGTGGATGAAAAGCCGCATTGGGGGCTTAAACACAAACGGTCCAGATCAATATACTTCGCCGCCTCGTCCACCCGCCGCTTCAGGGTGTCCTTGCTTTCCAGTTCCGGGGTTTTCGTGGTCACCAGGCCCAGAACCACGAATTTGTCGTCGGGGACAAAGCGCAAGGGTTCGAACCCGCCGGCCCGCTCGCTGTCGTATTCCATGAACAGGGCGTCGATCCTGACGGTGTTGAACACACGCTCGGCCACCGGCTCATAGCCGCCCTGGGCGGCCCAGGTGCTCTGAAAATTGCCCCGGCACATATGCATGGCCGTGGTCACATCATCGGGCAGATCGCGGATGGCATCGTTTAGGGCGTTGGCGTAGGTCAAGGCCAATTCGTCCGCATCATCGCCCCGGGCCTTCAAATTTGCCCGGATGTCGTCGTCGCAAAGATAGGCGTACGAGATATCATCCAGTTGCAGGTAGCGGCAGCCCTCATTCGCCAGAGCGCCCAGTTCGGCCCGGTAGGCAGCCGTTAGATCGGCCCAGAATTCCTCCAGATCCGGGTAGGCCGCTTCCGAGATGCCCTCACGGCCGGCCCGGAAATGCGCCATGGAGGGGCCGGGCGCGGTGAATTTGGCCATTCCACCAGAGGCACCGTCGGTTTGTTCATTCAGATAGCTGAAATGATCCACCATGATCGGCTTGCCGCGTTTCAGCTTGCCCGTGATCATGGCCCTGGGCGGCTGTTCATCGCTGCCCTGAAAGGTGCCCTTGTCCAGAGGCTCGCCCAGCTCGAAGCCATCGAAGCCGCTGAGGAAATCGAAATGCCACCAGGTGCGGCGAAATTCGCCGTCGCTGATCCCTTGCAGGCCGATGTCCTGCTGCATGGAGACGACATCGCGGATACAGCGGTCTTCCACCGCGCGCAAAGCCTCCGCCGTGATTTCGCCCGCCGCCGCCTGGGCCCGCGCCCGCTGCAAACTATCGGGACGCAGCAGGCTGCCCACATGATCGGCCCGGAAGGGCGGCTTTTTACGTGTTGTCATTGCGCGATCCTATTCTTTGTCTAGTCCTGGTCCAAAACCGCCTGAACATTCGCCGGCTCCACCGCGATTTCCACCCCGGCGCGTTCTTGTTGCAGCAACATGGATACCCGTGAATCCCGCTCGCCCCAGCCCCGGCCCAGGGCCTCCGTCATGTCGGCAACCGTGGCGTTGATCAGGCGCATGGGTACGCCGAATTCGCGCCCCAGTTCGGCCGCCAGGCTGACATCCTTATGGGCCAGTTTCAGGGCAAAATCCGCCGGGTCGTAGGAATTGATCAGATAGTGGTCCGACAGGCTGTCAAAAGTCCGTTGCCGCCCCCGCGCGCCCTGGCGCACCGCCTCCCACAGGGCCAGGGGCTCCACTCCCGCCTTGACGCCGACCGAGAAAACCTCCGCCAGGGCGGTCTGAATGGCATAACCGGCGGCATTATGGACCAGCTTGGCCACCGCGCCGGCACCGATGGGCCCGATGTAGCGGACCTGATCGCCCAGGGCATCCAGGGCCGCGCGGTTGGCGTTGAATATGTCTTCGTCGCCGCCAACCCAGATCGCCAGCTTGCCCGAAATAGCACCTTTTGGGCCACCGCTGACCGGGGCATCCAGGCAATGCAGGCCTTTTTCGGCCATTGCCCCGTGAATACGGCGCACCATGGTGGGGGAGTTGGTGGAAAGATCAAACAGCACCGACCCAGTCGCCATGCCGGCGACCAGGCCCTCCGCCTCATCCAGGGCCACGGCCTCCACCTCTGGCGGGCCAGGCAGGGAGGTCAGGATCACATCCGAGGCCGCCGCCAGTTCGCGCGGCGTTTCGGCCCATGTGGCACCGGCCTTCAGATGCGGTTCCGCTACCTGGCGGTGCAAGTCATGGACCGTCACCTCGAAGCCGGCCTTGATAATGTTGGTGGCAAAGCTGGCGCCCATGGTGCCCAGGCCGATGAAACCGATCTTCGTCATGACCTAATCCTGCCCCTCGAAAACTTCCAGGGCGACGCGCCCGGCATTCACCGCCGTGGGCCAGCCGGAATAAAATGCCAGATGGGTGATCAGACCGAACAGCTCTTCCTTGGTGACGCCGTTGGTCACGGCGCGGGCCATATGGCCCTTTAACTCCTCGGTCCGGTACAGTGCGATGAGGACGGCCACCGTGGCCAGGCTGCGGTCGCGTTTTGAAAGTTCGGGCTGTTCCCAGACGTCGCCGAACAGCACCTCGTCGCGCAGTTTGCCCAGTTGGGGGATCAGGTCGTAGGGGGTCTTTTTCTCTGCCATTGCTCGCTCTCCCAAAATAATTCGGCTAGATCATCGCATCCTTTGGCGCCACGTCCAACCGGACCACCGCGCCGTCCAATTCCGAGCTTGGCGCGGGATAGCGCTGCATGACCAACGGGTCGTGGCCGGGCACGATATGGGCGTTGTCCGGGGCCAGGGCACGCAGTTTGCGGTGGCTTTCCAGCATATGGAACAGGTTTTCGTGGGTTAGAAACGGCGTTTCGTTCTCGAAGCTTTCGTAATAGTGCGCCACGTCGGAGGCCAGGACCACCGGGCCGCGCTGGCTGCCGGCCCGCACGGCCTGCATGCCGCGGGTGTGGCCGGGCAGATGGTGCAGCGTGACACCGGGAGCAACTTGCCCTTCGCCGTCATGGAAGACGACACGATCACCGTAGATCAGGCGCACCATGCCGACCACGTCATCGAGACGGAAGGAATGGTGCAAGGCTGGGTGGGTCATGGCCCTGCCGGTGACCAGGGACATCTCCGCATCCTGGATATGGAACCAGGCCTTGGGAAACATTTCCAGATTACCGGCGTGATCGTAATGCATATGGGTGATGATGACGTCTTCGATATCCCCCGCATCGATGCCCAGCAGCGCCAAACCCTCCACCGGGGAACGCAGATAGGTCCGGCCCCGGCGCTCGCCCTCTTTCCGGCCATAGCCCACGTCAACAACAATGGTGCGTGCCTCGTTTCGCAACACCCAAATAAAATAATCCATGGCCATGGGGGCATCGTGTGGGTCGCCATGCACGAACATGGTGCCGCGCGCTCCCATGCGCTCGCCATATTTGATGGCGTAAATTTCGTAGGCATCATGATTTTCTTGGAGCATGGGACTTCCTCTCTTGAGCGGCGGCGAATTAGTGTAACATCGCGGGGCAACAGGGGAGTCATGTATGCGTATAATTATTTATGGTGCGGGGGGCATCGGCGGTGTCATCGGCGCGCAATTGTTTCAGGGCGGCGTCGATACCATTTTGATCGCCCGCGGCGATCATTTCAGGGCGATCCAGAACAACGGCCTGCATTACCGCACGCCGCACGGTGACGTCACCCTGCCCATCCGGGCCGTGGACCATCCTTCCGAGATCGATTTCCGCGCCGGCGACGTGGTCATCCTGACCATGAAATCCCAGCATACCCAGGTGGCCCTGGACGACCTGCGCGCCGCCGCCGGCGACCTAATCCCCGTCTTTTGCTGCCAAAACGGCGTCGCCAACGAACACATGGCGGCCCGGCGATTCAAGAATGTTTATGCCCAAATGGTCTATCTGCCGGCAACCGCGTTGGAGCCGGGCACGGTGGTCACCCACGCCGCGGACACCATCGGGGTGTTGGACGCGGGCCGCTATCCCACGGGCAGTGATACAGTGGTTGAAGATGTCATGGCGGCGCTGGAAAGCGTCAAGTTCTCGGCCCGGCCCAATGCAACGGTGATGCGCTTCAAATACGGCAAGATGATCATGAACCTGGGCAATGCCCTGGGCGCCGTGGCCATTCCGGGCGATGAAAGCAAGGCCATCCGGACGCAACTGCGCGACGAGGCGGAGGCCTGCTTCAAGGCCGCCGGCATCGATTGTGTCAGCCGCGACGAGGAAATTGCCCGCCGGGACGGCCTGATGCAGATGGGCAAGGTGGCCGGCCAGGACCGGGTGGCGGGGTCATCCTGGCAAAGCCTGGCGCGGGGCACCGGCAATATCGAGGCGGATTTTCTGAACGGCGAGATTGTCCTGCTGGGGCGCCTGCACGGCATCCCCACCCCGGCCAATGCCGTCCTGCAACGCCTGGCCAATGATCTGGCCGTCACCAAGGGCCAGCCGCAAAGCATCCCCCTGGCGGATATCCAAAAGCTGATTGCGGAGGCTTGAAGCTAGTGGCCGCCTGGCGATCAAACCTCTATCGAGTTAATTTTAATCTTTAACATGAGCGATATGGACATGGACCCCGCACCCGATACCGAGACCATCGATCTGGGCCATATGGAGCCTGGCGAATGGAATGAATACGCCCGTGATCAAGGGTGGAGCGACGGCTTTCCCCTGGTCATGCCGACCGAGGATCTGGTGGAACGCTTCATTGATACCGTGCGTGGTGATAACGAGCCGCTGCCGGCGATGTCACCCCGCCGCGTGATCCCGACCCTGGAGGCGATGGCGGCCAATGCGGTGATGGCGGGCTGCCGGCCGGAGTACTTTCCCGGTGTCCTGGCCGCCGCCCGCGCCGTGCTGAACCCCGACTACAATCTGCACGGCAGCCTGGCCACGACCCACTCCTGCGCGCCCATGCTGCTGTTCAATGGCCCCATCCGGAACCAGATCGATATCAACTATTCCTCCAACTGTTTCGGCCAGGGGCGACAGGCCAACGCCACCATCGGGCGGGCCCTGCAATTGATCCTGCTGAACGTGGGCGGGGCCAAGCCGGGCGTGATGGACCGCTCCACCCAGGGTTCGCCAGCCAAATACGCCTTTTGTTTTGGCGAGAACGAGGAGGAAAGCCCGTGGGAGCCGTTCCACGTACGCCGGGGCTTCGCCGCCGCTGACAGCGTGGTCACGGCCATTCCCTCGGAAGCACCGCACAACATCAACGACCATGCCTCCACCTCCGGGGTAGGCATTCTGACCACAATCGCGGGCACGATCTCGCAACCAGGCGCCAATGCAATTTATTGCAACGCGCCGATCTTCATTGTCCTCGGCCCCGAGCATGCCCAGACCCTGCACCGGGACGGCTGGAGCATTGCTGGCATGCAAGAGGATATCTGGCAGCGCTCACGCGTTCCGCTGGACCGGGTTTCGGAAGAGAACCAGGAAAGTTATGCGGACATGGAGCGGCCCCTGATCAATGGCCATTACCACATGACACCGACGCCCGGGGATATTCACATGCTGGTAGCGGGGGGGGCGGGCAAACATTCCGCCTATATCCCGCCCTTTGGCTTCACCGCCGCCTGTTCCGTCCGCGTGGCGCATATGTAATTGGCCATGGACGGATTGGGCGAACTGCCGCTGTTTTCGGAATCTACTTCGTGGGACCAGGCCCGGCCGGTGCTGGAGGCGCAGAGCCTAGGCGATGGCCTGCCCATGGTGCCGCCCAGCGAAGGCCGCCTGGCCATGATGCTGGATGGCGTGGCGCCGGAACGATCTCTAGGCAACATGCCGCCGCTGTTCGGTGACCTCAGCGCCGGCGCGGCAGCCTATCAATGTGTTCTGGCTGGCTGTTCGCCGGGGGCACTGCCCGTCATATTGACCGCCGCCCAGGCCTGTTTGGAACCAGCTTTCAATTTGCTGGGCATCCTGACCACAACGGGAACGCCGGCGGTGATGACAATCGTCCATGGCCCGATTGCGAACAAATTGAGCATGAACCCTTCGACCAATTGCCTCGGGCCCGGCAACCACGCCAACGCGACCCTGGGCCGGGCCATGGCCCTGGTCATGCGCAATATCGCGGGCGCGCGGGCGGGAGTGGGGGACATGGCGACCATGGGCCAGCCGGGCAAATATGGCGTCTGCGTGCCGGAAGGGGAAGACGGCAGCCTGCCCCCACTGCCGGCCCGCCGGGGTTTGGCGGCTGATAGCGTCACGGTGCTGGGTATTTCGGGCACGGCGGAGGTGCTGCCCATTGGCCATGGCGATCGCCCGGAAGATATCCTGGCGCCCATGGCCGCCGCATTTGCCTCGGCCCGGGCCGTGGCCTCCGCCGGTCGGGAGCGGGATTTGGGCGAGCAGTTTTTTCTGCTGCCCCCCGAACTGGCGCAACAAATCGTCAAGCGCGGCTGGGACCTTGCGGCAATCCGGGAATTCCTGTTTGCTGGCCCCGCCATCGCCCGGTCACCGGAAGACATCCACCCCATCGTCACCGGCGGGCCGGGCGTGAAGATGACCTATCTGCCCCTCTGGGCCGGCGGCACCCTGTCCGCCACCAGAACCATCCGCGAATTCAGGAGCTAGCTTGCATGCCAGTCGTCAAATTTGAGTATATCAGCCGCGAACCCTATGAAGACGGCAGTGTTTTCAGCGACATGGGCCCCTATGAGCGGATCGAGGCCATTGCCCATTATGCGGTCGATCCCGACCATGCCGCCAACCAGGACGTGACCGATCTGAACCTGGCAGGACGGGGCGCCGATGGCCTGGTGCATTTCAGCGGCGATGTCACCATGCTGCGGCCTCTGTGGGGCGGCAGCCGGGCCTTGTTGATGCAGGTGCCGAACCGGGGCAAGCGCAACATCACCCGCTTCAACATGACCACGATGAGCACCAAGGATACGGTGGATATAGCCCCCGGCGACGGCTTCCTGTTCAAGCAGGGCTGGACCGTGGCCTGGGCTGGCTGGCAATGGGACGTGCCCCGCACGCCGGAACATCTGCGCCTTGGCATCACGCCGCCGCGGGTGCCGTTTGCGGCCCGTATACCAGCCAGCCAGATGCAGCTGCGCCTGCAGATCAATGGCGACAGCGACAGCCTGTCCCTGACCGACCACCATGTGGGCGAACTTGGCATGCACGAACCGATCCCGCCCGCCGATCCGGATGATGCCGATGCCAAGTTGCTGATGCGCGAGGGACCGTACGGCGCGCCCACGGAGATTGCCCGGGAGCAATGGCGGTTTGGGCCGGACGGCGAGATATGGCTACAGGGGGGCTTCACCGCCGGCGTCATCTACGACGTCCTGTATACCCCCGCCGAATGCCCGGTAGTCGGGGCGGGCATGTTGGCGACGCGGGATCTGGCCTCGTACTTACGCTACGGGGACGAGGCGCCCACGGCCGGGGGCATCGACCATGTGGTGGCCGAGGGACAATCCCAGTGCGGCCGCTTTCTGCGTACCCTGCTGCATGCGGGCCTGAACCTGGACGAAACCGGGCGCCCGGCCTTTGATGGCGTCCTGGCCCATATCGCGGGCGGCCGGCGGGGGGAATTCAACAGCCGTTACGCCCAGCCTTCGGTACAGCCGACACCGTCGTTTGGCCATCTGTTCCCGTTTGCCGATCTGCCGCAAATTGATCCCTTGGCCGACCCGGCCACGGATCAGTCGGCGAACCAGGCGGCGGGCCTGTTGGACCGCCAGACGGCCAAGGGCGGGTTGCCGAAGATTTTCTATACCGATACCTCGTCGGAATACTGGCGCGGCGACGCGGGGTTGAGCCATGGCGACTTGGTCAGCGGTGGCGATGCCACCCTGCCCGACGGGGTGCGCCGCTATCTGTTCGCCTCCACCCAGCATGGCGCCGGGGCGGCGAAATGGCAGGACCGGACCTTGTTCGGCAGCCATGGCCAGAACCATATGAACATGGTGGACTACCGCCCGCTTTACCGTGCCGCCTTGACCAACCTTTTGTCCTGGGTGCGCGGTGATGCCGCACCGCCCGAAAGCTGCTACCCAAAAGCCCATCAACGGACCAGGCGGGCCGATGTCATGGTGGCGTTGGCGAAAATCCCAGGCCTGGCCCTGCCCGACGCAGGGGCCATGACGGCTGTGTACCCAATGGATCTTGGCCCCGATGCCGGCCGGGGCGTGGGCCGGATGCCGGCCATCCTGGCGGCTGAACCCTACCCTGACTGGGTTTCCGCCGTGGACCGGAACGGCAATGAGACGGGCGGCGTCGCCATGCCAGATATCACCGTGCCCGTGGCCACCCACACCGGCTTCAACCCCCGCCATTCCGATACCGGCGGGGTGGGGCAGTTGCTGGAATATGTCGGCTCCACACACCCGTTGGCCAAGGACACGGCGGCGCGCGAGGCGGTGGGCGACCCGCGACCCTCCCTCGCCGAACGCTATGACGGCCGAGACGATTATTTAAACCAGGTGCGCCTGGCGGCGGAGGATTTGGCCAAGCAGCATTATATTCTGGAACACGACATCGGCCTGTGTCTCGAAATCGCCGCCGCCCGCTATGACGCATGCATGACGCCATCGTAAAAATGCCAAATAGGAGACGACAATGGCAGACGATCCCACCAATCCCGACGGCCGCATCAATACGGAACGGCGCGGCCATCTGTTATTAATCGGCATCGACCGGCCGCACAAATACAACGGTTTCACGCCGAAGATGGGCCAGGAACTGGGCGATGCCTATACCTTGCTGGAGCGTGATGACGATTTGCGCTGCGGCGTGCTGCACGCTGTCGGCCCGCACACCACCGCCGGCCTGGATATGCCGGCAATGGCGCCGCACCGGGCCAAGGGCGAGCCGATCTATGGCGAAGGGAACATCGACTGTTTTGGTCTGAAGGGCCCGCATCGCAGCAAACCCATGGTGGCCGCCGTTCAGGGCATCACCTATACCATCGGCATCGAGCTGATGCTGGCCTGCGACATTGTCATCGCGGCGGATGACTGCCGGTTCAGCCAATTGGAAGTGCAACGCAATCTGGTCGCCACGGGCGGGGCCACCATCCGCATGGTGCAGCGCGCCGGTTGGGGCAACGCCATGCGGTATCTGTTGACCGACGACGAATTCGATGCCGAGACGGCCCTGCGCTTCAACTATATTCAAGAGATCGTGCCCGCCGGCCAGCAACTGAACCGGGCTATCGAACTGGCGGAAAAAATCTGTGCCCAAGCCCCCCTGGCCGTTCGGGGCACCATCGGCAATTCCCGCAAATACCTCGAGGAAGGCTTCCACGCGGCCGTGGCCGAATTCGCCACCGTCAACATTGAATTGGGCAAGACCAACGATGCCAAGGAGGGCCTGGCCGCCTTCGTGGAAAAACGCCCGGCGAAGTTTACCGGGACGTAATCCAATTAAGGGATATCCCTCTGAAAGAGCCGTTGATTAATTCAAATCAGATAACGGGCGCCGATGGGGTAGCCACGTTGCCTCGTCTGCTTGTCATAAGTCGCATGCAGGACGGTGCGGTTATCGATCACCGAAATTTCCCCAATGCCTTCGGGCGCATCCCAGGGCTGTTCCAAAATGACTTTGCCGAACAACTTCGCCGCCCTGCCTTCCTGGAACAAATCATAGGAGTTCCGGATCCCGCGTTCGGTATTTGCATTGGCCCGTCCCGTGCGCACCATTTCCAGCCAGGCGACGATATTGGCGACAAAAATGGTGGACGAGAGACGGGGGTGGCGCTGCACCA
>JAPYUH010000022.1:20336-29607 GCA_029936195.1 Alphaproteobacteria bacterium
CCAGCCCATCGGGTGCGGCCGCGCCGTAGTGCTGGGCGATCACCTGGTCATAGTTTGCGATGGCCACCCCAGCCTCATATCCGACGCCGCCCAGCCCGCCTCGCCCCCCGCCGCCGGGCTGTTTCGTCAATGGCGTAAACCTGTTTACATCAAAGATGCCCGTCCGGTTGGGCAGCGTTACAATATTACTCTGTGTCATGGCCACAATGTGGCCCAGGGATGTGAAAATTTTCTTACCCGCGGGGCGGATTTAGGCCTATCGTGGCAGGGAACCGCTTCGGGAGGCCCTGGGATGCGCCTGATACTGGTTCTTATTCTATGCGGCTTGCCAATGCCGGCATTGGCCGACGGCGAGAAACCCGTCGATGTGGCTATCGTGGTCTCCTACGACCGCTCCGAATCCATTGACCGGGCCGAGGCCCATACTCAAATCCAGGGCCTGATTTATACCTTGCGCCATCCCCGCTTCCACGCCGCCGTGGCGTCGGGCTACTTTGGCCGCATTGCACTGTCGGCCATTACCTGGTCCAGCTTTGCCAAGCAGGAACTGATCATGCCCTGGATGCAAATCGCCACGGCGCAGGATGCGCGCATGGCCGCCATCTGGCTACGGAAGTTCCGCGCGCGGGGCGAAATGCGGGATGGGGAAAAACCGGCGGCGGGTAGAGCCTAAACATACCCCGGCGGCGGGATGCCGGGCTATACTGCCCGCTCTTGTAATATAGTCGGAGACCCCGCCATTATGACCACCGCCCTTGACGAACTGATGCAGATCCGCAATCGGCCCGAAGACGGCGCCGTCACGATTAGCGGCACGGATCCGGTATTCGCGACCCGTTTCAAGTTGGCCGAGACCGGCGCGGCGGTGCTGGGCGCCATTGGGGTGGCGGTTTCCGATATCTGGGCGATGAAGACGGGCCGGCGGCAGACCGTCGCCGTGGATGTCCGCCATGCCGCCGCCGCCTTGGACAGCGCGGCCTATCTGCAATCCCGCCAGGACGACGGCAGCTATCTGGCGCGGGCCAATTCACCCGCGGCGGAGGTGAACTATAAAATATCGCAACCGTTCGCCACCAAGGACGGGCGCTGGTTTCTGCCCCATTTCGGCATCGCGCACCTGAAGGCGCGGGTCTTGGGCGTGCTGCAATGCGCGGACACGCCGGAGGGGGTTGCGGGCGCGGTATCGCAATGGGATGCCCAGGATCTGGAAGATGCCATCGCCGGGGCCAGGGCGTGTGGCGGGATGATCCGAACGGCGGAGGAATGGCTGGCGCACCCCCATGGCCAGGCCCTCGCCGCCCGCCCCGTGTTGGAGATCGAGAAGATCGGCGACAGCGAACCCGAACCATTTCCCGAAGGCGGGCGGCCCCTAGCCGGTGTGCGCGTGCTGGATCTGACCCGTATCCTGGCCGGCCCCGTGGCGGCCCGGACTTGTGCCGAACAGGGCGCCGATGTGCTGATGGTCGCCGCGAAAGGGGTGCCGCAGATCAAGAAATTCGTCATTGATCTGTCCCACGGCAAGCGCAGCTGTTTCCTTGATCTGAATGAAGCGGCGGGCGCGGCGGGGCTGAAACAACTGGTTGCGGGGGCGGATGTCTTCTCGCAGGGCTATCGTCCCGGCGTTCTGTCGGCGCGGGGCTTCGGCCCGGAAGAACTGGCGGCCCATCGGCCCGGCCTGGTTTACACCTCGATCAATTGTTACGGCCAGCACGGCCCGTTTCAGGACCGGGCAGGCTGGGAGCAGGTGGCCCAATCGGTCACAGGTATCTGCCATGAACATGGCGGCGGCACGCCGGCGCTGTTGCCCGTCGCCGTCTGTGATTATGTTACCGGTTATCTGGGCGCTTACGGCACCATGCTGGCATTGGCCCGCCGGGCGGTGGAAGGCGGCAGCTATCACGTCAAGGTTTCCCTGTGCCAGACGGCCATGTTCCTCCTGCGCCAGGGGCGGGTGGATCTCCAGGTGGATCGCCAAGTGGAGCACTTCGGCGCGGCCGAAGCACTTTCGCCGGACGAAGTCGCGCCTCTGCAAATGGATAGCCAGACCAGCTATGGCCCGATCCGCCATCTGGCCCCGGTCATCCGCCTTTCCGAAACGCCCCCCGCCTGGGACCGGCCCACGCCGGCCCTGGGCGGCGATGGGGCGGAATGGCTGAATTGATAGGTAACCGATGTCACAGCAAACAAGCCTGATCCAAAGCGAAATCGACTACGACCGGGACGGCAAGCAAACGGGTTTCCTGCGCCTGCCCTATTCCGTGCACCGCTCCGCCTATGGCTGGATTCCGGTGCCCATCGTCATGTTCAAGAACGGTGCCGGCCCCACGGCGCTGATGATGTCGGGCAACCATGGGGATGAATATGAAGGCCAGATCGCCCTGACCAAACTATCCCAAAGCCTCGCCGCCGGGGATATCCAGGGCCGGTTGATCATTCTGCCCATGGCCAATTATCCCGCCGCGCACGCGGGCCTGCGCACCTCGCCCTTCGATGCCGGCAATCTGAACCGCAGCTTCCCCGGCGACCCACAGGGCACGCCGACCGAAATGATCGCCCATTACATCGAAGAAATCCTGATGCCCCTGTGCGATTATTTCTTCGACCTGCATTCGGGCGGCTCCTCCCTGCGCTATCCCGCTACCGTACTGCGCAAACGCGGCGACACGGCAGAGCAGGAGGCTGCGCTGGAGGCCCTGCAAATGTCCTTCGACGCGCCGTTCGGTTTCATCTTCGGCGGAGGTGGGAGCGGGGGCGGCGACCCGAGGGTTTCATCCGCCGCCGCCCATCGCAAGGGCGTGCTGGGCCTGAGCACGGAACTGGGCGGTTCGGGCACCATCACGCCCGCCGTCCTGGCCCTAGCGGAACGAGGCGTCAAACGCCTGCTGCACCACATCGGCCTGCTGCTGGCCTACGAACCCGACGCCGCGCGCGGCATGCGCGGAATGGAGCTGACCGGCCCGGAATATTTCGTCTATGCCCGCGATGAAGGACTGTTCGAACCTTACGTGGATCTTATGGCGGAGGTCAAAAAGGGCGATGCGGCGGGCGCCATCCACCACCCCGAAACGCCCTGGGTCGCGCCCACCATCTGCCATTTCGAACATGACGGCCTGGTCATCTGTGAACGCATCCCGGCCCGGGTGGAGCGCGGCGATTGCCTGTTTCATCTGGCCACGGATATCGGAAACTAGACCACGCCATGGCGAACAACATAATCAGCCGTCCAGGCCAGGCCCGGCTGGCCGGTTCGGACGTGGAATTTATCCGCGGCAGCCGATGGTCCACGCGAATGCCGTCATCCAGTTCTGCCCCGCCGCATCGGGATAGATCGGCAAGACCAGCCGCCATGGCCTAATCCTCGCACGCATGGCGCCAGGCCATGGCCCAGTCATCAAAGCCGGGTTCGGTAAACCGTCGCGGACTATCGGCGCCGGGACGGCGGCTATGACATTCCAACCGAATATATCATCGCCGCCGCAACGAAACCGGCCTAACGGCCTTCCCCCTATCGCCCCTCGCGCTGCCAGGCCAACATGGTCAGGCCGAGGAACAACAGCAGGACGGCAAGGGCCGGCAGGACCGGGGTTTGTTCGACGCCGTCGACGGTATATTCACCGCTGGCGCGCAGGCCCAGCCAGCCACGGCCGCGGCTGGTACGCTCGGGCTTGACCCGGCGGATATCGGGCAGGCCGTCCGTCAGCCAATAGGCCCCGCCGCCGCTTTGTGCCAACAGCGCCGCCATGGGCTTGGCCGAGGCGCGCATGTCGGCATATTCCAGCGGGTTGATATCGCCCGCCGCCGCGATGGCTTTCCGGCCGCCGTGGTGCAACCGGTATAGCCCCGGCTCGGCCACCATCAGCGTGCCCACTTCCAGGCCGCGGCCGTCGTCCTTGAGCGGCACGCTTTTGACCTCGGCCGAGGGCGTGATGACCTCCACCGGCCCGCTGGCCGGCGTCAGGCTGCGCCGTTGCACCAGCAGTTGGTTGCCGTTGGTGCGCGCACGCAGGTCCTCTTCCTCCAGGTCCGGCTCCTGCATCAGCCAATGGGCGATGCGGCGCAGCAGTTCCGCCTGCGGCCCGCCGCCCTCGAAGCCACGGGTCCACAGCCAGGCATGATCGGACAATAGTTGCGCCACCCGGCCCTCGCCCACCCGCGCCGTGATTAACAAAGGCATCTGCCCGGCCCCGCGCATGAGGATATCGCCTTTCACCGCCGTCACGTCGATTTGCCGGAACCACCGGCCCCAGGCGGGCTGGCCGTCGCGATCGCCAATGCCGCTGAGGGAGGCCGTGACCGGATGGCGGCGGCCTTTTTCCGTCGGCAGGGGTTGAAAGCCGATCTCCTGCACCACGCCCGTGGGCCGGCTGGGCAGAATCTTGCCCAGTGGGGTGCGGGACAGACTGATCGGCAGGGCGAAATCCGGGCCCACGGCGGTCAGCACGGCGCCGCCGCGACGGACGTATTGGGCCACGTTATGCAGATAGATATCCGGCAGCACGCCGCGCCGGCGATAGCGGTCAAAGATGATCAGGTCAAAATCATCCAGCTTGTCCTGAAACAATTCCCGGGTCGGGAAAGCGATCAGGGACAATTCGTTGATCGGCGTGCCGTCCTGCTTGTGCGGCGGCCTCAAAATGGTGAAATGTATCAGATCCACGGACGGATCGGACTTCAGAATATTGCGCCAGGTCCGCTCGCCCGCATGCGGCTCGCCCGAAACCAACAGCACGCGCAGGCGTTCGCGCACACCGTTGATGATCAACACCGCGCGGTTGTTCTTCAGGGTCAATTCATCGGGGCCGGGGCCGATTTCCAGCTCCAACACCGTGGCTCCGCCATGACTGAGGCGGATGGGGAAGCTGCGGGTCGTCCCAATAGGCATGCTGCGGACGATGGTGCGGCCGCCGTCACGGCGCAGACGCAGGCGGGTAAAGCCGCCCTTTTTCCGGTCCCCGCCACTGCTGGCACCGCCGTCGTCACGTATCCGACTATCTTCAACCCGCAGGCTCAGGTTCAACTCCTCGCCGACGATGCCGTAGCTGGGCGCCTTGACCACCACCAAGCGGCGGTCGCGTTCGCCGCGCTCGCCACTCAACAGCAGATGCACCGGACCGCCCAGATCATCACCACCGTCGGTTTTGGGAATATCATGGATCTGGCCATCACCGATGATGATGATGCCGGCCAAGCGGCGCCTGGGCACATCGCGCAGGGCCCGGCGGATGGCGCCGAACAAATGCGTCCCATCGGGCAGCAGGCTGCCGCCACCGTCCCGGTCGCCGTCGGGTGTGGACCCGGCGCGGATCACGCGCAATTCAAGGTCCCGCCGGCCGGCCAACTTTTGCTCTATGCGTTCCAGCGCCGCCTCGGTACGGACCATGCGTTTGCCGATACGCTGCGAGATGGATTGATCAACAACCACCAGCGCCACGTCGGGTATGGGGGTCCGCTGTTCCTGGACCAGGGAGGGATTGGCCAGGGCCAGCAAGGCGGCGGTAATGGCCAGTAACCGCCAGACCGCGCCGCCCGAGCGGCGCCAGAAGGCCAGACCCAGCAATAGCGCCGCGACGATGGCGACGATGGTCAACAGCCACCAGGGCACGCCGGGATCGAAGGTGATGCGGGCAAATGCTGTCATGGCGCGGTCATTGACCCAGGCGTTCAAGGATGGCGGGAATATGCACCTGGTCGGATTTGTAGTTTCCGGTTAGGGCATACATCAACAGATTGACGCCGAAGCGGGCGGCCATTTCCCGCTGCCGCGCCCCGCCCGGCGTGGGCAGGATTAACGGCTTGTGGGCCTCGTCCATGGCCCAGGCGGCAGCCCAGTCGTTGGCGCCGATAATCAACGAGGAGACGCCGTCATTCACGCCCGTCGACCGTTGCGCGACCCAGACCGGGCGGCCTACATACCGGCCGGGAAATACATGCAGAAGATAAAATGCCTTGGTCAGAACATGACCTTGGGGGATCGGCGCCAGGGGCGGGATATCCAGGCGCGAAAGCAGACGGCGCAAACGGCCGCCACTGTCGCTCCCGCCCCTGCCTGCGAGGCGGCGGCGCAGGGCTGGCATGGCGTTGCCGCCGTCTCGGCTGTCGAAGACGATCGTTCCCCCCGTGCGCATGAATTGCGAGACGCGGGCAATGGCCCGCTCGCTCAAGGCGGGCTGTTCGGCGACGATAGGCCAATACAGGATCGGGAACAGCACCAGGGGGTCTTCTTCGATGTCGACGGCCATGGGGGCTTCGGGCTCGATCGATGTGCGCAGGCGCAGGGTGTTGGACAACCCGGTCAGGCCGGCCCGGCTCATCTCGTCGACCCGCACGTCGCCGGTCAGCACATAGGCCAGGCGGGTATCCAGGGCCGCCGCCATGGCGAAACGGTCGGCGGGACTGTATTTCTCGGTCTGGGACTGGGCCGGGGATTGGGCCTGGTCCTGGGCCTGGGCCGGTCCATCGGGCAGCAATATTATGCCGGCCAGCAACAGGCCGGCGGCGCGCATGCCGGGACGCAACAGCCCGCGCAGGGCCAAAACAGCCACCAGATCAACCAGGGCCAACAGCACCGCCGCCAGCAGCAGCCATGGTTTCAGGTCCAACTCCCTGGTCTGTTGGTAATTGGTCACCCGGACCGGTACCGGCAACCGCCCCATCGGGTGCAAAGCCTCCCAGTTCTGGCTGATATTCAGGGCCCGGCGGTCATCCTGGCGGCCGTAATAGCCTGGCGGATGCCGCGGCCCGGTTTCGATTTTTTCGATTTTCGAGGCCGCCACCGATTGGGCCCCGGGCGCGGCGGGGCCCAGGCGGCCAAAGCCATCCATGTTGGCGACTGCCGGCAGCTCCCGGTGCAGGCCCGTTTCTTTATCCATCGAAACACCGCGGGACATTGCCGTCAGGCGGCGCATCATGTCCACGAACAGGCCCGACAGCGGCAGGTTCGACCAGTCAATATTGGCGGTGATATGAAACAGCACCAGCCAACCCTGTTCCCGCGGCACGGCGGTAACCAGGGGCGTGCCGTCGGCCAGGCTGGCCCAGGTGTGTTGCGCCAGATCCTGGGACGGCTGCGCCAAAACCTGGCGCCTGACTAATATTTCGCTGGGCACGGGCAGGCCATGAAATGGGCTGTGTTTGGGGAAAGCCGCCAGGCCCGCCGGCTTGGACCACGACAGCGAGCCGCCAAGGGCCCGGCCGCCCTGACGCAAGGGCGTGGGGATCAGCTTATCGGGACCTTGGGCCAGATGCGGGCCCGCAAAGCGGATCAACATACCGCCCTTGGACATCCATTGTTCCAGCTCCGTCTGCCGTACTTCGCCAAGACGCCCGATATCCGCCAGCACCAGAACCGCCATGGGCCGTTGCAATAATTCGCCAATGGTGCCATGCCGCAATTCGGCGAAGGGCCCCAAGGCCCGCTCCAGATAATATAGATTCGACAACAGCGGCTGCGAGCGTTCCTCCACCCCGCCGCCCGAGACCAGACCCACGGGCCGGCGCCGCCAACGTTCATCCAGCAGTATGCGTGCCGCCGCCGAACCGGCGCCCGCCAGCTCCAGATGCAGGGTGCGGTTGCGCAGTTCACCGGGCAGGGGAATTTCCACCACGGCCCGGCCGCCATTGATGGCAAATTTGCCGCTGCCCTGGCCCAGGACCCGGCCCCGTTCCCCCATGGCCCTGACCGTGACGCTGCTGGGTGCGCCGCCCTCCGCCCGCAACACCGTCGCCGCCAAACCCTTACGGGTCAGAACGGGGGATAACAGCGCCATGGCCCGTTGCGGGCCGGGCTGTTGCAACAGATGCAAGGCGCCAAGGCCGGCCAGCGCGGCGGCCAGTTCGTCCCGGCCCTGATCGTCGGCCACGGCGTCAATGCCGTCGGTCAGCCAATAAACCGTGGCCGGGCCGTCCAGGGATATCCGCCGCGCGGCGGCGGCGGCGGCCTTGCGGTCGGTCGACCATGGCTTCGGCTGCAGCGCGCGCAGCACGGGCCCGGCCTCCGCCGCCTGCAACAGGCCGCTGGATTGGATCGGTTCGCCGCTAGCGAGCGGCGCCGTGCTCAGGACCAGAACCGGCCGCTGGCGCCGCTTGGCATGTTCCACGATGGTCAGGGCGGCCTGTTGGCGCAACGGCCAGCCAGGTGCGGCCGCCCAGCCGTCGTCAATCACCAATACCACGGCCCCCTCGCCCGACAGATCGGCGCCGGGGTGCAGCAATGGATGGGCCAGGGCCAGAACCGCCAG
The DNA here is from genome assembly GCA_029936195.1 of Alphaproteobacteria bacterium. GTDB lineage: Bacteria > Pseudomonadota > Alphaproteobacteria. The sequence continues at coordinate 28,574 of JAPYUH010000022.1, forward strand.
GGCCGCCAGAGCGAGGCGCAACAGGGCCAGCCACAATGGCGTCGTCGCCGGTGTTTCTTCTTCTGCCCGCAAGCCAAACAGAATGCGAATGGGCGGAAACGGCACCCGGCGCGGGCTGGGCGGCGTGATCCGCAACAGCCACCAGATCATCGGCAGGGCGATCAGGCCCAGCAGCATCCAGGGCGCGATAAAGGCCAGGGGACCAAGGGGCAGCATCAGACCGGGCCCTCGAGGCCGTCGCTCAGGGCCTGGTACAGGCCAAGCAGAGCGGTTTGCGGCGGCCGGTCCGTGCGGTGGACGGAGTATCCCCAACCCGATCGCCGGGCAATATCAAACAGACCTTGCCGGCGGTCGGCCATGCGGCGCAGATAGTCATCGCGCAGGCTTTCCACCCGGCCGACCACCAGGCGCCCTTCGTCTTCCAGACCTTCGAATTCCGTGCGGCCGCGAAACGGCAAATCCTCTTCCGCCGGGTCAAGAATTTGCAGCAAATGACCCTTGGCGCCCTGATCGGCAAAGCGTTTGACCATGGCCTCGATCTCGTCCAGGGGCGAGAGGAAGTCGCCGAACAGCGCCATTTGGGCAAATCGCGGCAGTTGTCCGGTGGCGGGCAGACCGCCGATTTCATCCCCGGCCCCGCGGCCGCTTCGCAAATGGGGCCCGCGGCCATTGGTCAAATAGTGGCCCAGCCGGGTTAACGTCGCCCGCCCCCCCGTGGCATTGCCGTCACGGCCGTACAGCCCCACGTGCTCGCCACCCCGCAACAACAACGAGGCCAGGGCCAACAGCAATAGTTCCGCCCGATCGACCTTGCGTTCCACCCCCTTGCCGGAGCGGTAATCCATGGAGGGGGAGCCATCCCGCCACAGCCAGACGCTTTGGGCCGCTTCCCATTCGGTTTCGCGCACAAAGATTTTTTGACTTTTGGCGGATTGCCGCCAGTCGATAACGTTGGCGCCGTCGCCCCCCTGGTAGCGGCGGTATTGCCAAAATGTCTCGCCGCCGCCGACCCGGCGGCGGCCATGCACCCCTTG
>JAPYUH010000511.1 GCA_029936195.1 Alphaproteobacteria bacterium
TGTGGGGCTATCTATCCGGCCCTTGGTCGCGTCCAGAAGCATAACCCGGATTTCGGCTACCTCTCGCTCCCCCGGCCGTTGAAAGAATGATAAGCTCGCCGAACTGAACAAACGGAATATTCCGTCATATGGAACCGGAGAAATTTTTTGAGCGATTTAAAAGGAATTGTAGCCCCCTTCACGACACCCTTCACGGAAGACGGCGCGGTCGACCTTGCCTTGGTTGCGCCACAGGTTGACTGGCTGATCGATAATGGCGTCCATGGTTTGGCCGCCGGCGGCAGTACCGGTGAAGGGCACGTGCTGGACAGGGCTGAATATTGCGAATTGATCAAGGCAACCGCCGATGCGGTCGACAATAGAGTGCCGCTTGTCGCCGGCATTATTGCGAACTCCACGGCGGAGGTGGCGGCGCGGGGATTGGCCGTGAAACAACTTGGCATCGCCGCGTTGCAGATTACGCCGCCGCACTATTTGTTCCGGCCGGACGATGATGCCATGGTTGGGCATTTTCAGGAAATTCATGCCGAATGCGATGTGCCGATTCTGATCTATAATGTGGTGCCGTGGTGCTATCTGTCGCCGGATCTGCTGTTGCGCATTATGGACGAGGTTCCCGGTGTCCTTGGCGTCAAACAAAGCGCGGGCGATATGAAATTGTTCGCCGATCTGGTCCGCCGCGCCAAGCCGGAGAACCTGATTTTCAGCGCCGTCGACGCAATGCTGTATCCCTCCTATCAATTGGGCGCCAGGGGTTCGATCGCCGCGATTCTGACGGCTGCGCCAGGACCGTCGGTTAGGCTATGGAACGCTGTCATTGATCAGGATTGGGAAACCGCGCGCGATCTTCATGAACGCTTGATGCCCCTATGGGATGCCATTGGCGTCGACAACATGCCGTCGCTCGTGAAATACGCCCAGCACCTTCAAGGCCTCGACGCCGGCCATGCAAGGAAACCGACATCGCCAGCAACCGAGGCACAAAAACAACTGGTATACGAGGCACTCGAAATTCTTGGCCTGATCGCTAACTAATTGGGTTGGATATAGGCTGATCGAAACGTCGAAACTCAACGGTGTTTCAGAGCGCTTAACCCGTGAATAACTCCCACGCCCCTTCTTTGGCC
>JAPYUH010000273.1 GCA_029936195.1 Alphaproteobacteria bacterium
CAGCCAACGCCTTTCTGGATGACGAGTATGCGGCGGCCCAGGCCGACCTGCTGCCGGGAGAATATGTCACGATTTCAATCACCTATACTGGCTCCGGCATGGCGCGGGACGTCCTTGGTCGGGTGTTCGAGCCGTTCTTCACCACCAAGGAACAGGGCAAGGGCACGGGTCTGGGATTAAGCATGGTGTTCGGCTTTGTGAAACAGTCCGACGGTCATGTCACGATTTACAGCGAGGTTGGCCGGGGCACGACGGTGAAGCTTTATCTGCCCCGGGCCGGGGGCCTGCCCGAGAAAGCGGCGGACCCCGTGCCGCACAACCAGCCGACGGACCGCGACGAATGCATTTTGGTGGTGGAGGATGACGCGGACGTCCGTACCCTGGCCGTCGTATTGATGAGTGATTTGGGCTATAATGTCTTCGAAGCCGGCGACGGCGCCGCCGCCATGAGCATTTTGGAACGGGAACGCCATATTGATCTGCTGTTCACCGACGTCATTCTGCCCGGCGGCATGAACGGCGAAGCCATTGCCGATGCGGCGCCGGCCCATCACCCGAACATCAAGGTCATGTACATGTCCGGCTTCACTCAGGACGCGCTGATCCATCAGGGCAAATTGAGTAATGACGTGGTGTTGCTGCACAAACCCTTCCGCCTTGCCGATCTCGCCAACAAGTTGCGTCAGGCATTGGATGGCCCGCCGGCCGCCGACGCCTCAACAATCGTCTGAAAGAGCGATAGCACGTCTGCCTGTATCCTGGCCAAACGCTGTTCCAGTTGAGCCATGTCGTCGCTTCCGGTTATTTTCAAGACGGCGTTGGCCAGACCCCGTGGCGCCGTGGCGGGATCGAAATCACCAACCACGGCAACCCGGAACAGCGCCATCAAATCGCGATAGAGACCGGAAGCGGCGATCAGATCATCCGCTTCCCGTCTGCCCATATGACCCAGGCGCGCCAGGTTGGACAAAGCCAGGGCGGTATTGGGCGCCAATACGCCGCCGTCCTCGGCCCCGTGGGCCAATTGCAAAAACTGCGCGATGAACTCAATATCCAGCAGACCGCCGCGCACCAGTTTCAATTCCCAGGGGTTTACATTGCCCCGCCCCGCCTCCTTGACCAGGCGCTGGCGCATCTCCGAAACATCCCTTGCGACCGCCGCCCGGTCACGGGGCCGGGCCAACACGTCCGCGATAACGCCTTCGACCCGGTCCACCAACCTTCCCTCGCCGGCGATGACCCGGGCCCGGGTCAAGGCCATATGCTCCCAGGTCCAGGCTTCGTTGCGCTGATAATCGCCGAAGCCGTCAAAACGCGTCGCCACGGGGCCGGAGTTTCCCGACGGGCGCAGGCGCATATCCACCTCATACAGCTTGCCCTCGGTTGTCGGCACTGTCAGGGCGTTGATCAAACGCTGGCTGAGACGCGAGAAATACTGTTGTGCCGGCAGGGCGCGGGCGCCGTCCGAGATAGCATCCGGGTCGGGGTAGTCATAGACGAAAATAAGATCCAGATCGGATTCTCCAGTCAGCTCGCGGCTACCCAATTTGCCCATGGCCAGAACGGCCATGCCGCCGCCGGATATCTGGCCATGGCGTTCGTCTTTGGCGAAGGCGTCGGCGACCCGCGGCAGCAAGGCCGCCACGGCCGCCTCGGCCAGGTCCGCGTAGCCGGCACCGGAGCGGTCGGCATCAATGGTCCCACCCAGGATCTGTGCCCCGATCTGGAATTTGCGTTCCTTCACATGGCGCCGGGTAAAATCCAGAACGTCCTGAAAATCCCCGGCTTCGTCCATGGCCATGGCGAACTCCGCCCGCAGCACCCGCAGGGTAGGCAGGGTGGCTAGGAATTCAGCGGAAGTCATGGCATCGACGACAGTGGAGTTTTCCGCCAAGTAGTTGGCCAGGCGCGGCGCGCTGCCCATGATCTCGGCCAGCAGCTCCAGCAATTGCGGCCGCGCCGTCAGCATGGAAAATAATTGCACGCCCGTGGGTAAATTCGACAGAAAACGGTCGAACCGGCCCAGGGTTGCATTTGGATTGGCGGTGTCGGCGAAGGCCTGCAGCAGCGCCGGTGCCAAGGCGGTCAACAACTCCCGTGCCCGGGCCGAGCGCATGGCCCGGTAACGGCCATGGTGCCAGCCACGCACGGTTTGGGAAGCACCCTGGGCACCCTCGAAACCAAGGGCGGCAAGCTTTGCCAAGGTGTCCGGGTCGTCTTCGACGCCGGTAAAGATCAAACGGCCATCGCCCAGACGCTCGGGCGCGGCATCAAACAGAATGCCGTGATGATGACGCACCCGGTTGAGGTGATGGAGGAGGACGGCGCGAAATTCCACCGCCTCCCCAAAGCCCATGAAAAGGGCCATGTGCGCCACGCCTTCGGCGGTCTTCGGCATGCTCTGGGTCTGCTCGTCGGCGACCATTTGCAGGCGATGCTCCAACTGACGCAGGAACTCATAGGCCGCTGTCATCTCGGCCGCGGCGGTGCCATCGATCCAGCCGCCCCTGGCCAGGGCATCCAGTGCGGCGGCGGTGGCGGCCGGGCGCAGGGCCGGTTCCCTGCCCCCGGCGATCAACTGCTGGGTCTGGGCAAAAAATTCGATGTCACGGATGCCGCCCCGGCCCAATTTGACATTGTGCCCTTCGACGGCGATATCACCGTCACCCTCGTGGCTGTGGATCTTCCGCATGATGGAATGGATATCGGCGATGGCCGCATAATCCAGATTGCGGCGCCAGATAAAGGGCTGCATGCGGGTCAGGAATTCGGCCCCGGCGGCAGGGTCGCCGGCGATCGCGCGGGCCTTGATCATCGCCGCCCGTTCCCAGTTTTGCCCTAGGTTTTCGTAATATTGCTCCGCCGCCACCATTGCCACCACCACCGGCGTGACGCCGGGATCGGGCCGCAGGCGCAGGTCGGTGCGCAGGACATAGCCGTTGCGGGTCGGCTGCTGCAGCATCTTGACCAAGTCCCGGACCAGCCGGATATAAAATTCCTGGGCCGTGCGTTGGCCCACGTAGGGCGCCGCCTCGCCATCATAAAGCGCGATCAAATCGATATCGGACGAGTAATTCAGCTCGTTCGCGCCCAACTTTCCCATGCCCAGCACGACCAGGCCGCAACCCAGCTCCGGCCGGTTCAGATCGCCAAGCCGCAATTCACCCCGTCCCACGCCCGCCCGCAACAGCCAGCGCACCGCGCCCCCTACCGCGCCGTCGGCAAATCGCGACAGAGCGGAGGTGACCGCCGCCAGATCCCAGGCTCCCGAAAGGTCGGCCAAGGCCACCAGCAACGCCACCCGGCGCCGGGCCAGGCGCAAGGCGACCATGGCCTGGTCCATGCCCGCCGCCGCCAAAAGCGCCTGTTCAAGCCGGTCAAGCAGCTTGGACAGGTTCCGGTCGGGGTTGCGGGCAAATAAATCCGGCAAAAAGTCACGGTCGGCCTGGGCCACCCGTCCCAAAAAGGGGCTGTTGCCAAAGACCGCGGACAGCAATCTGATTGCCGCCGGATCATTGCATATGCTGGTGAACCCGGAGTCTTTCGCCAGGCTTGTAAGAACCGCCTCGGCACGGTCCGGCTCACAGGGTGTTGCGGTGAAATCCTCGGGATAGGGAAAGCCCGGTCTCGGCATGGAAACGGCAAACTCCAACTCTTATTGGAAATTCGGTTCCCAATGATAACACATTGCTGGTTGCCGTGAGATTGCCGTGATGCCGCGGGCGCAAATTTTTTTGTCGAACAGTCCGATTTCCCGTGGATCTCCGCCGCGTTCCGAGAGCGTATCGCGCAGCTTCACCAAGGCCTGACATTCGATCTGGCGCACCCTTTCCTTGGAAATACCCAAAATTCGCCCCAGGGATTCCAAAGTCGTGCCGGTCTCGCGCAGGCGGCGCTGACGGATGATTACCTGTTCCCGCTCGGTCAATTGAGCGACGGCATCGTTCAGCCACTTCACCCGGGTGTTGGAATCGTGCTGATCACGAACAATGTCTTCCGGCCCCGGTCTGTCATCAACCAACAAATCCTGCCATTCGCTTTCACCTTCGCCGCTGACAACGGCGTTCAGGGAACGATCGGCGCCCGACAGTCGCCCTTCCATGGCGCGGACATCGGCGATGGGAACCTTCAGGGCCTCGGAAATTCTGCTTTGTCCACTGGGGGTCAGGGGTCCGTCGGGGCTATCGGCCAGCTGGGCGCGGAGTCGCCGGATATTGAAGAACAGTGATTTCTGCGCCGCCGTGGTGCCGGTCCGCACGATCGACCAATTGCGCAAGATGTAATCTTGAATGGCGGCCCTGATCCACCATGTGGCATAGGTGGAGAATCGCACCTCCCGCTCGGGATCAAAGCGCTCGGCGGCCTGCGTCAAACCGACGGTGCCTTCCTGTATGAGATCCCCCATGGGCAAACTGTAATTTCGGAACCGCGCCGCCGTCGCCACAACTAAGCGCACATAGGCATTGACCAGCTCGTGCAATGCGGCTTCATCACCATGATCGCGCCAACTACGGGCCAAATCCCATTCCCGTTCCCGTTCCAGCAAAGGCGCCTTCATGGCCCGCTTGATGAATTTCCGTCCCGCTTGTTGAGAATTCAAGGTATCCGAATGCATCATACTACACCTTCCACACATCACGTCTTGTCCAGGCCGAAATGATAATGTAATTATTATATAACATATTCATTACCAAAAGGAAACTGAATTAGGCCTGTTCCAAGTAAATTTTTTCAAGAAATACCCATATAAAACGTAGTCTACACTGATACTTATGGATTCTACGCGCACTTGCGATAATCGATCGCATGATCAACAATAAGTGTAATGAAAATACTTTATATGGCCGACAAAAAGGCGTGTTTCGTCGCGCTTGCTCTACAAACGGCTACGAATCGGCTGGGGCGGTATACCGCTATCGATTGCGTTCGTCGAAAGCGGCGAATTCGCCCATGAAGGGGGCGGCGATATCGGCGTTAATCTTGCAATCAAGGAAGACCGGTCCCGATGGCTCCCGCAACAAGTGCGCCGCCGCCGCTAGATCGTCGAGCGAACGAATGGTGGCGACTTCGAACCCGAAGGCCGCCGCCACGGGGGCGAGGTCCACAT
>JAPYUH010000023.1:0-28349 GCA_029936195.1 Alphaproteobacteria bacterium
GAACGACGATTATGGGAGGAGCCTGTTCGTTGAAATAATTGAAGTTTACTGTTAGGGCACCGACGGCGGCGGAATGGGCCAGCGGATTTTTTGTATCCAAGGCCTTTCCAAGGATTGTCACGATTGCCGGTCAATTCCTGCACCAAATCGTCGAATTTCTCAATAGCGGTCCCGGACAACGCCGAGCCATCTTCAATCAGCAATGCACGCATGTACGTTTTCAACATTGTTATGGTAAAATCAACGAATGGGACTTCCGCGTACGATATCAATTGCCCTATTAGATCCGCCAGGCCGAATGCATGGCGGCCACACCGCCCGTAAGGTTCTTGTAAGTGATGTTCGACAGGCCGGCGTCGGATATCATCTCGGCAAAGGTTTCTTGATCCGGAAATGTGCGGATACTCTCCGCCAGATAGCGGTAGGAAGCTTCATCGTTCGCCACGATCCGGCCCAACCGAGGCACTATGGCGAAGGAAAATTTGTTGTAGATATCTTCCAGCCCTGGCAGGACCAAGCGCGAAAACTCCAAACACATGAAGCGGCCACCGGGCTTTAGGACCCGGTAGATTTCAGACAATGCGCCTGCCTTATCGGTCATGTTTCGAACACCGAAGGCGCAGGTTACGACCTCGACCGAATTATCGGGCACGGGCAATTGTTCGCCGTCGGCGCATAACCAATTGATAGCTCCGTCAATTCGACGCTTCCGCGCCCGGTCGCGCCCCACCAGAAGCATTTCTAGATTTATGTCGGTCACCACGACCGAGCCGCCACCCGCCCGCAAGAATCTAAACGCGATATCCCCCGTTCCCCCAGCCAAGTCCAGCAAGCGCATGTCCGCCCGGGGCCGCAGCCAATTGACAATTGCGTCCTTCCAGGCCCGGTGCAAGCCACCAGACATCAAATCATTCATCACGTCGTATCGACCGGCAACGGAATCAAATACATCCCGGACACGGCCAGCTTTAACCCCTAACGGAATCTGTTCAAAGCCAAAATCTGTACGGGGACCTGTCACCACGGTTGAGAACCACTCCATCGCTGAAAATTCGCAGGCATCATATACGCTATCGATGGCGGTGGTTGTAAAGATCAGTTAATCTGCGGAAATGCCAGAGTTACCAGAAGTAGAAACCGTTTGCCGCGGCCTAGAGGCCCCATTGGTTGGACAGCGCCTTGCCAAGGTTACGCAACGCCGGGCTGACCTGAGATGGCCCTTACCCGAAAATTTCGCCGGCCGGTTGGAGGGCCGCAAGGTTGTGCGGCTCTATCGACGAGCGAAATTCATCTTGGCTGAACTGGATGACGGTTGGGTCTGGATGACCCATCTGGGTATGTCCGGCCGAATGTATATTCATCAGGAAACTGAGCCAAATCCCGGTAAACATGATCATATCCTCATCAGAACAGACGGCGGGCACACCGTGGTCTACCAGGACCATCGTCGTTTCGGCATGATGGATTTAGTGCCAGCGGATGATTTGGACGATCACCGTTTGTTACGCGACATTGGTCCCGAACCCTTGGGTAATAATTTCGATGGCGTTTATCTGAGTGCATCATTACAGGGCCGGCGCACACCGATCAAATCGGCATTGCTGGATCAGAAGATCGTCGCGGGATTGGGCAATATTTACGTTTGCGAGGCGCTCTACCATTCCGGCATTTCTCCGCGCCGGTTGGCGGCATCCGTCGCCGGTCGCCGAGCCGAGAAATTGGTGCCTGCCATTCGTGATGTCTTGACCAAAGCCATTGCCAAGGGCGGCTCGACACTGCGCGACTATGTCCAGGCCTCCGGCGAACTTGGTTACTTTCAACATGAATTCGCCGTCTATGGACGCGAGGGCGAACCCTGTCATCACTGTCAAGAACCGATCTTACGCTTGGTTCAGTCTGGCAGATCGACATTCTTTTGTTCAAAGTGCCAGCGATAGGGATGCTATCGTCACCAAAAAAGAATTGAAGCAAAATATAGCTGGAATAATTAGGAGTGAGCCATGAGTAAGGTCTTGGTGGAAATTGACGGCCCCGTGCGAACCGTAACCCTAAATCGCCCGGAAAAACGAAATGCCCTCGATACGGAAACCTTGGATGGTTTGATAGAAGCCTTTCCGGATAATCCAGGATCCGACGAACGCGTAGCCATCGTGCGTGCAAACGGTCCGTCGTTTTGTTCCGGCATGGACCTTAGCGTCAAGGCCTCTGGGTTGGGACAGCCAACCTCAATCGAGACCATGTTGCGCCGGATTGAAATCTATCCCCTGCCCGTGGTCGCCGTTGTCCATGGCCCCGCCATCGCGGGAGGCAATGAATTGGCCCTGCATTGTGATTTTGTCGTGGCCAGCACCACCGCAATATTCGGCATGTCTCTGTCACAAATCGGTTTGGCGCCGACGTGGTTCTTGACTAAGAAATTGATGGAGGTTGCCGGGCCCGTCGCCGCGCGCGAAATCCTGCTGTTGGGCGATCCGTTGCCGTCTACACGGCTGCACGATCTGGGGATAATTGCCAAGGTCGCCGAGCCCGACGCCCTGCAAGATACCGCACAGGCTGTTATTGACCGCCTTGCTACGAATGCGCCCCTGTCTTTACGAAATATGAAAGCCATGTTGGTCCGGCAAATGGCTTTCCGCGACAGCACACCCTATGATGATCTCAATGCCGACGTGCGAACGGTGAGCGCATCATCTGATGCCATGGAAGGCATTAAGGCCAGATTGGAACGGCGGCAACCCACATTCCGCGGCGAATAAGTGGCAGGTTCCAATTAAGTTCGGCTGGAGAAACCGTGGGGTCCCTGGTGTCGGAGGAAGCCATGGGAATGACCGCGCATTTACGAAGAAAGTGCCAAGCGCCGGATATTGCCGCCAGATCGACGACTAGTTGGCGAAACCAACCACCCGGCTAATTTCGCGTCCCAGGTCAGGCGCTGAAATCGGCTTGGTTAGAACCCTGGCGGCACCTATTTGCAAAGCTACTTCATGCAGAAGACCGTCGCTATCGCCCGTCAGGATCAGAACCGGTATCTGTGATAGATTGTTGTTTTTGTGGCGTCGCAATTTATTACAAAACAACAACCCGTCCCCATCTTTCATGTGAAGATCACATATGACAAAATCCGGCACGGTTTCCCCTGGCATTTCGATAATTTCGATCGCTTCCGTGCCGTCGGCCGCCTCGACAACGTCGGTAATTCCGATCTGGGACAACAAAGTTCGCACAATCGAGCGCATGGTTCTTTGATCATCAACAATCAGCGCGCGCAGCGACACGAGCATATCGTTCGACATTAACTATATCCTTCCGGTAACCCCGCTATCTGGTTCAACCAGACCGGTGGCTTTGCGTCCCGCCGTCGCCGACGGTATGCCATTTTCGAATTGCCATCTTGGGATACGCTCTTTAGGCGTGTTCCCCTCCTACGAAACTTCAGACTACCCCAGCATATCTAATGATTAATTAAGAGATGAGGTTAATCGCCTCAATTCACGGCTTCCAGACGATCAATTTCGGCCTTCAAGCTTTCTCGCTCCTTGCTTCGCGCGGGTAGTTGATCGTACAAGCGACTCCAACGAACAATCGCATCCTCACGTCGCCCCGCGCCAGCATCGGCCATGCCGAGGAACCAAAGAGCGCGGGTATTATTCGGCTGCAACTTTTCAAGGCGTCGTAGAATAGCCAATATGGACTCCGGCATGGCTTGATCCGACGGTGCCGATTCAATCAACGCCATAGCTTGAGAATTCAATGGCCCGGGATCACCGGGGTGCAGGGCGGAAGCACGGCCATAAGCTTCCGCTGACTTCACTCGCTGCCCCAACACGCCATAGGCTCTGCCCAAACGCATCCAACCATCAAAATCGTTTGGTTCATCTTGGAGGCGATCAGCCAACCGCTGCACCATGGATTGAATAAACTCCCGCCGTTCAGCCGGTGACAACTTGGCGGCTTCCGCCATGGCCGCGCGATCCGGTCCGGGCGCGCTCGGTCCCGATGGTCGCGACGAAAGTTTTTCGATGGCAGCGGATGAACTTTCCGCCAGCTGTTCTTCTGGGTTAATGCCAAGTTGCTGGGCCACACCGCGAATTTGCTCCGCCAAAGCCTGACGGTTGTCACTGCCGGCTGGAAGTTCCCGATACAATCCCAACCACGCCTCGTAGGCCTGTTGCCGGCGACCTGCCTGCAAATCAGCCAAGGCCAAGAAATAACGCGCGGACAAACTTCCAGGCGCCAGTTCCCGGGCCTTGGAAAAAGCAATCAATGCCTCGGGCGTAATATTTCCACTCGAACTTTTGGTCAGAACATCACCGAATGCGACTAGCAAGTCCGCATCATCTTTCGACAGCGCAACGGCTTTGCGGAGAGAACTGGCTGCCGCATCAAGTTGCCCCAATGCGGCTTGCGACCTGCCCAACAGTGTCCAACCTTCAAGATCGTCCGGTTCATCTTTTAGCCGTCGGGCAAGGCGCGAAACCATGGCTTCAATTTGTTTGCTTTGGCCGTCGGTCAAGTCTTGTGGCACGGGCGCGGCAATATTCCGCGCCGCCAGCGGCTGGTCGGGTTGGGCAGGCTGACCAATTTCAGTGTAGAGAAATAATGTCAACGCAGGTAGAAGTAGTGCAATCAGTACCGCGGTCAGGGCCGATGGGGCAATTGGTCCCGCATGGTTCGAGGCGTGTTCGGCGGCCCGTAATATGCGCCGCTCTATTTCCCGCCTTGCCTCCCCCGCCTCGCGTTCGGTAACCGAACCGGCGGCCAAAGCCGCCTCCAATTCACGCAATTGGTCTCGATAGACCTCCAGATCATGGTCCAAACGATCAGGCGCAACCTTGCCGGGGCGCAGCAAGGGCCAAAGGATCGGCAAAAGGGCAACAAGCATCAGACTGCCAATTGACAGCCATAAAATCATGAACGGTCTCCGTCACCCAACAGATCCTTCAATCGATTTTGCTCATCAAGGCTCAACGGTTCGACCGTCCGGCCAGCTGGTCCGCCACGGCGCCGATACCAAAGAGCAATGAGCACGATCGCCAGCATCAAAATAACCGCCGGACCCGCCCACAGAAAAATGGTCCCCGCTTTCACGGGCGGTTTCAACAAGACCCAGTCACCATAGCGTTCAACTATATATCGGATTGCCGCCTGATCAGTGTCACCGGCCAAAATTCTGTCCCGTACTAATACGCGAAGATCACGGGCAAGCGCCGCATTGGAATCTTCAATAGATTGGTTCTGGCATACCAAACAGCGCAGCTGTTTATGAATTGCGCGGGCCCGTGCCTCCTGGGCCGGATCTTCGAGCGGCCTATCAACGGCAACCGATAGCGCCGAAACCGACCAACCGGCAATGCATAGCAGCAGCAGGGCAAACCGTATAGAGGCCCTCAGCATTGTGGAGTGCCGCCTTCACGCAAGGCCTTGATGAAGGGTAGCAACTTGTCGTCCAGATCACGCTGCATGATGGGACCAATATGTTTGCAGACGATACGACCTTCCGCACTGACCAGAAATGTCTCCGGCACGCCATAAACGCCCCAATCAATACCAACCCGGCCCTTTAAATCGGCTCCCACGCGGTCATAGGGATCACCATGACGCCGCAACCAACCCATGGCCGCGCTGCCTTCATCCTTGTAATTGAGGCCATGCACCGGGACCACGCCGCTGGCCTGTAGCTTCATGAACAAGGGGTGCTCCGCGCGGCAAGAGACGCACCAGGAAGCGAAGACATTCACCAGCGATACTTCACCCTTGAGATCGGCTGTCGTGAGGCCTCTCGGGCGGCCGGGCAGCGGCGGCAATTCAAAATCCGGCACCGCCTTGCCAATCAGCACGGATGGAATTTCCTTGGGCCGCAAATTCAGGCCGGCAAACAGAAATCCGCCGATGACAAGCGCAATCACCAAGGGCACCAGGCGCAACCAATGGCGTCGTGATCCTTGTTCTGCAATGGGGTTACTCACATTACTTGGTCCTATTCTCCGGCCGGCGACTTGGCAACGTTCAAGGGCCTGCCGGCCGCACCACGCCGCGCTGGTGCGCCAACTCTGTGGCGGCGGTCACTTAGTGAAACCAAGCCGCCAAGCATCATGATCAATGCGCCCATCCAGATCCAGTGGATCATGGGTTTATGATAAAACCTCGTTGACCAGGCGCCGTCCCCGGTTGGATCTCCGATCACCGCATACAAATCCCCACCCCAGCCAGTGCGGATGGCTGCCTCTGTCGTCTCCATGGGCGGGTCCTGGTAATTGCGGGATTCCGGTTTCAAAGTCGCAAAATCATTGCCGTTTCTGCTGACCTGAAAGGTCCCGCTGACCGCCGAATAATTCGGTCCTCTGAAAGGCGAGGCACCAACAAACTTGAACGAAAAATCTCCCACCGCAACCACATCGCCGGTCCGCATGATTTGCAATTTTTCAACCTGCCAGGCGGATGATGCGACGATGCCGATGATAACCATGCCGGCACCCGCATGGGCGAATGTCGTACCCCATGCGGATCGGGGTGAACGTAGCAGACGGCGTAAACTTTCACCGGCCGGCGCCCGGAAGAGGCGGAGGCGATAGGCTGCCTCCTCCAAAGCGGCGGCGATCATCCAGACACCAAGCGCAATTCCGGGAATTGCCAGCCAGGGGCCGTCATGGGCCATGACCAAAGTAACAAACAGAGCCGCCATAGCTGCTACAATTGCGAATTTTAGACGCTGGATGGCCCCGGTCAGATCAGCGCGCTTCCAGTGCAGCATCGGCCCCACGGCCATCGCGATCAAGGCAGGCAGCATCAATGGTCCAAACGTGGCATTGAAATAGGGCGGGCCGACGGTAATTTTTTCACCTGTCACAGCGTCAAGAAACAGCGGATAAAGCGTGCCCAAAAGGACTGTCGCGCAGGCGGTGGACAGCAACAAGTTGTTCAGCACCAACCCACCTTCGCGACTGACCGGCGCAAATAATCCACCGCCCTTCATGGCCGGCGCGCGGATGGCATAAAGCGTAAGGGAGCCGGCAATTACGGTGATCAGGAACGCAAGAATGAAGATGCCACGGGCTGGGTCAGTCGCAAAAGCATGGACGGAAGTTAAGACCCCGGAACGGACGAGGAAGGTCCCCAACAGACTTAGGGAGAATGTCACGATGGCCAGTAATACGGTCCAATTCTTCAAACTATCGCGTTTCTCTACCACAACGGCGGAGTGCAACAAGGCTGTACCCGCCAGCCACGGCATGAAAGAGGCATTTTCGACCGGGTCCCAAAACCACCAGCCGCCCCAGCCAAGTTCGTAATAGGCCCACCACGAACCAAGGGCGATTCCAGTCGTTAGAAAGCACCATGCGGCCAGGGTCCACGGCCTGACCCAGCGGGCCCATGCCGCGTCAACCCGGCCTTCAATCAATGCGGCGACGGCGAAGGAAAAGGCCATGGAAAACCCGACATAACCGAGATAGAGGAAGGGCGGGTGAAAGGCCAGGCCGGGATCTTGCAAGAGGGGGTTCAGGCCACGGCCATCGAGGGGTGCTGGCAACAACCTTTCAAACGGATTGGAGGTGAATAGTACAAAGGCCAGAAAACCCACCGCAATCATCGCCTGTACGGAAAGCACACGGGCCCGGAACGGCGCGGGAAGGTTGCCGCCGAATACCGCCACGGCTGCACCGAACAAGACCAGTATTAACAGCCACAACAACAACGAGCCCTCATGATTTCCCCAAACGCCGGAGATTTTGTAAAGCAACGGTTTGGCGGAATGAGAGTTGGTGGCGACGTTTAGAACAGAAAAATCCGACGTAATATAAGCGTGCATCAACGCCCCAAAGGCGATGACAATCAGCAAACATTGCACAACCGCGGCGGGCCGGGCCAAGGCGATCCAGCCCTGATCACCCCGCCAGGCGCCCAGCAAGGGAATGGTTGCCTGTACCAAGGCAACGGAGAGCGCCAGTACAAGCGCAAAATGTCCCAGTTCCGCCGTCATGCCTCTTACCTTTGTCCTTATGCGGTGTCGCGCAACAGATACTCGATATCCAGGATCTCAATATCGGCATCCCGACACACATTGGCCATCGCGGCCAGTAACATCTTTGATATGGAATACAAGACCGTCATGTTTTCAGGCAACCTGATTGGGCAGGGGTTGTCCGGCGAAGTGGGCGGTAAGATTCTTGATGGTGAGGTCTCCCATGGCGGTTCTCGTCTCGACAGTGGCGCTGGCTTGATGTGGCTGCAAGACAACATGATCAAACGGGAACAGCGCTTCAGGCGCATTCGGCTCGTCAGCAAACACATCCAGACCCGCACCGGCAATGGTATTTTCCGACAAGGCCTTCACCAAAGCCGCCTCATCCACGACGCTGCCACGAGCAATATTGATGAGATACCCTTTTGCGCCAAGGGCGGCCAAGACATCGCCATCGACAAGCTTCATGGTCGCTTCGCCGCCGGGGCAAGTCAGCGCCAACACATCGCAGGCTTCGGCCAACGCATGGGCATTGGGAAAATAGGGGTAGGAAAGATCACCTCGTTCTGAACGATTGTAATAGGAAATAGTCATACCAAAGGCTTCGGCGCGTTTGGCCAGTTCCAGACCAATTCGACCTAGGCCGACAATGCCCAGCCGTCGTCCCCTTGGTGAATCGTTGAGTTCCATGAAACCTTCGGCAACCCATCGGCCCGACCTTACATATCGGTCGCCAACAACCACCTTGCGCAATACCGCCAAGATCAACGCCATGCCAAGGTCCGCGACACAATCGGTCAAGACATCCGGCGTATTCGTCACGGCAATATTATTCGCCATGGCATAAGAGGTATCGACGCCGTCAAACCCGACACCAAAACAGGCCGCGATCTCAAGATTGGGCATCAATTCCATCAATGCCGCGTCAACCTTTGCGAAGCCAGGCATCGCGATGCCTCGAATCCGATTGGCATTCTCGACAAAATCGGCCGGGCGCTGGTTTTCATGGGGCAGGACAATCAAATCGAATTCATCTCGAGCCCGATCAATGGTCCAGCTTGGCATGGGCTCAATCAACAAGACGCATGGTTTGTCGTTATTCGGTACGCTGTTCATTCTTTTCACCCTGCCACTGTCCGGCTTTCTTCAGTGCCTCGGCAACTTCCTTGGGCATATATGTCTCGTCATGCTTGGCCAACACCTCCGATGCGACGAAGACACCATCCGCTGCCATGCTGCCTTCCGCAACAACTCCCTGACCCTCGCCAAAAATATCTGGCGTAATCCCGCGAAACCTAACCGATATCACTTCGACCGTATCGGTGACACGGAACTCGACCGTCAAACCATCGGGGGCCCGCCTGATTGAGCCCTCTTCCACCAGACCGCCAATGCGCAGTCTGCGATTGGGCGGAAACGGTTCTTGCTTTAGTTTTTGCGCCAGATCAGTCGGCGAATAGAAGAAAACGATATTCTCCTCGAATGCCGTTAGCACCAGCGCCGCGGCCGTCGCGAAGATCAGCATAAATCCGCCGATGACATAGATGCGCCGTCTCTTCCGGGTCATTCCTTGGCGATCTCCTCTTGCCGGCGACTTTCACGCAAGGCTCTTAAATCCAGTTCTGATTTCCGCCAGCCACGCATGCTGGCAAACCACAACAAGGCCATGACCGCCAAAACGACCCCGAAGGCCGGCCAAACATAGGTGCCATACCCCCCCATTGCCATAAATTCCACAATGCGCTCCATCAACTTGTCCGGTCCGCCAGACGCAGGGCCCTGATACGGCGCAAATTCAATTCCATGCGCATGCGAGCCAGCAATAAGGTCACAAAGTAGGCCTTGAAGGCTAATGCCATGACCAAAAGCGGCCACAGCATGCTTGGATGTATCGCCGGGCCATCCATGCGCAGAACACTGGCGGGCTGATGCAGGGTATTCCACCAATCAACCGAGAACTTGATGATCGGCACGTTGACGGCGCCCACCAAGGCCAGAACCGCCGCTGCCTTCGCAGCCTTCTGGCTATCCTCGATGGCCTGCCACAAGGCCATGTATCCAAGGTAGAGGAAAAACAGGATCAACACCGACGTCAGCCGCGCATCCCAAACCCACCAGGTGCCCCACATGGGCTTGCCCCAAAGAGACCCCGTGACCAAGGCCAGAAAGGTAAAGCCGGCACCAATCGGTGCCGATGCCTTGGCGGCCATATCCGCCAATGGGTGTTTCCAGATCAACGCAACGGCGCTGGCAACCGCCAAAAACGAATAACAGAATAACGCCATCCATGCCGACGGCACGTGCACGAACATTATGCGCACGGTCTCGCCCTGTTGATAATCGGCCGGCGCAACCACCAATGCCAGATAAAGACCGGCGATCAACAGCCCTGCCGCCAGCCCGCCGGCCCACTGCTGAATGCGTCCGGCAAGCCGGGTAAAATGGGTTGGATTTGCAAAATAATGCATCGACATGAGTGGAGGTTTAACCCCCTCTTGTGACTGGCGCAAGCGTCCGGTCGGTAACAAATTGTCGCGAATTATTGAGGTAGAGGTTCATTAATCCAAAGACAGTTTTACCGCCGCTGCCGCGGCCCAGGGACAAAGCGGCAGACAAGCCACCGTCAGCGCCGCCAAAAGCAGCAAATGTGGCTTGGCATTCAAGCCGTGCACCGCAGCATCAATGGCGGACACGCCAAAAATCAACACGGGTATGTACAACGGCAACACCAACAAGGACAGCAAAACACCACCGCGCCGCACTGTCAGGGTCAAGGCCGCGCCAATGGCGCCGATCAAACTCAAAGCCGGCGTGCCGATCAACATGGTCAGCATCAAGGCCGTGAAACCCTCGCCGTTCATATTCAGCAGCACGGCCAGAAAGGGCGCCGCCAACAGCAACGGAAAACCCGTTGTCATCCAGTGAGCGATTATCTTGGCCAACACCACACCGCCCACCGGCAGACCCGAGAGGACCAATTGCTCCAAGCTGCCGTCCTCGAAATCCGACTGGAACAACCGATCCAGGGACAACATGGCCGCCAATAGGGCGGCAACCCAAAGGACTCCCGGCGCAATCCGCGCCAGGATCGCGGGCTCAGGCCCAACGCCGAGAGGGAAAAGCGTCACCGTGAGCACAAAAAACACCAGAGCCAGGAGCGTGGCGCCGCCCTGTCGGACGGCCAGACGCAAATCGCGTGCGATGATCGAAATGAGTGGTTTCATCAGAGGTTCATGGCAGTTTCAAGTGCAGCAGCTCCACATCATCCAAACCCAGATCGATATGGGTCGCCGCCATCACTATGCCACGGGCGGCGCGGTGATCGGCGATCACGCGCCGCAAACATGCCGTTCCTTCGGCGTCCAGGGAAACCGTCGGCTCATCCAGCAACCACAATGCGGCTGGCGACGCCACCAAACGCGCCAGCGCCACACGCCGGTGCTGGCCGGCGGAAAGGTACTGCGCCGGAGTATCCGCCAGATGGGAAATTTCAAATGCCGCCAAGGCCGCATCAACGCAACGATCACCGGCACCTCTGATATCGGCCCAAACAGCCACGTTCTCCCATACGCTCAAGGCTCCCTTCACCGCATCCTGATGGCCGACGAAATGCAGCCTGGTGCGATGTTTTTCAATATCCGCCAATATTTCGCTGCCATTCCAAAGCAGCCGTCCGTCCGCCGCGCCTAGCAATGTTGCCGCGATTCGCAATAAAGATGTCTTACCGCTGCCATTTGGGCCGCGCAGCACCATGGCCCCGCCCGGCGCTATGGAAAAATCGAGATCGGAGAAAATCCGCCGCTCACCTCGGTCGCAGGCAATGCCTTGCCCCTGGAACATCAGTCCGTGCCCTCGTCCTCGGGCAGGCGATGACGGTTCATGGTCGGCAATTGCATGATCGAGAACACAAGCGTCAGCGGCATGATGCCAAAGACTTTGAAGCTGACCCAATTGTCGGTACTGGTATTGCGCCAGACGATTTCGTTTAAAATAGCTAAAACGACAAAAAACAGGGCCCAGCGAAAAGTCAAAATGCGCCATCCCTGGTCCGTCATGGAAAACATGCTGCCCATCAAGCTTTTCAAGAAAGATTTGCCGCACCATAGGCCGCCTAAAAGGATCACGGCAAACAAAGTGTTGACGATGGTCGGTTTCAGCTTGATGAATAGTTCGTCTTGTAAAATCAAGGTTAATCCGCCGAACACCAGTACGAACAACCCGGTCACCAAAGGCAACGTGGGCAACCGCCGTTCCAGCATCCAAGTCATCGACAGGGATATCAGAATCGCCACCATGAACACGCCGGTGGCCCAAAATATGCCTGCTCGTGCGTTGGCGACGAAAAACAAAACCAAGGGCCCGATTTCCAAAGCGAGTTTCAGCAATGGATTGGGCGCGGATGTGTTACTTGCAGAATTTGACATGGCGAACATATAACCTGGATCGACCGGACTTGAAACGATGCAGACGATGACCGCGAAAAAAGGTTGCATGGATGAGTGATACGGCAAAACGAATGGCCGCCTTGGCGGCGGCTGAGTTGGTACAAAATGGTATGTGCCTTGGCATTGGCACGGGATCCACGGCGGAACATTTTATCAGTATCCTGGGCGAAAGAGTTCAATCGGGTCTTTCCATCACCGGCATCGCGACATCAGATCGAAGTGCCGCGATGTGTCGTCGGCTAGGTATCGGCTTGACCAGCCTGGACGAGACACCGGTGCTTGATCTGGCCATCGATGGCACGGATGAGTTTGACGGCGGACTAAATCTGATAAAAGGCGGCGGAGGCGCCTTATTGCGGGAGAAAATCGTTGCCGCGGCGGCGAAACGTTTCATTGTTATCGCGGATGGCAGCAAACAAGTTGATGTACTCGGTGCTTTCCCCCTGCCGATCGAAATAATTCCCATGGCCCGCATTCCTATTTCAAGGCGCTTGGCGGATCTGGGTGCTTCGGTCGCCTTGCGACTGGATGCGGCGGGCACGCCCTTTCAAACAGATGAAGGCCATTGGATATTGGACAGTGCGTTTGGCCCAAAAATATCGGCTCCCGAGGCATTTGCAAAAGACCTTTCAGCCTGGCCCGGAGTCGTTGAACATGGTTTGTTTTGCGGCATGACGGAACGTGTTCTGGTGGCGACTGCGGATAAAGTGACGACGATCAGGAGTTGACCTGCTGGAAGGCCCATTTGATGATGGCGCCGTCCTCTTTGCTGGCGGCAGATAGAACAATTTGCTGCGCGCGACGGATACGCTCCCGTTGCCCCAAATATATGCTGTCCTGCATGGAGATTTGCGCCCCACTAGCCCGAAATCGCCAACCCTTGCCGTCGCCCAAACGCAACAGTACGGCGGACCCACCGTGCACGGCCGAGGCCTGAACTCCCGGATGCAGATGAAATCGGACGGCAACGGCATTTTCACTGGCCGCCCCCGCTGACCGACCGGCTTGAGATATCTCCAGACAATCCTCCCCCCGAATATCCGTACCCAGGGCGTCAAGATAGAGACGACGGCGATGGGTCGATCCAAACCGGTGTTTGTAGCCGTCATGATGCATATCCAGCCAAGTGTTTCCCAGTTCATCTTCATGGCGCCGGCAATGCAGCCGGACTGGATTGGGTCCGAACCCACCATCGGGCAATATCGGCCAGGCGTTGGCGGCCGCGACCTGCAGGGTTGAATGCGCCGCCGTTGTCCTTGCCGCCTCCAGCCAGTCCAAATTGCGGTGCCGCCCACTTCCGCAATTGACCACCAGGCGGTGCTTGCCAATAGACAATTCAAACCCTCCACCGCCCGAATGCGCCGTCCCGCCCCATGCATCGGCCGGCGGCGCCGCAGTTTCCACCAACAATACGGCCCGACCGGCGGCCAGGCGATGATAGCCCGATTGTGTCGCGCTTACGAGCGCCCGACCCTTCTCTCCCGCCTTGCTCAAGGTCAAATCAACGCTATCGCTATCTTCTTCAAACCCTCCATTGAATAACGCCAGCCCGCCGTCACCGTGGCGCAACCCCCGAATGGGAGCCACCATGAGCGCAATCTTGTCCCGCAACCAAGCGGGGGGCGCCGACCCACTTTCGGAGATCGCCTCTCGCAGTGCTATCAGTTGCCTTAGTATCGTGTGCGTATCAGATGGCGCTCGGCTGGAATAACCACCGTCGGGCAATACCTGATACGAGATCAGGCTTTCAAGTTGCTGCAAATACCTCGACAAGGCATCATTTTCGCCAGCCTGGGCCAATGCGCCATGGGAAAGCCCCAGCAACGCCGACAAATTGTCGAAGCCGAACGCGGCATCCCCGTGTGTTCGTTGCAAATGTTGCCATTGCAGGGCAACCGAACTTAGGTAGGTTTCGGCAAATTTCTCGTCGCCACCTTTTAACAAAAGACGGCCATGGCTCAGCCACGCCACCAGCCGCCGGCCGACTACGCCCGGCGTCCAGGCAATCCCATCTATATCCCCACAAAGATCTATCCAGGACCGTACCAGACGGCAGGCCAGCGACCGGGCCGCATCGCCGCCCGCGGCTTCCAAATGCCGGAGCCATTCGAATCCATGCAGTTCAGCCAGCCATTCAACATCGTCTGGGCGCAGACGCCACGGCGGCTGGTTCGGCGCATGGGCTTCCCGTCCAGCAAACCGGTATCGGCCCCGGAACAGCTCATTGGCCTGATCCACGTTGCCCGGCCAGGGGTCCCTCGGTAGAAAATCAAGCTGGCCGATCCGTCGCCGTTCCAGGGTATAGCGATACAAACGGGTTCGATAACCAGCGTTCTTCAGCCGCTTCCAGCTATCGTTCATATTCGTGCAAAATTCCCGGTCTTACGATGCAGTCGCCCGCAAAGCATTGATATTGGTGGCATATTGCCCAGCGTCACCTTTGAATGTGGCCGAACCCGCGACCAGGACATCCGCACCGGAGGACACAACGACAGCTGCATTGTCCGCGTTTATGCCGCCATCCACCTGCAAATCGATCATGCGCCCAGTCCCATCGATAAGATCACGCAGGCGCCGCACCTTGGCCAACTGCCCCGTAATAAAAGATTGCCCGCCAAATCCTGGATTGACGCTCATTACCAGGATCAGATCCAGACTATCCAATAACGGTTCAACGGCCGACACCGGCGTGCCTGGATTCAGGGCCAGCCCCGCCCGGGCCCCCAAGTCCTTGATCAATTGGATAGTCCGGTGCAAATGCGGGCCCGCTTCCGCATGGACTGTGACGATGTCGGCACCGGCCTGCACAAAATCCGGAATAAAGGGATCAACCGGGCTGATCATCAGATGCACGTCGAACGGCAATACGCTATGAGGGCGAAGGGCGGCAATAACCGCCGGGCCAATGGTCAAATTTGGCACGAAATGACCGTCCATGACGTCGATATGAATATAATCGGCGCCAGCGTCACTCACGGCCCGAACTTCTTCGCCCAATGCCGCAAAATCGGCTGAAAGGATCGAGGGTGCGATGCGTGTGCTTTGTTGCATGGCCGCTAGGTAGCAGGTTGCCCCATGGCCCGCAAGCCAGGATGGCCTAGCCCTCGCGGACCAGTCGACTGGCGAAGAATCCATCCATTCCGCCTTGGTAATGAGGCAGGGTTTGCATATCGCCGCCATCCGTGACGAGTTCAGTCAAATCAAATAACTCGGGTGCCGAAATTGGGTCATGACGAACCGGCGCGCCGCTGGCAAGCAGGGAATCGATGCGTTGCCGCCCCTCTTCGGGCTGCAATGAGCATGTGCAGAAAATCAGGATTCCCCCCGGCGCCAACATTTCGACCGCCGCCGACAACATTTGATCCTGCAGTTCGGCGGCCCTGGTTATTTCATCCGACCTGCGTAGATGCCAGATATCGGGATGTCGGCGGATAGTTCCAGTCGCACTGCACGGTGCATCCAACAGTATGCGTTCAAACGGCTCCGACGGCCGCCACGACAAGATATCGGCGACTTCGGTCGCCGCCGCGAGGTTTAACCGATCCAGGTTCGCCCGCACCAACGCCAAACGCTTCGGCACTTTGTCGATTGCCGTCACATGCGCACCCAAGGCCGCCAATTGGGCGGTCTTCCCTCCCGGTGCCGCACAGAGGTCCAACACCGCCCGGCCCGCCACTTCGCCCAACAAGCGAACCGGCAGCGCCGCCGCCGTGTCCTGGACCCACCACTCCCCCGCCTCAAATCCAGGCAAGGTCTGGATCGCGCCGCCCGCCGGGCGGCGCAGCGACCCAGTAGACAGTATTGTTGCGTCCAGTATCCCCGGCCATTCCGCCACCGCGCCCTTCAGCGTCAAGTCCAGGGACGGCTCGGACAACATCGCCCCGATCATGTCCTTTGTTGTTTTCGCGCCGTATGCCTTGGACCATGTTTCACGCAGCCACCCGGGACAGTTCAAGACTATTTCGTCCTGATCGGACATGATCGCTGATTTTTCGCGGATTAGCCGCCGCGCCACGGCATTGACCAGGCCATTCAGATGCCTCAGCCGCGGTCCCATCAAGCGTACGGCACCGTCGGCCACGGCATGATCGGGCGTATCTAAAAACATGGTCTGGGCGGCGGCAAGACGCAGGGAATGTCGCGCCGGCCTTGCTGATTTATTCAAGGGGCGATCCAGGCATCGGTCGATCGCATTATCAATCTGGCCCAGGCGGCGCAGCACGGTCGCTACCAACAGCCGGGCAAAGGCCCGGTCACGTGGCGCCAGCCCGGCCATCCGGCCGCCTTTTTCCTGTTCATCGGCCAGGGCGGTATCAAGCATTTGGCCACGATCCAAGATACGATGCAGAAGTTTCATGGCGGCTGCCCTTGACGGCTGTCCAGGGCCACTTTTCACATCGCTCATCAAAATATTCCAATCACTGGCGCATCTTCATGGAGGCTGGTACCTTCAAGTTCAGAATTTTGCAACACGGGCGGACAGAAATGATGGCGACCGGGACCAAGCCAACAAGGGACGAAACGATCGAAAAACCTGCGGACAAGGAACCATCCAAACCCGTCAAGGAAATCGGCGGTCCCAAGGGCCTGGAGCCGACCCGCTATGGTGACTGGGAACGCAAGGGCATTGTATCCGACTTCTGAAGCGCCTTACACGTTCACCTATATTAGATCTTCCAAGGGCGCCTTACATCTTCCTTAGCACTTTTTCGCCAGTTTGGTGACCAGGGTTGTCGCAATGGCGGCGTGAAAGTCCTATACAGTCTGACGTAATTTCCAACACGGCGGAGATACCGCATGAGCCAGCAGCCGGCCGCAACGGCCAATGATTTGGACCTGTTGTCCGACCTCGTCGCCAAGGCCAGAAAAGGCGGCGCCGATGCCTCCGACGCGGTCTTGTTTGAATCCACGTCTCTGGAAGTCAGCTATCGCCTTGGCAAGCAGGAGGATTTGGAACGCTCGGAGAGCAAGGATCTCGGCCTCCGCCTTTTTATCGGCCAGAAACAGGCGATTGTTTCTTCGACGGATATTTCGGCCGACAGCCTGGATGAACTACTGGTCCGCGGCCTGTCCATGGCGGCGGCAATGCCCGAAGACCCCTATTGCGGTCTGGCCGACGCCGACCGGTTATCCAAGACGCCGCCAGATCTGGACCTCAACGACCTCCATGAACCGGCACCCGATGCCTTGTACGAGATGGCGTCGCAAGCCGAAGCCGCCGCCTTGGCCGTCAATGGCGTCAGCAATTCGGAAAGTGCCGGTGCCGGTTGGGGCCGCAACCGCATTGCCCTGGTAACCTCCAGCGGCTTCGCCGGCGGCTATGCCACCTCTTCCCATTCGCTGTTTGCCTCGGTCATCGCGGGCGAGGGCACGGGCATGGAGAGGGACTATGACTTCACCTCGGCACGGCACGGCAGCGATCTCGAGGCGCCTGGAACAGTTGGTAAAACGGCGGGGGAGCAGGCGGTCAAACGGTTGAACCCGCGCAAGGTTGAAAGCCAACAGGTGCCCGTGGTGTTTGACCCACGCGTCTCGCGATCAATTTTGGGCCATTTCACCGGCGCCATTAGCGGTGTGTCCGTTGCCCGGGGTACTTCGTTTTTGAAGGATTATTTGGGCAAGGCCATCTTCAAGGCCGGCGTCACCATAGTCGATGATCCCCACCGGCCGCGCGGTCTCGCCTCGAAGCCATTCGATGGCGAAGGCGTGGAGAACCGGGAATGGCTGCTGGCCGATAGCGGCGTCTTGACCACCTGGTTGATGGACACCGCATCTTCCCGCCAACTGAAACTTGCCACCACCGGCCATGCCAGCCGCGGCACCTCCGGCCCGCCGTCGCCCAGCACCACGAACCTGTATATGCAGCCGGGCGAGTTGAGCCCGGAGGAAATGCTAAAAGATATCCCGTCCGGACTGTATATCACCGAACTGATCGGCTTCGGCGTCAATGGGGTCACCGGCGATTACAGCCGTGGTGCTTCTGGTTTCTGGATCGAGAAGGGCGAGTTGACCCACCCGGTTTCCGAACTGACCATCGCCGGCAACCTGAAAGACATGTTCCTGGAAACCACCCCGGCCAATGATCTAACTTTTCGCTATGGCAGCAACGCGCCGACTTTGCGGATTGACGGTCTAATGGTGGCCGGAACGTGAGGGAATTGCCGGCAGACCACGCCTTATTGCTGGAGACCGTGCGCGAGGGCGGCGCCCTGGCGTTGAGTTATTTTCATGACGGTGTGAAGCATTGGGACAAAGGGCACGATGATCCCGTGTCGGAGGCGGACCATGCGGTCGATGACTTGCTGAAAAAGCGGCTGTTGGACGAACGACCCGAATATGGCTGGTTGTCGGAAGAAACCGAAGATGATGCCAAGCGCATGGATTGCCGGGATATCTGGGTGGTTGATCCCATCGACGGCACTCGCGCTTTTATTCAGCAGCGGGCCGAGTTCACCGTTTGCGCCGCCCTGGTACGCGATGGCCGGCCGGTCGCCGCCGCTGTCTACAATCCTGCCAAGGAAGAATTCTATGACGCCATTCTGGGCGGCGGGGCACGCTTGAACGGCGACAAAATCCAGGTTTCCAACGCCCCAAACTTTGAAGGCGCCCGTCTGTTGACGGGACGGAACCTGTTCAAAAACGCCGCGCCGCCCCATGCGCCGAAGAAGGTCACCATCCACATGGTGAATTCCATCGCTTACCGCATGTGCCTGGCGGCGGAGGGGCGCTACGATGCCTGCATCTCCCTATCGGGCAAAAGCGACTGGGACATTGCCGCCGCCGAACTGATATTGGCCGAGGCCGGGGGTTGCAATACCAACGCCCATGGCGAGGGTTTTGCCTATAACCTGCCCGATCCTCGCCATAGATCGGTCATCAGCGCCGGACCGGCGCTGCACGCCCATATCCTTGATTTCTTGAAAACCATAGAGCGGCCGCCGGGCGCAACATGGTAGCAGCGGCGCGGGTTAATATTGACGTGCGCTAACCATAGTCGATCCGCGTAACGTATTTGCCGCCGTCATGGGCGTCCCAATACATTTGGCGCAGACGAAGGGTGATGGGTCCCGGGCCGCCATCGCCGACTACATTGTCATCCAATCTAGTAACCGGCATGATGCCGCCGGCAGTCGAAGAAATGAAAATTTCATCGGCCTGGCGCAACTCGCGCTCGGTCAAGGTGCCCACGTCGACCTTGACGTTCAACGAAGCCGCCAATTCGATCACGGTCTTGCGGGTGATGCCCAGCAAAACGCCGCCGGCCGGGGTCACCAACCGGCCCCCGATGCTGGCAAAAAGATTGAAGCCGGGGCCTTCCGTAATATTGCCCTTGCCGTCGGTTAGAACCACAGTCTCGCCGCCACGTTCATAGGCCTCGAACAGGCCCTTGACCATATCGCCCCAGTGAAAGTTCTTCACCGTCGGATCAACGGATTCGGGTGCGATGCGCGGCACGCCGCTGATAATCATGTGCAGGCCTTGTTCCTGCTTTTCGGGCGGCGCAATCCAGACATAGGGTATGGCCATGGCATAAAACCGGTTCTCGCAGGCACGGGGGTCGCGGCTGCCGGGCGGCGGCGTGCCCCGGGTCAGGATCATTTCCACATAAGCTTCCCGCAGGCCGGAGCGGCAAACGCATTCCGCCAAAATCGCCGCGATCCCATCGCGGTCATGGGGCGCGGCCATGCGCAGTTTGCCGATGCCCCGGAAAAAGCGATCCAGATGATCCCGCAGCCGAAAGAAGCCGCCGCCCCATACCGCCACCACGTCGTAAGTGACATCCGAACGCAGAAATCCCCAATCGGTTAGGGGAATTCTCGCCTCGGCAATGGGCATGTATTCGTTGTCGATAAATGCCACGCCATCGGCAAGGGGGTTTAGCCCTTCGGGCGGTGTTTCAAGCTGGCTCATGGCATCCTCTTGATCCAAATGCGGTTGTCGTGGAAGGCCGCCCCGCCCACGGGCGCCAACGGGTCGGCACCGGTCAGAACATTGATCCCCTTGCCCCCCTCGAAGGCGGCGTTGGGCCAGATGCTTTCGACCACGACCACCCCCCGCCGCACGCCGTCGAAGACGGCAACGTCGATGGGCACCTGGCCGCGGTCGTTGCCCAGCATGACCTTGTCATCCGTCTCAACCCCCAAATCCAAAGCGTCATCGGGGTGCATCATCACGGCGGGCTTTTTCTCACGCGCTGCCGAGGTTGGCGTTTCCGAAAAGGTGGAGTTGAGATAGCTGCGCGCGGGCGCGGTGACCAATCGGTAGGGCATCGCCGCGGTCGCTTCCTCGATCACCGGCCAATGGTCGGGCAGTTTCGGCATTGCCGCCGTGCCGCCGTCCGGCCCGTAGCCATGGGGCAGAATTTCCGCCCATTTCGGGGCGAAGCGGAACTTGCCGTCGGGGAAATTGAAACCCTTGATGTAATGGGCCCGATCGAAGGGGGGTTGGCAATCAATCCATCGCTTCTCGCGCAGAGTTTCAACGTCACCCCAGCCGGAAGCCTGCAAGGTGTGGTCGATCAACTCCAATGGCGTCATCTCGAAACCGGGATGGACCGCCGCCAACCGTCCGGCCAGGGCAACGATCACATCGTGGTTGGAACGGCATTGCCCGGGCGCCTCCACCACTTTTGGCCCAAGGGTGATGTATTGGTGGCCGCCGCCTTGATAGACATCGTCATGTTCCAGAAACATCGTGGCGGGCAGAACGATATCGGCCATTTCCGCCGTCTCGGTCATGAATTGTTCATGTACGCAGGTGAACAGGTCTTCGCGGCCAAATCCCTGGCGCACCAGATTATGGTCCGGAGCCACCCGCATGGGATTGGTGTTTTGGATGAACAGGGCGGTCACTGGCGGCCCGTCGCGCAAAGCACCCGGGTCGCCCGTCAATACCGGGCCGATGCGGGATTGGTCCAACGTCCGGATCGAATGATCCCGTACATCCAGACCTTCGATCATTTTCCGGTCCCAATGGTAGATTGATCCGTTGTTGTGAAAGGCACCGCCCCCCTCATGCAACCAGGCGCCGGTGACGGCGGCGATGCAGGACGCCGCATGCATGTTGACGACGCCATTGCGTTGCCGCGAGAAGCCATAGCCCAGGCGGAAAAATGTCTTCGGCGTCTCACCCACAAGCTTGGCGAAAGCTTCGATATCAGCCATTGGAACACCGGTGATCCGTTCGGCCCAGGCCGGCGTCTTGTTCTGTAAATGCGCCTCCAACTCGGCCGGGCAATCGGTATATTTCTCCAGATAATCACGGTTCGCCAGACCATCACGAAACAGGATATGCATTACCGCACAGGCCAAGGCGCCGTCGGTTCCAGGCCTCACGCACAGGAACAAATCGGCCTGTTGCGCCGTGCCATTGCGGTAAGTATCGATATGTACGATCTTGGCCCCGCCCCGGCGCGCCTTGGTGGCGTGGGTCATGACGTTGATCTGAGTATTGACCGGATTTGTGCCCCAGATCACCAGGCAATCCGCTTTGGCCATCTCACGCGGGTCGGCGCCCGCCAGGCGGCCCGTTCCGGCCATGAAACCGTTCCAGGCGGAGGTCGTGCAGATAGTGGCGTACATCCCGGAATATTTTTTGGCGTGGGTCAACCGGTTCAGGCCGTCGCGCATGACCAGACCCATGGTGCCGGCATAATAATAGGGCCAGATGGTTTCCGTGCCATGACGCTGTTCGGCCTGCAACAACGCCTCCGCCACCTCGTCGAGAGCATCATCCCAACTGATTGGTGCAAAGTCGCCCGATCCCTTGGCTCCGGACCGCCGCATGGGCTGGGTCAGACGGTCGGGATGGTGAATGCGCTCGGCATAGCGCGCCACCTTGCCGCAGATGACGCCGGCCGTGTAGTCATTATCCTTGGAACCCCGCACCCGGCCGATGGTTTGATCATCCAGCTTCTCCACCTCCAAGGCGCAAGTGGAAGGGCAATCATGGGGGCAGGCGCTGAAACGAAATTCCGGCTTGGCATTCATGCGGTCATTCTCCTTAACTGTATTATGCCGCGCGGCAAAAAAACATACTAGGTTTCCGGTCTAAGCTGGGACCGACGGGTCAATATGACCAGACCTACGCCAACGGCCACGGTTCCAACCGCCAGGTCCCACGTCAACGGGTCGCCGAGCAGCAGCGCACTTAGGACGACGCCGGATACCGGCGATATAAAGCCGAAGCTAACAACGACGGACGGGCTGTAGCGCTTGATCAGCCAGGCATTGACCATGAATGCCAGACCGGCAATGACGACGCCTTGGTATACCAGGGCCCCCACCGGTATCCAGCCGACCTCCCCCCAGACGATCTCTTCCCACAAAAGCGCACCAAGGGCGAAACCGGCCAATGACAACAGCATCTGCCATAAGACTACCCGCGCCGGTTCAATATTGTTGACCAGCCGCGCCGTGAAGATCATCCGGCCGCCCAATAAAATAGTGCTGGCCAACAGGATCAAATCGCCCACATTGGCCCGTGACAGCTCGTCCGGGATCTGCCCCCCGGTTAAGACCAATCCAACACCGCCAAAGGCGACCAACAGCCCGGCCGTCTTGCCAAGGCTGAGCTGGTCGCCGGCAATCATGAAGTGGGCAAAAATGCCGGCGAAAAATGGAAATGTCGCCATCATGACGGCTGCGGAAGCACCCGAAGTGAAATTGATGCCGACGTTCATCATGGCGATCTGCGTCATGAACCAAGCCGCCAGCAAACACAGGCCCCACCATTCCCCCTTACGCGGCCATAATCGAATGCCGTTGGCGCGGGCCCAGACCGCAACGCAAAGCGCGCCGATGGCAAAGCGGAAAAAGGCACTCCACATAGGTGGAAACGCAACCAAGCCAATCTTTACCGCAACAGGATTGGCACCCCACAGGATGTTAATAGCCAACGCCACGGCGACCGCGAGCAGCGGTATTTGCATTCGACAACAATTCCTTGAAAATACAGCGAAATTTTCTGATGGTAACGTTGACGTTAATTAGCCGCGAAAATCCGCCGAAGTATACCGATTTCTTTACCATTTTGCGGCCCCATGGCATTCGTGCGAACCTCTTTCCAGACGGCAGGCCACGCACGCCTTGAGAATGGAGTTCTACCGTTGGCCAAATTGAACCGAAATGTCATCATGGTAGGGGGCAATCTTATTGCTATGCGCCGTTCTGGGCATGTTCGCCGTGCATCGTTTCGTCGCGGCCGAGGGTGAGCGGGAACTGCACCAATGGCAGGTGCGTTTGGGCATTGTCGCCGCATCCCGGGCCCAGTCAGTACTGGAATGGCGGGACCTCCAGTTCAAGACGCTGTCCGGGTTGGCGGACAATTTATCCCTGCAGCTTTACTTGACCGAGCTGACTCTCTCGGGCGGCCAGCCGGGCGGGATCACCGATCAATCGGCCCAGGCCGAGTACCTTGGCAACCTGCTGTTGGTCACGGCCGATCAATCTGGTTTCGCCAGCCCGGTCACCGGGCCGGAGGTGCAGGCCAATGTTCAGCGCATCGGCGTCGCCGGCCTGGCCCTGCTTGACCAAAAGGGGGAAATATTAGTGACCACCCCTGGCACCCCGCCTTTGGACAGCCAATTGCAGGATTTCGTCCGGGCGACGAAACTGGGCACGAGGGGTGTTCTTGATATCTATATGGGCGCCTCCGGCGAGGCGACCATCGCCTTTCTGCAACCGGTGTTCGCCGTGCAGGGGGGAAACCGGCCGGCCGATCAGGTCGGCGCCGTGTTGGGCATCCGCACCGTCGGTGACGACCTTTTCGGGCGCTTGATTCAGCCCGGCGAGACCCAGAAGACCGCTCAGATCTATTTCGTGCGCGAAACCGGCGCCACGGTCGAATACCTCTCCCCGCTGCCGGACGGCAGCAAACCACTACAGCGCAGTCTTGCCCTGGACACACCCCATCTTGCCGCAGCCGCACTAATGCGGCGGACCGGCGGCTTCGGCACCTATGCGAATTATCAGGGCCGCCAAGTGGTTGCCACATCACGCGGCATCCAAGGCATGCCCTGGACCCTGATCCGCAGCGTGGACCGGGCAGAGGCATTGGCCGCCTCCGACCGCCGCCAGATGATCCTGCTGATCGGGTTGTGGTTGGTCATCGCGGTGGTGACGGCAGTTGTTTATGGGGTCTGGCGCCATGGTTCCTCGGTTAGGTTGTCGGCGGCGGCCGAAGGATTGCGTCAGTCAAACGCCCAATTGCAAACGGTTAGCGATTTCCTGCGCGTGGTGACGGACAGCCAACCTACGGCCATCGCCGCCGTGGACCGCAATGGCGAAGTGATATTCGCTAATTCCAAGGCCGGCGAGGAAACCGGCATAGCAACCAGTGAACTGATCGGCAAAACCCTGATCAGCGCCATGGGCGCCGACCGCGCCCGGGCCCTGCAACGGGCCAACCAGCAAGTGGTCGAAAATCCCAGCCATTGACCGAATGGCGGGTGGAAAACAAGGAAAGCGGACGCCGGGTGGTCAAATCAGACCGTATCCCGCTGCGGTCCGACGGCACGGAAATTTCCGGCGTCCTGATGATATTGGAAGACATCACCGACTTGGTCGACGAACGGGAACGCCGGGCCAGGATATTGCGCGAATTGGTACAAACCTGCGTTGCGGTGGTGGACCGGCGCGATCCGTTCTCGGCCCACCATTCGGCCCGGGTGGCGGAAGTCGCCAGGGCCATCGCCGAGGCCATGCATCTGGACGAGGCGGCGGTGGCCACCTGTGATATCGCCGGCGCGTTGATGAACCTGGGCAAGGTCACCGTGCCCCAGGACGTGCTGACCAAACGGGAAGCATTGAGCGACGATGAGTTGGCCATGATCCGCCAATCCGTCCTGACCAGCGCCGAATTGATCGAAGGCGTGGAATTCGAAGGGCCGGTGGCCGAGACCATTCGGCAAATTCAGGAACGCTGGGACGGGGCCGGACAACCCGCTGCCCTGGCAGGGGAAGAGATCCTGCCCACCGCCCGCATTGTCGCCGTGGCCAATGCCTTTGTCGGCATGGTCAGTGCCCGGGCCTATCGCCCCGGCATGTCCTTTGACGAGGCCGCCAAGGCCTTGATGTCGGGCACGGGCACCGCTTTTGACAACCGCCCCATATCGGCCCTGCTGCACTATCTGGACATCGAAGGCGGGCGCAAGCGCTGGGCGCATTTTGGCGTCCCTCTCCAGGACGGACAAGATACCGCGCAATAACACGCCATTTCCCGCCGAGAAAAGTTGACAGCCGCCGTTTTGCATAGATAATCCGCCCCTTTCCCAAGCGGCAGCGAATGCCGCGAATATTGAGCAGGAGGGGCCCGTTATGACAGCAGCGGTCATGCCGACGTATGGCAGAATTGATATCGCGTTTGACCGGGGCGAAGGCGCCTATATGTACGACACCAAGGGCGGCAAGTATCTGGATTTTGCCACCGGGCTGGCGGTGCTGTGCCTGGGCCACAGCCATCCCCACCTGGTGGAGGCCATTCAGAAACAGGCCGCGACCTTGATGCATACCTCCAACCTGTACAACATTCCGGGTCAGGAGCGCCTGGCGGAGCGTCTGGTCGCCAACAGTTTCGCCGACACGGTGTTCTTTTGTAATTCAGGCGCCGAAGCCAACGAGTGCGCCATCAAACTGGCTCGGCGGTTTCATCATGCCAACGGCAATCCCGAACGCTATCGCGTCATAACCTTCGACGATTGCTTCCATGGCCGCACCCTGGCCACCATCGCGGCCACCGGAACGGAGAAAATTCTGGACGGCTTTGGCCCCAAGGTCGACGGCTTTGATCATGTGGCGGTGGGCGACATGGACGCCCTCAACGCCGCCATCGGACCTGCCACGGCCGCCATCATGATCGAGCCAATCCAGGCGGAAGGCGGCGTGTTGGTGGTTGATGACGAGGTCATGCGGCAAATTCGCCAGGTTTGCGACGACAACGGCCTGCTGATGATCGTTGATGAAGTGCAGACCGGCATGGGCCGAACGGGACGCCTGTTGGCCCATGAATGGTCGGGCGTAAGGCCCGATGTCGCCACCCTGGGCAAGGGTATCGGTGGTGGCTTCCCCATTGGCGCCTGCATGGCGACCTCGGATGCGGCCAAGGGCATGGTGGCCGGCACCCATGGTTCCACCTATGGCGGCAACCCCCTCGCGGCGGCGGCCGGCAATGCCGTGCTGGACGTAATTCTGGCGGACGGCTTTATTGAAAATGTCGAACGCCTGGGCGATGTCCTGCGCAGCCGTCTGGAGGATCTGTGCCAACGCAACGACGCGGTGGTAGAGGGCGTGCGCGGCCGTGGCCTGTTGGTGGGCATCAAATGCAAATTCCCCAATATGGATCTGGTCACCGCCATGCGTGAAAAAGGCGTTCTGGTGCCCCCCGCGGGCGACAACGTGCTGCGCATGCTGCCGCCCTTGAATATCGAGGGGAGCCATATTGATGATGCCATCGCCGCCCTCGAAGACGTTTGCCGGGAACTCGGTCAGTGAAGCAAGGGCCGGTGAGCCAGCCGCGTCATTTTCTCGATATCAACCTGATCGACAGCGCCGATCTGCGCGCCATGCTGGACCGCGCCAAGGCCCGCAAGATGGCCCGCAGCGGCCAGCCAAAGGGCGTCCTGGACGAGGACCTGCCCCTGGCCGGCAAGGTACTGGCCATGGTCTTCATTCAGCCGTCAACCCGCACCCGGGTCTCTTTCGATATTGGCATGCGGCAACTGGGCGGCCAGACCATCGTACTGAATTCCGATGACCTGCAATTGGATCGCGGCGAGACCATGGCCGATACGGCCCGCGTCCTCTCCCGTTACGTGGATGCCATTATGCTGCGCACCAAGGGCCACGAGATGTTGGAGGAGTTGGTGGCGCATGCATCGGTGCCCGTCATCAACGGACTGACCGATGCCTCCCACCCTTGCCAGTTGATGGCGGATATTATGACCCTGGAGGAACATCGCGGCGAAATCCATAAGCAGGTTATTGCCTGGTCCGGCGACGGCAACAATGTGGCCACGTCGTGGATTCACGGCGCGGCACAATTTGGCTATGAACTGCGCCTTGGCTGCCCCCCCCAACTCAGCCCTTCGGCCAGCGCCGTGCAATGGGCCCGCGACAACGGCGCCGATATTACCGTCACCCAATCCGTCGAGGAAGCAGTTGCGGGCGCCGATTGCGTGGTCTCCGATGCCTGGGTCTCGATGCATGACGATGACGAGGCCGCCGGCAACCGGCACAACATGCTGGCGCCGTTTCAGGTCAACGAAAAATTGATGGCAAGGGCCAAGGATGATGCCGTCTTCATGCATTGCCTGCCGGTGCACCGGGGCGAGGAAGTCACGGCGGAGGTGATCGACGGCCCGCGATCACTCGCCTGGGACGAAGCGGAAAACCGCCTGCACGCCCAAAAGAGCATTTTGACGTGGTGCCTGGAATAATACCGTGACCCCGATCTCCGACGATTATTTGCGGCCCTTTCAGATTGAAGGCATGACCGTGCGCGGCCGTCTGGTCCGCCTGGGCCCCGCCTTGGACGAAATTTTGAGCCGCCATGATTATCCCGACCTGGTCAGCCGCCTGCTGGGCGAGGCCGTCGCCCTTTCCTCGGCCCTGGCCGGGGCCTTGAAATTCGACGGTGTCTTCACCTTGCAGACCAAGGGCGACGGCCCGCTGTCGGCCATGGTGGCGGACGTGAAATCGCCCGGTGATCTACGCGGTTACGCCCAGTTCGACGCAGACGCCATTGCCGGGTTCGAGGCCGATGCCCGGCCCTCCATTCCCCGTATCCTGGGTGGTGGGCACATTGCCTTCACGGTCGATCAGGGCACCGATACGGAGCGTTACCAGGGCATCGTCGCCCTGGAAGGGCAAAGCCTGGCGGATTGCGCCCATAACTATTTTCGCGAGTCCGAACAGATCGACACGGCCATTGTCCTGGCCTGCGGGCGC
>JAPYUH010000023.1:28449-29513 GCA_029936195.1 Alphaproteobacteria bacterium
GATTGGCGCCGCGTGGTCACCATGCTGGCCAGCACCAAGGACAGCGAATTGCTGGACCCGGCGCTCTCCGGCGATGATCTGCTCTACCGCTTGTTCCACGAGGACGGCGTGCGTATATTCGAGCCCACGGATCTACGGCCCAGCTGCCGCTGTTCACCCGCGCGCGCCGAGCGCATCCTGGCGCAACTGCCCGCCGACGAGCTGCCCGGCCTGGCGGTGGATAATGCGCTGATTGTAACCTGTGAATTCTGCAACGCCTATTATACCTTCACCCTCGACCAGTTCGACCAAGATCAAACAGCCTGAAGGCTTGAACCAATTAAGGTGTAAACCATGATTTTTACCCGGCCCCTCGCGGCCCTCGTCATCCTGCTGCTGGCCCTGACCGCATGCGAAAGTCCCCTGCCGCAAGTCAGCTACCCCGAACTGCGCTTCAATCATCTGCCCGCCATAAAGCTGGACGTGGCCCGGATTGAGATTATCGAGCAATATAGCCCGCCCCTGAAAGCCCCCAACGTGGAACACCTTCTGCCCCTGGCCCCCGCCACGGCCATGCGAAACTGGGCCCGTGACCGCTTGCAGGCGGTGGGCGCCTCCGGCACGGCCCGCTTCATCATCATCGAGGCGGAGGTCACGGCGGTAGCTCTCACCAAGAAAAAAGGCCTCAAGGCCGCCTTCACCCTGGACCAGACGGCCCGCTACAACGCCAGCCTGAAAGCCCGCCTGGAAGTGGAAATCGCCGGCGGATTAGGCAAAGGCTTCGCCACGGCGACGGCCACCCGCCACCGCACCATGCCCGAGGACATGTCCATCAACGAACGGGACAACGCGCTGTACGCCTTCATCGAAGGCGCGGCCATGGATTTCAACCGGGTGATGGTGAAGAATATCGATGCGCATCTAGGGCCGTTTCGGCGATAGACCGGGCCAGCCAATCATCGAGCGTTAGAATTTTGATGACCTGATCTCATAGTAGTTTTCGGGATTTTGCGCCATTTGCATATGTAGATACAATTTTTTGTTGAAATGCCAATCTGTGACCACCATATCAAGAATGCTTTGCA
>JAPYUH010000512.1 GCA_029936195.1 Alphaproteobacteria bacterium
GCTTCTATCCTTGGGGCAAATCCAGATGCAGACCTATAACCCGGTGAAAAGCGCCTTCAACGGCATCTGTGTGATGGAAAAGATAGGCACTAAGTAGGGCTGGGCGCCGTCCGTACCGGACGAAGATTTTTCTCACGGCTTTCCTCAGGAGAAAGAGGCCTTCTACGGCGCGGTAGCGCGGGGCGATGATGTGGAAAGTAACAGTGAATTGGCCGCAGACTGGATCTCCACCATCTAAAGCGGCTTTGCTCTCGCTCAAAATGGTGGTATCGGCGAAGCGGTGGCGTCACTTTTAAAAACTTGAAGGGGTTTTCATTGTGATCATGAAAAACACATTCCGGGAAAAACTGTCGCGGGGCGCGGCTACGCTGGGCACGCATTTCCTCTCCGCCGACGCGGATGTGCCGGAGATTATTGGCGATACGGGGTTGTTCGACTATGGCGAATTCTGCGCCGAGTATTCCACCTTCGACATGCAAACTCTCTACCATCTGGCCCGTGCCGGTCAGTGCGCGGATCTACCGTTGATGCTGAAACCTGATCAGGCGAGCCAGACGTTTTGGGCCCAGGCTGCCCTGGGCGCCGGTTTCAAGGCGATCCTGTTCACGGACATCCGCACGGCGGACGACGTAGCGGTCTGTCATCGCGCCATCACCGCCGATACGCCCGAGATAGGGGGTCTCATGGGCGTCAAGCTGCGCCGCCCGGCGTTAAGTGGCTATCAGCCGGAGGGCTACCTTGATGACCTGAACGCAACCGTGTTCACCATCATGATAGAAAAGAATGTCGCGCTGGACGATATCGACGCCATCCTGGACACAGCCAAGGCCAAAGGGGTCGATATGACCCAATGGGGCCCTGCAGATTTCGGTTTTTCCCGAGGTGAGCCGGGCCTGTTGCATACCCCTGAAATCCGACCATTCGAGGAAAAACTGATCCAAAAATCCTTGGAGTACGGTATCGCGCCGCGCATCGAGATTGGCGAGCCGGAGCAGGCCAAACGTTATGTGGACCTCGGCATCCGCCATTTTTGTATCGGCTGGGACCGGTTTATTCTTGAGGCCGGCCTGAAGCGAATTGGCGAAGGCATGCGGGAGGTGATAGAAACCATTTAAGATTGAAT
>JAPYUH010000513.1 GCA_029936195.1 Alphaproteobacteria bacterium
GCGCGTCAGCCCTCTCTTGATGACTTTCCAGATATATGATGCTGCGGCAGGAAGACCACAAGGCCGCGTCTCACCGCCGGATCGAAGATCGGGCCAATAACAAGATGGCACTGGCGTCGTGGCGTTCTTCGAAGGTTAAGGACGGCTTCCTCGACTTGTTCGGCGATCCCGTTACCAATCCGAAATGCCGGATCGGAAGCCTTGGAGACCACTTGACCTTTGTAACAAGCGGGGGGCGTGAGGTATATTGGTTCATCGAGTTCGACGCGAAGGCGCTCTAGGGCCTCACCAAAACCAGCGGCAAGGCGCACCTGGTCCGTCGTCGGACAGGCTAGTTCCGAATGGGAAAAATGATGGAGCATGGCGGCAAGATAGTTTTTGGAGCGTCCGTCGGCATATTGATGCTGGAAACTCGGTTTCCACGCATCCCTGGTGATATGGGAAATGCCGCCACTTGGCCCTTTCCCGTGCATTACCGGGTCGTTAAGGGCGCCACGCCCGGCAATGTGGTGCGGGGCGACCCGCGCCAACAGCTGGATGCCTTCATCACCGCCGGACGAGACTTAGTGGAGATGGGCTGTGACGGGATCACCACAACTTGCGGCTTCCTCTCTCTTTTGCAGGAGGACCTCAAAGAAGCGCTGGACGTCCCGGTCGCAACTTCTTCATTGATCCAGGTACCGTTGATCGAGCGCCTGCTGCCGGCGCAACGGCACGTTACGGTGATCACAATTTCCAAAGCCGCCTTGACCGAGGCGCATCTAGCTGCCGCCGGAGCACGGCTGGACACCCCCATCATCGGCACCGATGGTGGGCGGGCGTTCAGCGAAAGCGTCCTCAATGACAAAGCAGATATAGATTTTGAGGCTTGCCGACAGGATCTGATTGCGGCCGGCAATGAGGTACGGGAAAGTTATCCTGAGACAGGGACAATTGTATTGGAATGCACCAATATGGTTCCTTTCGCCGCCGACATACGCAAGGCTACCGGACTGCCAGTCTATTCCATTCGCAGCTTGATCACCTGGTTCCAGTCCGGCCTGCTACCGCAGAAATTCCCCCTGGAGTTGGATGATCCACGGCATTAGAGAGAGCCAGCCTCAAATTGGACTGGAGTTC
>JAPYUH010000274.1 GCA_029936195.1 Alphaproteobacteria bacterium
CCTTGATCTTTGATCTTAGTCGGAAAGCGAGGCCGAACGGCGCGGCGGAGCGCGGCGGGTGGTCCAGCCGTCGCGGAAGGCGCGGACAAGGTGATGGAGCAGATAAAACAGGATGGCCAGAATGACCATGAGGATGATCGCCAGCAGCTTCTCGCCGGCGGCGCCACCGACAATGGCGCCACGGCCCACTAGATGCTCGCCCAGCATGGCGACGGCCTGCAGCGTTCCGCCGGCGCAGAAAATCACCGCCACCAGGATCGACACCTGCAGGCTGTCAAACAACAATGTCTCTACATTCAAGGCACCGCCGTCGCGGCCGAACTGGCTGCGGAAACTCTGCCAGTGCGAGATCACATAGCCGACAATGCCGACCAGCGAGGCAAACCAGAACACCACGTTGGAAAAGTGAATGCCCGGAATATGTGCCACCAAATAGGTCTCGAACGGCTTATAAAAATAGAGAAAGATCAGTAGTATGATCAGCGCGATCAGGCCGATCCAGAATTTCGGCTGCCGTCTTGTCGATGTTTCTTCCGCCATTATACTCCAGCCACGCGGTTATGGATATCAAGTGCGGCGGAATGTTACCCGAAAGATAAGGTTTGTCAAAATGGCATGAAAACGTCACGAATTCAGGGGGAGCAATTCCTGAACAATCAGTATAAAATAGGGCAACAATAATGGGGAGACGCAATGAGTAGCCGCCTGGGCGTTGATGTCGGTGGAACTTTCACCGATTTTTTGCTGTTCAATGAACAGAACAGCCAATTGCGCCTGTTGAAGACGCCGTCGACGCCGCAGGACCAATCCATCGGCATCATGAACGGCATCAGCCAATTGATCGCCGAGACCGGAATCAGCCCGTCCGAGATCACCGCGCTGCTGCATGGCACTACTGTTTCCACCAACATCGTGTTGGAGGAAAAGGGCGCCAAGGTCGGGCTGCTGGTGACCAAGGATTTTGAACAGGTCCTGCATCTGGCCCGCAGTCAGACGCCCGGTCCCCTGGCCGGCTGGATGATCATGGAAAAGCCCGATCCCCTGGCGGATCTGGAATTGACCCGCGGTATTCCCGAACGCCTCAACGCCCACGGCGAAGTGCTGTCACCCCTGGACGAAGTGGCGGCCCGCCGGGCGGTGCGGGAATTGGTAGACGCCGGCGTGGAATCGATCACCGTTTCCTTGCTGCATTCCTACGCCAATCCCGATCACGAACGGCGCCTGCGCACGATCATCGAGGAAACCGGGACGGATATTCCCATTTCCCTTTCTTCCGACATCCTGCCGGAGTTTCGCGAGTACGAACGCACGTTGGTGACCGTGATGAACGCCTATGTGGGGCCGTCCATGCGGCGTTATCTGGCCAATTTCGAAGAAAAGCTGAAATCCATCCAGTTCTCGCCCCACGTCAACATCGTCCGCTCCGACGGCGGCTTGATGTCTGTTAAGCGGGCCTCGGAAAGCCCGGTCCATACCATGATGTCGGGACCGGCGGGCGGGGTATCGGGCGCGGCCTTCGTGGCCACCCTGGCGGGTCACGAGAATGCCCTGGGGTTCGACATGGGCGGGACGTCCACGGATGTCTCGTTGATCCAGAACGGCGAACCCTTGATCAGCCGCGAGACCTCGCTGGGCTATTACCCCATCAAGGTGCCTTCGGTCGAGGTTCATTCGGTCGGCGCTGGGGGCGGCTCCATCGCCCATGTGCCCATGACTGGCGCCCTGCGGGTGGGTCCAGAAAGCGCCGGCGCGGCGCCGGGCCCGGCCTGCTACGGCAAGGGGGGGGAGCAGCCAACAGTGACGGATGCGAACCTGCTGTTGGGGCGCCTGCCGCCACGCTTGCTGGACGGGCATATGGATCTGGATGTAAAGGCGGCCGAGGAAGCCGTGGGCAAGGTGGCCCGTGCCCTGGGCCTGGATCTGCATCAGGCGGCCCAGGGCATCCTGGACATCGTCAACGAGAACATGTTCGGCGCCCTGCGCCTGGTCAGCGTGCAAAAGGGTCTGGACCCCCGCGATTTCGCCCTTGTGGCGTTTGGTGGCGCGGGGCCGTTGCACGGCAACGCCATGGCCATGCTGGGCAAATGCTATCCGGTCATCATCCCGCCGACGCCAGGTGTGCTATCGGCCCTGGGCTTTTTGTATTCCGATGTGAAGAACGAATTCGCACAAACTTATGTGCGCAACGTGGCTGATATCGACGGCAGTCAGTTGGTGGAAATCTACGCCCGCCTGGGCCGGGACGCACGTGGCTGGCTGCGGGAGGAAGGCATCGACGAGGGGCGCCAGGAGCTAAAATATCAAGCCGACGTGCGGTATCTGCGCCAAGGTTACGAATTCGCCCTGTCCGTCAATCCGGAAAGTATGAGCAACGGCGGCCTGGTCGATCTGGAAAGCCGGTTTGGCGCCGCCCACGAGAGGCTGTACGGTTTTCGCCTGGACCAACCGGTGGAACTGGTCAATCTGCGCGCGGTCGGTTCCGGCCAGGTGGAGAAAGTGCAACTGCCCCGCTTTGATCTGGAAGGCCCGGATGCCTCGGCCGCCATATTCGAGCAACACCGGGTGCATTTCGACGGCGGCTTTTTGAACGCCAATATTTACGACCGAAAACTGTTGCGCGCCGGCCATCGAATGGTGGGTCCGGCCGTGGTGACCCAAGCGGATTCGACAACGGTCATCCATCCGGGCCATGTTGGCGTGGTGGACAGTTATCTCAACATCTTGATTTCCCCCGAAGGTGGGCAGGATTAGGCCATGAACGAACAAAATCCCGAACGGGGACGGATGTCCCTCGACGATTTGTTGAAATCCAACAAGGCGCAGTTCGACAGGGTATTCTCCTCTCAGATGAGCGAGGCAGGGCTGCTGTCCACGGACCACCGACCCGCCACCGCCGCTGATTTGCAATCCGCGTCCATGACGGCAGCCACGGATGCCATGGATATCGGGGACGTCACCGCGCACCTGAAGGCGCGTTATGGCGGCGCCTGGTCTTCGGAAATTTTGGAACATACGGCCGAGAGGGGCGGCGTCACCGTGCTGGTCAAATTGACCGTCGATGGCGTCTCGAAGATGCAATTTGGCAGTGCCCGGGCCAATGGCGACAAGGGCAAGGCCCTGCAGCGGGCCACCGATGATGCCCTGGCCAAATGCGCCGCAATGCTGGGCGATGAAGTGCCGGTGTTGGCGGAGCCGGCAACAGCCCCGCGCCGCCGATCCACCGAAGTGGCCGCCGGGCCAACAGCGCGCCAAACCAGGGGCGGCGGCAAGCTGGATGTGGTGACCCTGGACCTGATCGAAAACTCCCTGCGCAACGCCCGCCACGAAATGGACGCGGTGCTGTTCCGCTCCGCCATGTCCCCGGTGATCCGCGAACAGCATGACGAATACCCCATGATCACCGACCCCAAGGGCCGCATGATCGTGGGCCAGTTCGGCTCATACGTGCCCGAGATGCTGAAATCACAGAGTTTTGATCTGGAACCAGGCGATGTAATTCTGCAGAACGACCCTTACAAATGCGGCGGCGCGGTCAGTCACATCAACGACTGGATCATTTTGGTGCCGGTGTTCTTTGACGGCGGCGTGGTCGGCTTCACCTCCATGTTCGGGCACATGATGGACGTGGGCGGGCCGGTACCCTGTTCCATGCCCACGGCGGCGACGTCGATCTTTGGCGAGGGGCTGCGCATTCCCCCCATCAAGCTATACGAGCGCGGGACCCTGAACCAGGCCGCCCTTGACTTGATCATGAACAATACCCGCACGCCGGAAATGAATTTTTCCGACTTGATGGCCATCATCGCCGGCTGCCGGGCGGGTGAAAAACGCATTATTGAACTCTGCGAACGCTTCGGCGCGGACATCTATGCGCAAGCCTGCGAGGCCCTGTTGGAACGCACCGAACGGGCCATGCGGCAGTTGATCGTGCAAAACCTGCCCACCGAACCGCAATCGTTCGAGGATTATGTGGACGATGACGGCCTGGGCAATGGCCCCTTCAAGATGAAGCTGACCGTCTGGCGCGAAGGGGAGCATGCATTTTTCGATTGGACCGGCACGGCGGCCCAGGCGCCGGGACCGATCAATTTCTACCTCCACGACGGCATGTTCAAGATGTTCATTGGCGTCTACATGATCATGGTGTTCGATCCGCAGATCCTGTTCAACGACGGCTTTTATGACCTGATCCACGTCACCCTGCCCAAGGGCACCCTGGTACAGCCTGATTTCCCGGCCCCGCTGGGCTGCCGCACCCATACCCTGTCCCGGCAGTTCGATGTACTGGGCGGCGCCTTGAGCCACAATGCCCCCGACATGGCGACGGCGGCCGGCTATGGCTCCAGCCCGCATTTCCTCTATTCCGGCACGGACCAGGACGGGCGCGATTTTCAATTGATGGAAATTCTGTAC
This sequence comes from Alphaproteobacteria bacterium, assembly GCA_029936195.1. GTDB lineage: Bacteria > Pseudomonadota > Alphaproteobacteria. The sequence goes on from JAPYUH010000274.1 coordinate 4,414, forward strand.
GGCGGCATTCCCGGCCGGCCCATCGGCGACGGCATGGATGGCCATTCTTGGTGGCCGCTGTTCGAGAACATTCCCACCGAGTATCTGGAAACCTATTACCCCATGGTGATCGAGGGCTATAATTCGGTCATGGACACGGGTGGGGCGGGCTTGCACCGGGGCGGCAACGGCATCGAAAAGGTCTACCATCTGCTGGCGGAGGGCGATGTCTCGATCCACGATGACCGCCATGAAAGTCAGCCCTGGGGTATCCTGGGCGGCAAACCGGGGGCTGTTTCGGCGAAATGGCTGATCCGCAAGGATGGGGAGAAATCCCCGCTGCCCTCGAAAATTGACGGCGTCCATGTCCGGCCCGGCGATAGGATCGTTTTCCGCACCGCCGGTGGCGGCGGCTGGGGAGACCCGTTGGAGCGGGAACCCGGCACGGTGCGCCGCGACGTGGCTCGGCGCTTATTGAGCGCGGGCTCGGCGCGGGACGATTACGGAGTTGTCTTGTTTGGCGATGATTTTGCCATCGACCATCGGGCGACCCAGGATTTACGCGAAGGCAGCAAACGGAACCGCCGGCCGCTGCCGATGTTTGATTTCGGCGCGCGTCGCGCCAGCTAGATTTCGGCGCGCGTCGCGCCAGCCAAAC
>JAPYUH010000275.1 GCA_029936195.1 Alphaproteobacteria bacterium
TTGTCGCGATATTTTGTCGCGATATGTTTCAGACACAAATCGTGCCCGCGACTAACCAAAATGGAATGTCTAAAAAAAATGGCGCCCCGGTAAATGCCTGGCGCCTTGATCTTCTTCCGCTATCGCGGTCCAGACAACTGCTGTCGCCTCTGCCGCATCAATTCCAGTGTGATAATACTACACCATGTTAATTTAAATTGCAAGAACTATTGCGCTAAACCGCCTAAAAATGTGCTGCTCTACATGTTATTCTCGGCGATCAGGGCCAAAAACGCCGCGGCGAATTTCTCCAGCTTGGCCTGGCCGACGCCGTGGACGGTGGCGAATTCCTCTTCCGAGGTGGGCCGGCGTCGGGCCATGTCGGTGAGGGAGCGGTCGTTGAAGACCACATAGGCGGGCACCCCGCGGGCCCTGGATAATTCGGAACGCAGGGATTTCAGGGCCGACAGTAATTCCAGGTCGCGGGCGGACAGTTCCGCTTCCGGCTCGGCCTCGCGAATGGCGGCGCGCGTATTAGACTTGCCGGCGCCCTTCGGCGGCTTGGCGTATTGGGGTGCGGCGTCGGGGCGGTAGTGGAAGGTTTCCTCGCCGCGCAGGACAGCCTGGCCCCGCGGGCTGATGGCCAGGCCGCCGTAGCCTTCCAGGTCGAGCTGCAGATAGCCCCCCGCCACCAGCTGGCGCAGAATGGAATGCCATTCCGCCTTAACCTGTGGTTTGCCGGCGCCGTGGCTGTCCAGGCGGTCGTGGCCAAACTTTCGCACTTTTTCGTTTTTGGCGCCCAGCAATACATCGACCACGTGGGCGGCGCCAAAGCGCTGCCCCGTCTCGCGAATGGCATCCAGGGCGCGGCGGGCCAGGTGGGTGCCGTCAATGGGCGCGGGGGCGTCCAGGCACAGATCACAATGGCCACAGGAGGGCAGGCTCTCGTCCCCCTCGCCGAAATAGGCCAACAGGGTCTGCCGGCGGCATTGCGGTGCCTCGCAATAGGCCAGCAGGGCATCCAGGCGTTTATGTTCCTGGCGGCGGCGGTCGTCGCTGCCTTTTTCATCCTCGATGAACATGCGGCGCATGCGGATATCGCCCAGGCCGTAGAGCATCATGGCCTCCGCCGGCGCCCCGTCCCGGCCCGCCCGCCCGAACTCCTGGTAATAGGCCTCCATGCTGCCGGGCAGGTCCGTGTGCAGGACGAAGCGCACATCGGGCTTGTCGATGCCCATGCCAAAGGCGATGGTGGCCACCATGACCACCGCATCCTCGGCCATGAAACGGTCCTGATTGCCGTCCCGCTGCCATTTCTCCATGCCGGCGTGATAGGGCAGGGCGTGGATGCCGTTGTCGGCAAGGTAGGCCGCCGTTTCCTCCGTCTTCTTGCGGGAGAGGCAATAGACGACGCCGCTTTCGCCCCGGTGGCGATCCAGGAAGGCCAGCATCTGGCGCTTCCAGTCCACCTTGAACGCCACGCCGAGGCGGATGTTGGGGCGGTCAAAGCCCTGGACGAAAATCTCCGCCTCGCCGTCGAACAGCCGCTCCGCGATGTCCCGTCGGGTAATGGCGTCCGCCGTTGCGGTCAAGGCCACCATGGGAATATTGGGGAACAACTCCCGCAGACGGGACAGATCGGCGTACTCGGGCCGGAAGGCCGGGCCCCATTGCGAAATGCAATGGGCCTCGTCCACGGCGAGGAGGCGGACGGGCAGTCGGGAGATGGCCTCCAGCATGCGCGCCGTCATCAGGCGCTCGGGGGAGAGATACAATATGGCGACCTCGCCCGCCGCCACCCGGCGCCAGATTTCCACATTCTCGGCGCGGTCCTTGTTGGAATTTATGGTCTCGGCCCGCACGCCGGCCAATTGCAGAGCGGCCACCTGGTCCTGCATCAACGCCACTAGGGGCGAGACGACGATGGTCAGACCGCCCAGCACCAGGGCGGGGACCTGGAAACACAGGGACTTGCCCGCGCCCGTGGGCATGACGGCCAGGGCATTCCGGCCGTCCAGAAGAATATCAATGATCTCCGTCTGACCGGGACGGAACTCCGGGAAACCAAAGACCTCTGCCAACACGCGCTGTTTTTCGTCCATGGCGCCCGGCTCGCCCGGCGCGCCTTGGTCCGTTGCGGCAACCGTCATCTCAGCTCATCCCGTCGCTGCCGGCGCCGCAGACCAGGGCGGTGCAAATTGCCCCCTTGGCCGGTACATAGGCGCCCGCTTGCAGGGCGGCGACGGCGGCGGCGGCGGAGAGTTCAACGCCCAGGCCGAATTCCCGCCACAGCCAACGGGCGGCGTCGCGCATCTGGTCGTCGGTGACCAGGACGATGTCGTCCACGTTGTCCTGGATCAGGGCCAGGTTGATGGCCTCGCTCTTGCGCGGCGCCAAGGTATTGGCCAGGGTATCGATGCTCTCCAGTTCCACCACTTCGCCGGCCGCGACGCTATTCCGCAAGGTCGGCGCGCCAACCGGCTCCACGCCGATCACCGTAATCTCCGGCTTTAATGCCTTGGCCGCCATGGCCGTGCCGGCGATCAAACCACCACCGCCGATGGAGACCAGCAGCACATCCGTCTCCGGTGCATCCGCCAACACTTCCAAACTAACCGTGCCCTGCCCCGCGATGACCGATGGATCGGCGAAGGGATGGATATAGGTCCGGCCGTCCCGCGACGCGACCGCCAATGCCTCGCGGTTGGCATCATCCCAGACATCGCCGTGGATATGCACTTCCGCGCCCCAGCGACGCAGCTGGTCGGCCTTGGCGGGCGGCGTGTTGCCGGGCAGGTAGATGGTCACGGGAACCCCCGCGGAATACCCCGCGTAGGCCACGCCCAGGCCATGATTGCCGCCCGACGCGGTGATCAGCCCCCGCGCCTTGGCGGCCTGGTCCAGGGTGGTCAGCTTGCTCATGGCGCCCCGAGCCTTGAACGAGCCGGAGACCTGCAGGCATTCCAGCTTCAAGTTTAGCGTGGGGTCACCCGGCAACGGGCCGTGACAAAGACTTGCCGCCAGCAAGGGCGTACGGCGGACCAGGCCGTTAATGCGCTCGGCGGCGGCGTGAACATTGTCGATGGTAACGGTACTCATGAATTCAGGCGTCCCCAACTTAGGTGTCTGCGGACAGTTCCGCGTAGGCTTCGATTTCCACTTTCATCTCCGGTGCGATCAGGGCGCTGACGGCAACCAGGGTGGAGGCCGGGCGGATATGGGCAAAGACCTCGCCATGGGCCCGGCCTACCTCCATGGCATCGGCAATATCGGTTACATACATCACCGTGCGCACAACGTCCTCGGGCTTGGCGCCGGCTTCCGCCAGGGCGGCGACGATGGTCCTTAGGATCTGTTGCGTCTGGCCATAGGCGTCATCGGCGGTCATCTCGCCGTCGGGCCCAAAAGCCGTGGTGCCCGACACATGGACCGAACGTCCGACGCGGACGGCGCGGGAGTACCCCAATTTTTTTCAAGCGGACCGCCGGAGGAAATATTTTGTCTGCTCATTTAGGCTCTCCTATTTGCTAGCCAAATTACTACCATGGCTCCACCACCCGCTTGCGATCATGGTTGCGGCCACGGCCGCAGTCGGGCGGGGGCAGGGCAGCCAGGGTATGGGTCAGTATGGCACGGGTCTCGGCCGGGTCGACCACGTCATCCACGTGAAAGCGTTCCGCCGTGGCCAAGGCCGTGTGATAGGCCTTCATTTCGTCGGTCCGTTGCTTGTGCAACGCGGCCCGCTCCGTCTCATCGGCAATGGCGTCCAATTCCTTGCCGTGGATAATATTGACGGCGCCTTCCAGTCCCATGCCGCCGAATTCGGCCGTGGGCCAGGCCAACAGCAAATCCGGCTCCGTCGCCGCCGATCCCATGACGTAATAGCCCAGGCCATAGGCCTTGCGCAGCACAATTGTCATATGCGCCGTGGTGGCGTTGGCCAGGGCGGTCAGAATACGTGCGGAATGGCGCACCAGGGCCGTCTTCTCCACCTCCGGACCGACCATCAGGCCCGGTGTGTCGCACAGAAACAACATGGGGATATCGTAGGCGTCGCACAGCTGAATGAACCTTGCGATCTTGTCCGAGGCATCCGCATCGATAGCGCCAGCCATGACCATGGGCTGGTTGGCGATCATGCCCACCGGCCAGCCGTCAATCCGGGTCAGGGCGGTGACGGCGGCTTTGCCGAATTTCGGCCGCAGCTCCAGCACGCTGTCCACGTCGGCCAGGCCCGTGACCACCTTGCGCACGTTGTAGGCCCGGCGCGGGCTTTCGGGCACCACATCGCGCATGGCCGCCTGATCAGGGGCGGCACCGGGTTCCCGCCGGCCCCTGAAGTAGCTCAAATATTGGCGCGCCGCCGCGATGGCGCCGGCCTCATCCGGGCACAGGATATCGATGGCACCGGCGGCTTCATGGACGTCCATCGGCCCGATTTCTTCCGGTTTCAGCCAGGTCCCAAAGGCGGCGGCGACCAGGGGTGGGCCGGCCATGCCCATGGTGGCGCTGGGTATGGCGATGACAACGTCGCTTAACCCCGACAGATTGGCCTGCCCGGCAAAGGCGGCGCCGGTGACCATGGCAATAGTGGGCACCTTGCCCGACAGCCGGGCAAAGGTGACGAAGGCCGGGGTGGGGCCCTTGCCGGTGATGGTCAGATCCTGGGTGCGGGCACCGCCGCCATCCCACCAGCCGACCACGGGCCAGCCGTTCCGTTCGGCGAGCGCGAACATTCGGTCGGTCTTGCGATGGTTCGTCGCGCCCTGGCTGCCCGCATAGATCGTGAAGTCATAGCCGGCGACGACGATGGGCATGCCGTCGACCTTTCCCGTACCCATGACCAGGCCGTCGGCGGGTCCCGTCATGCCATCGGTGGCCGGCGCCGCCAGTCCGCCGTATTCGACGAAGCTGCCCGGGTCGATGAAGGCATCAATCGACGTCCGGATAGTTTGCAAACCGCGTTTTGCCTGCTTGGCCACGGCCCCGGGCCGGGCATTATCTAAACGAGCGGCGCGGGCCGCCAGAACATGGGCCAGGTCACTGCGGATTTCA
>JAPYUH010000276.1 GCA_029936195.1 Alphaproteobacteria bacterium
CTGGGCCGCATCATCATGGATATCCGGCGCAAGACGATGGGTGGCCTGGCGGGCTCGCGGGCCGGCTAGGAGCAAACCATAACTGCTCTATAGCCGCAGCATCTTGCCGGGGTTCATGATGTCGCCGGGGTCCAGGGCGCGTTTGACGGCGCGCATGACCTCGACCGCGGCGCCCAGTTCTTCTTCCAGATAATCAATCTTGCCCGAACCGATGCCGTGTTCACCGGTACAGGTCCCCTCCATGTCCTGGGCCCGGTGGACCAGGCGGTCGTGGATGTCGTGGGCCAGCTTGTTTTCGGCTGCATCGTCATAATTGGCGATGATGGACATATGAAAATTGCCGTCGCCCGCATGTCCGATGAAGGGTGAGACCAGGCCGCAAGCTTCGATATCCGCCTTGGTTTCCATGATGCATTCGGCCAGGCGCGAGACCGGGACGCAGACGTCCGTGGCCATGACGTGCTGGTCCGGCTTGGCGGTGGCCAGAATGGCATAATGTCCGTTGTGGCGGGCCTCCCACAATTTGTTGCGGTCTTCCAGTTTGGTGGCCCATTTGAAATCACCGGCGCCATAATCAGCGGCAATGGCCTGTACCATTTCGGCCTGCTCGGCGACGCCGGCCTCGCTGCCGTGGAACTCCATGAACAGCGTGTCGCCGATGGTGTATTCGTCCAGCTTGCCGTAGTCGCAGATCATCTTCATGCCGGTCTTGTCCAGCAATTCACAACGCGCGATGGGGATGCCGCATTGCACGACGGTGATCACCGTATTCACCGCAGCTTCAAGATCGGGGAAGGAACAGACTGCCGCCCGGGTCGCCTCCGGAATGCCGTACAGGCGCAGGGTCACTTCCGTAATCACGCCCAAGGTCCCTTCCGAGCCGACGAACAGCCGTGTCAGGTCATAGCCGGCGGCTGACTTGCGGGCCCGCCGTGCGGTTTGAATGACTCGGCCGTCGGCCAGCACCACGGTCAGGGCCAGGACATTTTCCCGCATGGCGCCATAGCGCACGGTGGTGGTGCCACTGGCCCGTGTTGCCGCCATGCCGCCCAGCGAGGCGTCGGCGCCGGGGTCAACGGGAAAGAACAGCCCCGTATCGCGCAGATATTCGTTCAGCTGATTGCGGGTCACGCCGGCCTGCACGGTGCAATCCATGTCTTCCGGGCTGACCCGGATGACCTGGTCCATGCCGCTGAGATCGAGTGTGATGCCGCCCCGCAGGGCCAGGGTATGACCCTCCAGCGCGGTGCCCGTCCCATAGGGTATGACCGGGATTCCATGCCCGGCGCAGGCCTTGACCACCGCCGCGGCTTCCTCGGTGCTATTGGCATAGGCCACCCCGTCCGGCAGGGCGGCGGTGTGATAAGCCTCGCCCTTGCCATGGTGTTCGCGCACGGACGTGGCCGTGGTAAAACGGTCGCCCAGCAATTCAGTCAGGGCCGCCTTCAATGTATTTGGCAGCGGTTGTTCCTTGGCGGCTTCGGCGGCGAGGCTCATGACGGTCATCCTTTATGTCTAGCGGGGCAAAATGACATAACCGCCCCCCCAATACCAGCATGACTACCAGCACGACAGCTGGAATTTATGCTACAAGGCGGGAACGATGACCCAATGACATAAAGTGCGAGTAACCGTGAGCGAAGCTAGAAAACCTGATATTTCCGCCTCTACCGTGCTGTTGATCCGTGATGGCGCCCATGGCCTCGAAGTCTTCATGGTGGTGCGTCACCATGAAATCGACTCCTTCTCGGGCGCCCTGGTCTTTCCCGGCGGCAAGGTCGACCCCGAAGATGCCGACGCGCGCCCGTTTTGCCGCGGCGCCGAGGGTCTGGATGAAAATGCCCTCTCCCACCGGGTGGCCGCCGTGCGCGAAGCTTTCGAGGAGTGCGGCGTGCTCCTCGCCAGGAACGAAGGCAGCGACGAGCTGATCGACGCCGCGCGCCTTAAGGGTGTCGAGGATCGTTGGCGGGCCGATCTGACTGCCGGAAACATCACCATCGCCGATGTCTGCCGCACCGAGGGTTTGGTGCTGGCCCTGGACAAGATGGTCAACTACGCCCACTGGATCACGCCCCGGATCGTGCCCAAGGTGTTCGACACGCAATTCTTCGTGGCCCGGGCGCCGGTGGATCATGTGGCCCTCCATGACGGCTCTGAATCCACGGACAGCGAATGGCTGCGGCCCGAGGCGGCCGTGGCGGCGGCGAATTCGGGTAAGCGCACGGTGGTCTTTCCCACCCGCATGAACCTTTTGAAATTGTCACAATACAAAAACGTCGATGAAGCCATGGCCACCTCCCGCGCCACTGCCGTAGTGACCGTGCAGCCGGAATCCGAGAAGCATCCAAGGGGACGCGTCCTGCGCATACCGGCGGCGGCGGGCTACCCCGGCAGCCGTTTCCTGGTTGAGGAAGAAGGCGCCAAGGTGACGGCCCTTGATTAAGCGTGAATAAACATGAGCAAACAGACTTTTAGTTTTCTCCGCCGTCTGGCGGCGGAATTTATCGGCACGGCGTTTTTGCTGGCCACCGTGGTCGGCTCCGGCATCATGGGGGAGACCCTGGCCGGGGGCAACGTGGCCCTGGCCCTGTTGGGCAACACAATCGCCACCGGCGCCATACTGGTGGTGCTGATCCTGATTTTCGGGCCCCTGTCGGGGGCCCATTTCAACCCGGCCGTGACATTGTCGTTCCTGTTGCGTAGGGAAATCACCGCGGGTGAGGCGCTGGTCTATGTCGGCGTGCAGGTGGCCGCCGCCATTTGCGGCGCCATGGCCGCCCATATTATGTTTGCCGAGCCGGTCTTGATGATCTCGACCCACGCCCGCACGGGCGTGGGGCAGTGGTTTGCCGAGTTCATTGCGACCTTTGGCCTGGTCGCGACCATACTGGGCTGCGTGCGCTTCCGACCCGACGCCGTGCCTTATGCGGTGGGATTGTTTATCACCGCCGGCTATTGGTTCACCGCCTCGACCTCTTTCGCCAATCCCGCAGTAACCATTGCCCGCACCCTGACCGATACCTTCTCGGGCATTGCGCCGATGGATGCGCCGGGGTTCATTGCGGCACAGCTTGTGGGCGCGGTGGCGGCAACGCTGGTCTTTGGCTGGCTGTTGCAGCCAAGGGACTGAGATGGCCGGACGGGATGGGACACATTGTTTCTTCTTCTACGGCACCTTGATCGACCCCGACGTCCGCCGCTTGGTACTGGGCGCGGTTCCCGAAGGCGCGGAAATTCAGCCCGCCTGGCTGCCCGGTTTCACGGTCCGTTATGTTCTGCGCGCCCGTTACCCGGCCATCATGCGCAAGCCAGGGGTCCGGGCACCGGGCCTTGCAGTATCGGGCTTGTCCACCGCACAGGCGAAGCTATTGGATCGCTACGAGGGCGACGGCTACCGGCGGGAAACCAGATTGGTGCGTCTTTCCGACCGCCGGCAGATCGCGGCCCAGGTCTACCTTCCCAAGGCGAAGTTACGCACCGGGCCAAGGCTTTGGTCCCATGAAAGCTGGCGGCGGCGGGACAAGGATTACTTCCTGTGGGCCAGCGGCCTGACCAACCCCCGGCGCCGTTTGGGCGCCGACAGCAGGGCCAGATAGGGCGACGGAGCCTGATCGCGGTCAAATGATCCTGTATTCATGAAAACCGCTCTAAGTTGCCATCGTCGCGGCGGTGTGACCCGGTCTGTCCGGGGGTCAGATTATGGGGTGTGTCTCCGCCACATCCCTGGTCTTCATCATCTCGTCGAACCAGGTCGCCAAACCGGGCCGGCCGCCGCGCCAGTCATCCTCGGCGTGGCGCCAGTCGGAATAGCCCAATGAGGCGACCGCCGCGATGGTGCCCACGTTGAGGACCGCGGCCTGGCCGCCAAGGCGGTTTTCCAAAGCGTCGTAACAACGGTTGGCGCGTTCGGTTTCCTTGGCGATGACACCGGGGGACTGCTCACCCGCCGCCCGGCGTTTCTCGTGGGAGCAATGGAACAGGGTATCCATGAGCAGGGAGCCGATACCTTCCAGTTCCAAAACCCCCTCGAACTGCGCCGGATCACCTGGCATCAGCTTGCCGCCGGACCGGCCGTTCAGGTAATTCGTGATAACCAGGGTTTCGCAAAGATAAGCACCGGACTCCGTCTGCAAACCCGGCACCTTGGCGCCGGGGCCGTGCTGAAACAGCGCATGATCCGCCGTGCCGAGCGGCGCGGCATCCACTTCTTCTATCACCAGACCGGATAAATTGGCGACTTGGCGGGCGGCGAGGCGGGTACGGCGGGCATAGGGGGAGTTGCCGGAATAGAACAACTTCATGTCGTTCTACCTTTCAATTTCCTGCAACAACAGCCGCGCCATTTCCGCGCCATGGCTCAACATGGGGTAATGGCCGGCGTCCATGACATGCCAATGGGCCCGGAGTTTGTCCGCCGTGGCCCGTTGGTGCGTCTCGGAAGGGTTCAGGCTACCGGTGCAGTAGATCACCGTGGCGGGCCAGCTTTGGGCCCAGAATTTATCCAGATCCGCCGCCGATGCCCCCTTGGGGTGCAACGTGGCGCGGTCCAGGGCCCATTCCTTTAATTCCGGTTCCAGGTCGGCAAACAGGCGCGCGGCCATGCCTTCCCGGTTGGGACCGGCGGCGAATTCGATCTCTATATTGGGTTCCTGGTTCGGGCCGCGAATGACGATATCACCCACGGTCTCGCCCGGCTGTGGCGCCAGGGCGTCGATGTAGACCAGGCGTTTTATCTTGTCCCGGGCCATCTCCGCCGCCTTGGACATGACAATGCCGCCCGACGATGTGGTCGCCATGATCACCTCGTCAAGGTCTTCATAGAACAACAGATCGACCACTTCCTCGGCCATGGTGGTCGCCGTGATACCGGCGCGCAGGCCATGCCGCCGTTCGGCACAGCCATCCATGGTCGGGGCGTGCACATTGTGGCCGCCCTCGCGCAACAGTTTCACGGTCGGCTGCCAGATCCAGCTGCCCTGGAACGAGCCATGTATTAGAACGAAATTTGCCATTTATCCCCCGTTTTGATC